>CACXFR010000267.1 GCA_902766935.1 uncultured Planctomycetota bacterium | reverse complement strand
GCGCGTCGTGGCAGACACTCGAGACATCCAAAACCATCGCTGAGATCGGCGGCCTTGTTTGCGGCGATTCTATGCGGTACCGCGTCTGTGCCGTTGGTTCCGGCGGCGATATCGACTCGGACTGGAGCGCGGTTTCCTCGCTTTGCGTCTGTCCGGTCGATATTGACGGGGACGGATTTGTCGGACCGGGAGATTTTGCGGTCGTATCCGCCGCCTGGTTTTCAAATCCCGCCGCCGCTTCCTGGAACCCCGCGTGCGATATCGACGGGGATGGGTTCGTCGGACCCGGCGACCTCTCCTATCTTTCGAGCGCCTGGTTCCAGTCAAGTGACCAGGCCGTGGTCACCTCGCTTGGGTTGGTCTACGACGGCCGGTCGGTTCTCCTTTCAAACATCGGCGGTGCCGACCGCCCTCTGAAATCGGGCGACGTTGTCACCGTCAGCGGCAGTTCCTTCTCCGAAAGTTACACGTTTACCGTTGCCGACGATGCGGACTGTTGTGTTATAGACATGCCCGCCGATCCGGGGGACTACGAGTATGCCGTCACCGTTTCGCGCCCGACCGCCCTTTACCCGTGGCAGGGGCACGTTGCGTTTACAATTGACCCTCTCGATTGGGATGCCGCACCCGCTCCTTCGCCGATTGAAAATCCCGCAGAAATCATCATTACCGGGAAATGGCAAATCGACGTCAGCTACAACGGTATCACAAAATCGTTCGACATTGACCCTCCCGAAACCGTGACGGTGACCAACGAGAAATACAATTCGATCGTTGTCTTTAACACCGCCGCCTTGCTCTGGACCCGCGGCACCCCTCTTGAAGGTGTCCGCGCTTCCGAATGTACTGTCCAGAACGAGCTCGTTTCCGGCAGTGTGACCGTTTCGCTCACGCCGGGCGGCGACCCTCTGACGCCCGGTGTCGACTATGTCGTTGACGAGGCTAACGGCGTCATCGGCCGGCGGGAAGGGGGGCGAATCGGCGCCAATACCGCTGTCTATGTTTCGTATCAATATACTCCGATGCGAATCGATTCTATCGTCTGCGAGAACGGGGACCTTTCCCTGATCCGCGGCACTTCGCATGCCGTCAATCCGGAGCAGCCGCGCCTCAGCACCGGCCAGACCCGTGTTGCGAACATCTTCGTTTCTTACGAGACGAAAAACCGGCTCACCGAAGAGAGCCTCTATCCGATCCTCGACGACGGCACCCTGAACATTCCCGACCAGGCGCTCGCAAAGTTCCTCCTGCCGAAGACGTGGGAAAAGCTGCAAAACGGCGAAACGCTGAAAATCCTCATTTGGGGCGACAGCGTTTCGGTCGGCGCGTATGTCAACCCGACGCAGCGCTGGCAGAACGTTTTCCTGAACCGGCTCCGCCAGCGGTTCCCCAAAGCAAAAATCCAGATGGTCACTCAGGCGTGGGGAGGGAGAACCACGGCCGACTATCTGGCCGAACCCGCAGGATCCGCCTACAACTATCAGAAAAAAGTTCTGGATGAGAAACCGGACCTGATCATTTCGGAATTCGTCAACGACGCGGGTCTTGCGTCCGCACAGTGGGAGTCGATTTACCCGAGACTGAAAACCGATTTCGACGCGATCGGTGCCGAATGGATTATTAACACACCGCACTACATCCACCCGACCTGGATGGGACTTGCCTCGCAGAATGATATTGACGACGACCCGCGCCCCTATACGGAATATATCCGCGAGTTTGGGAAGGAGAATCGAATTCTGGTTGCCGAGACATCGACCCTTTACGGCCGGCTCTGGCGGCAGGGAATCCCTTACAACACACTGATGGTCAACAACATCAACCACCCGAACCCCCACGGCCTTTCCCTCTACGCCGACGCCCTTATGGTGCTTTTCGGCAGCGAGTGAGGGGGATGACGCAACGCGTCTTAGGCCGGTAACATACAACTGCGGCGCATATTCCTGGATTCAAAAATTTTCACGAAGCAGAAAATACGCCTCAATCGGAAACCTGTTCGGGTTCGGGGTTCATGTTCATAAAATCTGCCTCCTCGCCAGAATCTGTGGGTAACTTCCGGTTCCGGCAGGTTGCCGAGAGTTTGATCTAACGCTATTTTAAAGCCTTCTTCGGTTCTAAATCCGTAACTTCTTTTCATGACCGTTTTGGCCTTGTTATTGAGCCCCTCAACAATACCGCTGGAAAGACCTCTGCTCTTGAACCAATTCATGAGTAATGCTTCATGATTTTTCAACATTCGAACGAATCTTTGCATCGGTTTTAATTTACTCCGCTTCGCCTGCCTACACCATTGTTTCAAAACTTACCCGACCAATTGGGACTACTGTATTCCCAGAAACGGTCGAAGTCTTCCTTCAAAAAATGGGCCTTCACGATCGGAAGGTTGATCTTCAAAAGGTCATTCAGACGGAGAGTTTGGGCCGCCGATAAATGCTCTCCGTTCTTCAAGAACAAATACTTGGAACCACGCAGTTGAAGGTCCTGACCTTTACCCATGCTTTTCAGGCGTGCCGCAGTATCCCGGCGGATTTGGTCAACTGCCTCGTTCAGATGCTTCTTGATATGGAATCGATCAAGAATGTGAACTGCATTGCCACACCATTGACCGATCGCATTCAAGTAAGGACGCCACATGTCGCAGCAAACCTATTGGATTTCATTCGACAATTTGGTTATCCCTACCCGGCCACGATTCAGCATCGCGAAAAAGCTGATCAGCGATTTCACCTTTCGCTCAAAACAGATATGAAGCAAGCGTACTCGGTCTTCATCGATCTGGTAAACCGACGTTATAAATGTTCGCCCAATGCGATAACAGATTTCATCGACTCCAATCGACTTGATCCCCTCTAATATACGGTGTTCTAAGCCCTATTCAACAAGACTTTGAACACTGCGGAATACCTTGCCGCAGCTCGAATGGAAATAACGGGCTACTTCGGAATAGCTTAATCGTCTTGCCCAGTTCCCAAGGAACTGAGAATAGATATTCGACATATCGGACTTGCCATCACTCCAAGGAACTTGTTCCGTCTTAACACCGTGAACCGGACATTCCACTCGGCGCATACGGTGAACGATGAAGATCGGTATCATGAATACTGGAACGAATTCAAAATTCCTCGGTTTCTTACTCGTATCATAGGTCGGACAAGATCGTCCACATTCCGGACATCTCCCCTTGCTTCCCCTACGGGGGACGATAGCAAACCTCTATTCGCTTCTCACCGGGTTCCTCCTGGATCAATTTATCTCCTTCAGAAACGAACCCCTTGTATTTGATAAGAAGGTTGATTCAACTTGATAAATGCATCTCGGCCTTTCTGTGGTTAAGTGGTTTTTCGAATGCTCTATTTTACCACGGTGGGTTGAGATGTCTTTACCCTCTGTGAAAAACACCCTTTCAGAAGGGGGGAATAGTGGTTGCTCCTGTGAAAACGAAGACTTTCAGGGAAAATATCGAAAACTCTCTGATCTTTCTCCTCATGGGAGGGGATCGGCTACGCCGATCCCAATAGCCTAAAAAATACAATCCCGCTAAATTTTACCCGAGGATTTTGGTGGGGAACCAACAAAAAAATGGGGGAACCGATCAGGTTTCCCCGCGCTGTCTGTTCGACGGACTGAAACCGCGCCGCGCGCGTCAAATCCCCAGATGCCCCGACTGCCACGCCTCGATCGCCTCGAGAACGTCGCCGGTCAGACGCTGGTCGAGCGCCGG
>CACXFR010000266.1 GCA_902766935.1 uncultured Planctomycetota bacterium | reverse complement strand
GGCGGGGTCGAGGAATTTCAGACCCGCGAGCTTCTCCCGGAACTGCCGGACCTCCTTCTGGATTCTCTTCAGATTCGATGCCGGCAGGAGTCTGATCTGCGCCAGTTCCGCCCGCAGGTCGTCCAGAAAGAGCGGGTCGATCACCTTGTGGATATTCTCGACCGACGTGTAGTGCATCCCCCCCGAGCGGCGGGTCTCGGGGTTCAGGGTGCTTTCGAAAACGGCGCCGAAGATCGTCGGCGAGATTCCCGACCAGTCGAACTCGACGCTCGCCTCGTTCAGGAGAAGGCCGCGGATCTCGTCGGTAATCTGCGGAATGACGATCTCGCTCGAAAAGAGCCCGCCGTTGACGTAGGGGAACGCCGCCAGTTCGGGGTCCAGATAGCGGTCCCGCGCCTCGTCGGTCCGGTCGAGGACGTCAAAAAGCCGGATCAGCGCGCCGCGCGTCTGCGGCGCGGCGTATCGGGCCAAGTAGTCGTGAAACTGATCTTTGCGGAACAGATCGGCGTCTTCGGCGTAAAGGCAGAAGACGAGCCGCACAATCAGCTGGTTCAGACTCTTCTGTTCCTCGGCGTCGGTTTCGATGTTGAAATACTGCTTCGCGAACGCGTCGTAGAGCTTGCCGACGATCTCCCCCGCCTCGAGCGAGAGCTGCATCTCCTTCTGCAGATGAAGGGCGGCCGGATCGACGATGAACGAAAGGCGGTGGTAATCCTTCGGCAGGTCCTTCAGATAGATGATCTCCGGCTCGCCGTGCGGCTGGTTCATATCGTAGATGTGGAACTGTCGGAAATTGCACACGATCACCCAGCGGGGATGGCGGTCGACCGGCAGCTCCACGATATAGCGCTTCGCCTGCTGAAACGGCGTCAGAAAAGAGCCGTCCGACTGCCGGATCGGTTTGGCGAGGTCTTTGTCAAGGCTCTTCTGCTCGATCAGGACCCTCGTCGAGGAAATGTACCCGTCGATGAACCCGGTCGATTTGTCCATCAGGACCTGATCTTCGTATTTAATGAACTGCTCGGGCTTCCTGACGCCGAAAATGTCGCGCAGTAGGGCGTTCCAGAACGCCTGGGATTCCCCCTTCTCGTAGCCCTTGTCTTTCCAGTCGTTCGCGAATTGGCGCGCCGCGTCTTTCTGCTGGTTGATCATACGAAGACCGTTTTGTCTGTTCCTTAAAATCTGTCGCCGGGATTGCCCTGGTCGGCCCGTCCCCGGGCCGCGGGCGTCTCGGCGCTACTCGATAATATACGCGTCGACGATCTGCCCGATATACGTGGTATGCGGGTCGCGGTTCGCCATCGGGAAGGTTCCCGGAACGTTCTGGGGATAGAATCTTTCGACGATCTCTTTCGGCAGCCGGTCCAGTTCCTGCGGCTGGACATAGAGGACTTTGCATTCCAGAGTCAGCGGGTATTCCCGGATCCCCGGCGTGTTGATCGTCGTCGGCGGCTCCAGCGTCAGGCCCGCCTCGCTGACCTTGTCGGTATCGCGGCCGGACTTCGAACCGCAGACGCCGTTGATTTTCGGGTCCGGCTCGCCCAGCGGCACGGATATCGTAAACTCGCCGGTCCGGTCGAGCAGCGATTTTGTATAGCGGCTTTCCCGAACGTAGACCGTGAAGACGGGAATGCTCCAGTTGGTTCCGATCCCGCCCCAGCCGATCGTCATGGCGTTGAACTTCTCGCCGTTGGTGCAGAGGAGAATCCCCTTCGGAAGCGCTTCGGTGATCCGGCCGGCGTAGTCGTTGACGTTGATCTTCTTTTTCATTTCCGTTTCCTTTCAGTCAATGTAGTGAATTCGCGACTCGTCGTAACGGTCCTGATGAGGGCGGTCTTCGGCGGGATAGCCCAGCGGCACCAGGGCGAACGCGCGCGCCTTTTCGCCGATTCCCAAAATCGCGTCGACCTTCTCCACCCGCTCGGCGACCGGGGCGATCCCGAGCCAGACGCCCCCCAGCCCCTGCGCGGTGATTTCCAGAAGGAGGTTCTCGGTGGCGATCGCCAGGTCGATCTCGGCCATCACGGGATACCGCAGACCTTCGGTTTTCACGCACGGCACGATCACCGCCGGCGCACCGGCGGCACAGCCGGCGTACTCGTGCGACTGCGCCAGCGCGGCGATCTTCTCTTTATTCCGCACCACATAAAATTCCCACGGCTGCTGGTTCCCCGCCGAGGGGGCGGCCATCGCGGCGCGGAGAATCTTTTCGATCTTTTCCGCCTCGACCGGCCGGGACTCAAATTTTCGGATACTGACTCTTTTAAAGATTTCGTTCATCGCTCGATCTTTCCTTTTGCGTATTTCACCGTTTGACAGAAAGCTCTTATAAAGCGCTATTCCCCGTTCTGCTGCGACGCCATTTCGAGAAGAGTCTCGGCCTCCGTCCTGATCCGCTCGTCCCGGTTGACGGTCAGCAGCTCTTTTAAGATGTCGATCAGCTGACCGCGGCAGGCCAGGCGGTAGCTTCCCCCGGGAATGAGATACTTCTCCAAGCAGAGCAAAAGACGGTAAACATGCTCCGTCTCTTCGGAAAAGAGAACCTCTCCGATGCTGTCGATCCCGTCCTCGACGACCATCTCCTCAATGTTGCCGTAAGGCTCCGAGAACATTCCGTAAGGCCCTTCGTTCCCTTCCAGGCTTTCGACGTCGCGGATTTCGCTCTCGAAAAACAGAAAAGTGAGAATCTGAAGAGACTCCTCGGCGCGGCCGAACTCCCGCTTGCCGTACTGCGCGTCGTTGTGGAAGCAGAACCCCTCGAAGAGGTCGCCGCCGCTCCCCACAATTCTCACGCACAGCCCGTCGTATTCATGCAGTTTCATCATACACCGGAACCTTCCCTGAACTCCCGCCGGACGCGCCGCGGGCCGAAAAAGACCCGACGCCGGGCGGGAAGACCCGCTTCCGACGGAAGAGGCCGCGCGCGGCGCCGCCGGCTCCCGGTCTTTACCGGAGTTTCCCCGCCGTCGTTTCGGCGGCCAGCGCGTCGATCATATCGAGGGTCGCGGCTTCCACCGCCTGCTGCCATTTCTTTTCGCCGAACTTCGCGTATTCGGGCTTCTTATGAGCGAAAATGATGCCTCGGGAATTGTTGATCACCGCACCCATCCCGCGCTCGTCGAACGCGCCGGCGACGTCTTTCGCACCGCCCCCCTGACTCCCGTAGCCGGGAACCAGAAGCCAGCACGACCTGAGCGTCTGCCGCATTTCGGCGAGCTGTTTGGGCCACGTCGCGCCGACGACCGCGCCGACGCACGAATACGGGTTCGGCGAACGGGGCGGCAGCGCGTCGCGCGAGGCCGACTCGACCCACTCGGCGACGTGCCGATAGACCGGTTTCCCGTCGGCGATAAGATCCTGAAAGAGTTTCCCCCCCGGATTCGACGTCTTGACCAGCACAAAGACGCCGGCGTCCCTCTCCTTCGCCGTTTCGATAAAGGGGGCCAGACTGTCGTCCCCCAGATAGGGACTGACCGTCAGGGCATCGGCCGACCAGGGGGAGGAGCCGCGTCCCAGAAGCCCGGCGGCGTACGCCGCGGCGGTCGAACCGATGTCGTTCCGCTTCCCGTCGAGAATCACGACGAGTCCTTTGCTCTGCGCGTAGCGGATCACTCCGGACAGCGCGCGCATCGCGTCGGGACCGCACTGCTCAAAGAAGGCGGCCTGCGGCTTGACCGCGGGGACCAGCGGCGCGACCACGTCGATCACCTCGTGGCAGAAGCGGGAATACGCCTCGGCGAAGTCGAACTCGGTCGGCTCGCCGACCCCGTCGGTAAAGGAAACGGGAAGCTGGGCCCAGCGGGGGTCGAGCCCCACCAGAACCGGGGTTCTCTTTTCGGCGATCGCCAGCGCCAGTCGGTCGGAGAAGGAGAGCATAAAAACCTTTCGCGGAACTATTCGTTTTCAACGATATACACAACGACCTTTTTCGGCCCGTGTACACCCAAGATCAAAATCTTTTCGATATCGGCGGTTCGGCTCGGCCCGGTCATAAGGAGGAATTCCCCCGTCCGCTCGCCGTCCCCCGCAATACGCGCCGACAGTTCGGGCCAGGCGTGGGGGAGGTGTTCGCGCAGCTGCGACTTTTTCGCGGCGATCAGGCAGACCGGCGAAAGGTAGTTCATCAGCCGGTCGAACGCGCTGGCGCTCCGAACGACCGCGCTGCCGGTGTCGGCCAGAAGAAGTTCGGCGGGAATCAGACTCGCCGAAATCGATTCAAGTTCGTCCGGTTTGGCGGCCGCCGCGTCGCCGGGCGCCCGTTCGACGACGATCGGAATCCCGTCGAGCCGCGGAAGCGCGGAGTCGAGAAGCGCGTCGGTCAATTCGCCCGGGCGAAAACCGAGACGGAAGTTTTTCTCCTCTCCCTTGACTCCGGCGTTGAGCTGAACCGATCTGAGCGTCTCGGCAATCTTTTCGGCGGCGTCGGCGCGATCGGCGCACCGGCGGACTTCCCCCGCCACCGCGGTCAGGTTCTTTTCGAACTCGTCCAGAAGTTCGTCGGCCGACTTTCCCTGAACCGGCCATACCTGCGGCGGTT
Source organism: uncultured Planctomycetota bacterium (assembly GCA_902766935.1). Lineage (GTDB taxonomy): Bacteria > Planctomycetota > Planctomycetia > Pirellulales > Thermoguttaceae > RUG695. The sequence goes on along the minus strand of CACXFR010000266.1, from coordinate 1,460 downwards.
CGGGGAGGGGAACCTGAACGGCGTCGTTTGCAAGAGCGCCGCGAATTTTGCCAAGAATTTCTTCCCGCGTTGCCATAATCGTCTACCCTTCTTTGGTGCGCAAAAGCGCAAGACTCGAAAAACGGCCGCCGCTGTCCGCGACCCGCCGCCCCCGACGGCGGACTCCGCCCCGGCGGCGGCAAGCGAAACACCGCGGGCGGAAACAAACTCCCCAGACGTATTCTCCCCGGTACGAATTAAAAAGTCAATAGGAGTCAGGAAACAACTTTACGAAAGGAAGAGACCGTTCCGACCTCTAGAAACCCGTTCGCCCGGAGGAACGAGGCTAGCGGCGCGTCGTCCGTGCCGACCACGGTGTCGACCGTAAATCTGCCGTATGTACGCTCAAGATCGGCCAGGGCGAATATCAGAAGGAGCGAGGCGATCCCGCGGCGCAGCCGCGTCTCGACCACCGCAATGTAGTCGAGGATGAAGCGCGACTCTTTCTGCTCGATTTCGCCGCGCGGAGAACAGGTTCGCGTCATCTGCCGGAAGACCGCCCCGGCGATCGGATCGTCGTTGAGCCCGTCCCGAAAGAAGACGTTCCACTCTTCGCTTTCGAAGTTGCGGTAGATGTTCGACTCCCACCACGAAGGCTCGCTCTGCCGGGCGAAGCGGCTGATCGTCACGTGGTTGCTGGCCTCTTGGATTTTCGGGGTGATCGAGACGCGGGACGGCGGCCAGACCATCCGGAAACGGCGCGAGACCCTGTCGTCGCGATACCCCATCTGACGGAGAATTTCGATCGTTTCGGTGTCCTCGTCGCAGACCCCGACCGGGTTTGTCCACCCGTACAGGCCGGTGTAGAACGGCGACGAATTTCCGTATCCCCCGGCGTACCACCGGCGGCTTCCCCGTCCGCGAAGGTAGTTCTCCGCCGCCTCGATCAGGGCGCGGGCGACCTCCCCCCGCCGGACGGCGATATCGCTCCGAATCACCGGAGGATAGAGGATCCCGACCTGGTGCGAAAGATCGGTCCCGTCGGCGTTCGGCCCGAACGCCGCGTGAATCACGCCGATCGGTTCGTCGTCTTCGTAGGCGATCAGAAGACCGGCGGGATCGAAGAGGAAATTCCCCAGGATCTGGGTCTCCATCACCTGCCGGGTCACCGGAGCCAGAAATTCGGGGAATCGGGCCGCCTGGTCGCCCCAGACCTTCAGCCAGTCGTCGACAAGCCGGTTGCTGAATTCTCTCACCTTAAACATAGACGAATCATACCGAAATTTCCCGGTACGGTCAAGGCTGAAGCGCTCTCTCCCTATCGACAAAAATTCCCGCCCTCCCTATAATATAGGCGCGAGGGTATGTCGGTCGCCGCCCGGGCGTTTTCGGCGGCTCCCTTCGGCATATTCCGGGCGGGAACGAATCCCCCCTTCCCCCTATCACGAAAGAGCATCAATGTTTCCGGCAGAAAACTTCGT
>CACXFR010000265.1 GCA_902766935.1 uncultured Planctomycetota bacterium | reverse complement strand
GGAGTCTACCGTGAGCGAAGAAAAACGCTTTGTCATGACCGACGGTAATGAAGCGACCACAATGATCGCGCATCTTTGTAACGAAGTAATGGCCATCTACCCGATCACCCCGTCTTCGACGATGGGCGAACTGGCCGATGACTGGTCTGCGAAAGGGAAGAAGAACATCTTCGGCACGGTTCCTCAGGTGGTCGAAATGCAGAGTGAAGCCGGCGCCGCGGGCGCGGTTCACGGTTCCCTTCAGGCCGGCGCGCTGACCTGCACCTTCACGGCCAGCCAGGGCCTCCTCCTCATGATCCCGAATATGTTCAAAATCGCCGGCGAAATGACCCCGACGGTCTTCCACGTTTCCGCGCGCTGCGTCGCGACTCACGCCCTTTCGATCTTCGGCGACCACAGCGACGTTATGGCCGTCCGTTCCTGCGGCTGGGCGATGCTCTGCGGCGGCACCATTCAGGAAACGCACGATATGGCTCTGGTGGCGTACGCCTCGACTCACGAAGCGCGCATCCCGTTCGTCCACTTCTTCGACGGATTCCGCACCAGCCACGAGATCAACAAACTCGAAAAGATTCCGGAAGACATCGTCCGCCAGATGCTCGACATCGAAAAGATCAAGTGGTTCCGCGACAATTCGCTCAGTCCGAACCACCCGGTCATCCGCGGTACCGCCCAGAACCCCGACGTCTTCTTCCAGGCCCGCGAGGCGTGCAACACCGCCTATGCCAAGGTTCCGGGAATCGTCCAGGCTCAGATGGACAAGTTCGCCAAGCTGACCGGCCGTCAGTATCATCTGTTCGACTACTACGGCGACCCGAACGCCGAAAACGTCATCGTCATTATGGCGAGCGGTTCGGGAATCGTCGAGGAATATCTTGACTTCATCGGCAGCGACAAGGGCGTCGGTATGGTCAACGTCCGTCTTTACCGTCCGTTCGACGCCGAGGCGTTCCTTGCCGCGATGCCCAAAACGGTCAAAAAGATCGCCGTTCTCGACCGCACCAAAGAACCGGGCGGCCTCGGCGAACCCCTTTACCTCGACGTTGTCACCGCCATGACCCAGGGCTGGAAGGGCGAAATGCCGATCATCGTCGGCGGCCGCTACGGTCTCTCCTCGAAAGACTTCACTCCGGCGATGGTCAAGGGCGTCTACGACGAACTCGAAAAGGCCCAGCCGATGAACAACTTCGTCGTCGGCATCGAAGACGACGTCACCGGCCGTTCCATCAAATACGACGAAAACTTCTCGACCGAAAAAGACGACGTGCGCCGCTGCATGTTCTACGGTCTGGGAAGCGACGGCACCGTCGGCGCCAACAAAGAAACCTCGAAGATCGTCGGCGAATACACCCCGAACTACTGCCAGGGCTACTTCGAATACGACTCGAAAAAATCCGGCTCGGTCACCATCTCGCACCTGCGTCTTTCGCCGCGCCCGATCAAAGGCTCCTATCTGATCCACCAGGCCAACTTCGTCGCCTGCCATCAGTTCGTCTTCACCGAACGCGTCGACCTTCTGGCGAACATCGTCGAAGGGGGGACTTTCCTCCTCAACGCGCCGTACAGCGCCGACGAAGTCTGGGATTACCTCCCGATCGAGCTCCAGCAGGAGATCATCGAAAAGAAGCTCAAGTTCTACGTCATCGACGCGGTCAAGGTTGCCAAGGCGGCCGGCATGGGCGGGCGTATCAACACCGTGATGGAAACCTGCTTCTTCAAGCTCGCCAACTTTATGGAGCCGGACGAAGCGATCCAGCGGATCAAGGACGGTATCAAGAAGGCCTACAGCAAGAAGGGCGAAGAAGTCGTTCAGAAGAACTACGCCGCCGTCGATTCGGCGCTTCCGGCCCTCCAGGAAGTCAAAGTCCCCGCCGCGGTCACCTCGAAGTTCCACCGCATCGACGGGATCGACCCCTCGGCGCCGGAATTCGTGAAGAAGACCCTTGCCGAAATCATGTCGGCCCGCGGCAACGCCCTGCCGGTCAGCGCCTTCAACGAGGCCGCCGACGGCACCTTCCCGACCGCTACCACCCAGTATGAGAAGCGCAGCGTCGCCATCGACATCCCGATCTGGGACAAAGACGTCTGCATCCAGTGCGGCCAGTGCTCGCTGGTCTGCCCGCACGCCGCCATTCGTCTGAAGATCTACGACGCCGACGCGGTCAAAGACGCCCCGGCGACCTTCAAATCGGCGGAAGCGAAAGCCGAGTTCAAAGGCCAGCTCGCCACGATCCAGGTCGCTCCCGAAGACTGCACCGGCTGCGGCATGTGTGTTTACGTCTGCCCCGCCAAGAGCAAGACCGAAGAAGGGAAAAAGGCGATCAACCTCCAGGACAAAATCGCCAACCTCCAGGCCGAAAAGGCGAACTGGGAATTCTTCCGTTCGATTCCGGACTACGACCGCACCAAGGTCAAGCCCGGCACGATCAAGGGTTCGCAGCTCCTTCTGCCTCTCTTCGAATTCTCGGGCGCCTGCGCCGGCTGCGGCGAAACCCCGTACGTCAAGCTGATCACCCAGCTCTTCGGCGACCGCATGATGATCGCCAACGCGACCGGCTGCTCGTCGATCTACGGCGGGAACCTCCCGAGCACCCCGTACGCCGTCAACGCCGACGGCTGCGGTCCCTGCTGGGCGAACTCCCTCTTTGAAGACGCCGCCGAATTCGGGATGGGGATGCGTCTGGGCGTCGACCAGCAGAAGGAATTCGTCAAGGAAATCCTCGAAGGCGCCAAAGACAAGCTCGGCGACGCCCTCGTCGAAAATATCCTCAACAACAAGCAGGAAACCGAAGAAGAAATCGCGCAGCAGCGCAAATGGGTCGCCGAAGTCAAAGCGAAGGCCGAAGGATGCGACTGCGGCTGCGAAAAGTCGAAACTCCTGGCGGCTTCCGCCGAATATATGATCCGCCGCAGCAACTGGATCATCGGCGGCGACGGCTGGGCTTACGATATCGGTTACGGCGGGCTCGACCACGTGATCGCCTCGAACCGCGACGTGAACATTCTGGTTCTCGACACCGAAGTCTACTCCAACACCGGCGGTCAGGCTTCGAAGGCGACCCCGCTGGGCGCCGTCGCCAAATTCGCCGCCGGCGGAAAACCGATGGGCAAAAAAGACCTCGGCATGATGGCGGTCTCCTACGGAACCGCGTTCGTCGGCCAGATCTCGATCGGCGCGAACCCGCTTCACGCGATCAAGACCCTCATTGCCGCCGAATCGTATCACGGCCCGTCGCTGATCATCGCCTACTCGCACTGCATCGCGCAGGGGATCGACATGAAGGCCGGTATGGAGCTCCAGAAAGAAGCCGTCAAGTGCGGTTACTGGCCGCTCTGGTCGTATGACCCGCGTCTTGAAAAGCCGTTCGTTGTCGCCAGCAAGGCGCCCGAAGGGCTTCTCAAGGATTTCGAAGCGAAACAGAACCGGTTCAAGCAGCTCAAGCGGATCAATCCCGAAGCCGCCGCCACTTTCGAGGCGAAGGCCCAGGAAGATATCCACAAGCGCTACGAGTATTACACCGAACTGGCGAAGATCAAGACCAACTGAGCGGCAGACGCCGCGATCCTCAAAACGCGGGGGTGGCGCGCCGCCCCGTCGCGCGCGTTGACCCAGGTGCAGAGGATCGGCGTTTGACTCGGGAAGTTATCGGCGGGTCGGCGCCTTCGGTGCCGATCCGCTTTTTTTGGGGAATCTGAACGACCGCAAACCGGAAAGCACGCCTATGGAAGAGTCTTCAGTGAAATACGCCGGATCCGGCGAACCCGAAAAGAGATTCGGTCCGGCCGACGCTCTGCGTTTTTTCGGAAGGGCGGAAATCAAAACGACGGCGATCCTCCTTTACGCCGCGTTCGCGCTCACCCTTTGGAAATATATTCCTTCCCTTCCCCTCCCTTCGTCTTCCCCGGAAAGCGTCGGGCAGATTGAGATTTCCCGCTACACGCAGGCGGTCGGCCGCGGCGCCGAACTCCTCGCCGAGGGGAAGCCCCTGCCGGTTTCGCTCTTCCTGACCGGCGAACTGAAAAGCTTTGCCGCACTCCTGCTGATGGGGCTCATCCCGATGGGAATTGTCAAATGGGGGTTTCGGGAAAAGCTCTCCGATTACGGTCTTTCGTTCGGCAACCGTTTCACCCTTCAGTCGATTCTGATCTTTACCCCGCTGATGATCGTTCTGGGCTACTGGTGCACCGGTGCGGACTACGCGATGGTCTATCCGCTGAATCCGCTGGCGGCGCGGGCGCCGGCCGGTCTGTTCCGGCTCCACCTGGCCGTCTATACGCTTTGTTACTATCTCGGCTGGGAATTTATGTTCCGCGGCTTTCTCCTGAAAGGTCTTCTGCCGAAATGCGGCCCGTACGCGGCGATTCTCATCCAGACGCTGGCGGCGACCATGCTTCATTTCGGGCATCCTCTTCCCGAAACGCTCGGCTGCATCGGCGGTTCTTTCTTCTGGGGAGGATTGGCGCTTCGCACGAAATCGCTCCTTCCGACCTGGGTTCAGCACGCCGCGCTCGGCGCGGCGCTCGATCTGGCGATCTTCGCGCGGATCGCGGGAACTTTCTGAAAGCCGCCGTCCGAAATAAGAACGCCGCCGAAGAGCCCGCGGGGCTTCTCGGCGGCGCGTTGATTTCAGGCCGATAACCGGAACTATCCCAACAGCGCCGGGTCGATCGCCAGTTCCTTCGGGCCGAGCGTCACCAGGCGGAACGGCCCGATCGGCCGGGCGGCGATCCTTTCGTTCACCGTCTCCAACCGGAACGCGTCGATCCTCGCCAGAACCTCTTCGATCGTTCGAATCCGGCCGAAATTCTCATAATCGCTGACCATATGTCCGGCGTGCACCGCGGTCGACTCCTGCGACATCACCAGACCCGACTTGATGCGGATCTTGCACCGATCGAGTTCGTTCTGCGTGATTCCTTCGGTCGAAAGACGCCGCAGCTGCCCGACGATCACGTCGAGCGCCTCCTGGGCGGTCTCGTTGCTCGAACCGCAGCAGCACATCACCCCGGAGTGATACTTGTTCCCGATGTACGACGCGCTGATCGAATAACAGAGCCCGCGTTTTTCCCGCACCTCGTCGAAGAGTCTGCAGCTCATTCCGCCGCTCAGCGCTCCCAGCCCGAAGTGCAGCGGAAGGAAATCGTCGTGAGTGACCGGCAGCGCCGGCCACGCCAGTCCGATGTGCGTCTGCGCCGACTCGAACGGAATATGCTCTTTGAGCGTCGTCGACGGCGTTTCGGCCGGAAGAACCCGCGGATTCCCCGTCCAGTCGCCGAAAAGGCGCTCGACGGCGAGGGCGGTTTTATCGTGGTCGATCTTACCCGCCACGCTCAGAATCGCGCCGTTGGGCGTGTATCGCGCGCGGTAGGCCTCCAGAATGTCGTCGTGCGTGATCGCCGCCAGTCCTTCGGCGTTTCCGTAAGACGGCCGCGCCCAGGGCGCGGGAAAGAAGTTCTTCGCCAGACGGCGCACCAAAAGACGGGCCGGTTCGTCTTCGAGCCCGGCGAGTTCCTGAGCCAGGACCTGCCGCGCCGACTCGAGCTCCTCTTTCGGAAACCACGGGCGGCGGAGAATGTCGGCAGTGAGCGCCAGCGAATCTTCCAGTTTGTCGGCAAGGAGCGCCGCGCTGAACGACGTGGTGCTCTGCTGCGTCGACTCGGACGCGTCGATGCCGAGATTCTCAAACGCGTAGACCAATTCCCGGTTGTCGTATTTCCCCGCGCCGCGGACGATCATCTCGACGATCATCCCCGCCAGTCCCTGACGGTCCGCGGGGTCGTCGACCGTACCGTTCGGAACGCGCAGAACGTACGACACCGCCTCGGTTTCGGGGATCGATTCGGTCAGAAGGACAAGTCCGTTGTCAAGAACGCGTATTTTTTCGGTCATGCCGGTTTATCGTCGGGGTCAGGAAACGTAAACTTCCTTATAGAGGGTTTGATACAGGCGGAACCCGCTCGTCTCGTAGAGGCGGATCGCCGGCGTGTTTCCGGTGGTCGCCTCCAAGGTCACTTTTCGGATTCCCGCCCTGCGAAATCCGTCGAGCGCTTTCATCAGGAGAGCGCGGCCGAGCCCACGGCCCCGAAATTCGGGACGAACCGCCACGTTCTGGATCGCGGCGATCCACGGCGCGGTTCGGATCCCCTGGATCGTGGCGACGTAGTCAAGGTGTTCCGTCTCCGGCCTGCGCGAGCGGAGTTCATATTCGTTCCGTTCGTTCACCGGTATCGGAAGAGCCGAGTCGGGCAAGCGGCGGGCGATCATCCAAGTCGCCTGGGGAACGAATCCGCTGTGCGAGGCGATCGACCGCATCAGTCCGATGCAGGCCTGGCGCGAACGGAACGTCGGAAAGACGTCGGCGTCGAACGAATGGCGGAACGCCAGGTACTTTACCTCGCCGTGCGTGTCGGTCAGGCAGGGGTGCCACGGAAGCCAGACGAATCCTTCGGGGAGCGCGGGAACGCTTCGTTCGGCATCGGGGGAATCGGAAAGCTCAATCGACATCCGCAGCCGCTTGACATAGCGAACCGTCGGGAACCGAAACGAGCCTTCATCCTTTTTCATAACGCGCCGAACCGGGTTCTGATGAAATACAGCGCCGCATCGAAGGGACCGGACGAAGGACGCGCGCCGTCCCCTGAGATGCCGACGCTCCGCAAAAGAGAACTTCCGAATATTATACACCATACCGACGGAAGTATCAAGCGCGTCCGCGCCGGCGAATCGTCCGCGCCGGCCGCGCCGCTTCTCTCTCCGGCCCCCTCTTTCGGCGTTTTGCGCGCGCGGCGAAAAACTGGTATAATGGGCGGAAAGAATCGGTTTCTTCAGCAAAG
>CACXFR010000264.1 GCA_902766935.1 uncultured Planctomycetota bacterium | reverse complement strand
GTCTTAAAGCAGCTCTCCGGTCCCCAGCAGACGGTCCGCTTCTTCCTCCGTTCCTGCGGTCGGAGCAACTACCCCGACGCGATCCGATGTCTCGATTTTTCGCAGATGCCCGAGCTGAGCGTTTCCGAACGTTTCGAGTACGCGCACCAGCTGGCGGCGATTCTGATCCGGCTCGACAATTTCAGTCTCGACGGAATCCCCGAAACCTACGCCGGGAACGAGTGCGATCTCTGGCCCGACCACGACTTCAAAGCGATCCGGCTGATCCGTTCCGAAGACGGCACCTGGCGTTTCGCCCCCTCGTCGGTCGCCGACATTCCCGCCATCTATCAGGAGATCAAAGAAAAGAAGCCGGTCTTCTTCAACGACACCGTCTTCGGCAAGCTCCCCGACGTCTTCTTCCATCGGTTCGGCGGAATCCTTGTCCTTCAGTGGTGTTTCCTGGGAATGGTCTTCGTTCTGGGCCTCCTGGTCGCCAAGATCATCCCGGTCGTGATCTCGTGGATCATCCTCCTTTTCACGCGGTTCCGCGGCGCCGACAAGAACGACTACGCCGACAAGTTCAAGTGGGCGCTCCGTCCGCTGGCGTATATCGGAATGGCGTGGATCTGGTTCGGCGGTCTGGTCGGCATGTCGATCCATCCGAAGATTCTCCACGTCGCGTTCGTGATCCTCCACCCCTTGTGCGTGGTCATGCTGATGCTCATGCTCCTGCGGGTGGTCGACATCTTCCGCTACTGGCTCCAGCGCCGTCTGAACACCTCGGTCAACAAGGTCAAGAGCGTCCTGGTCGACCTTTCGTCGGGCGTTTTGAAATTCCTCGTCATCTGTTCGGCGATCATCGCCATCGTTCAGATCTTCGGCATTTCGGCGCTCGGGATCCTCTCCGGGATGGGTATCGGCGGCGTCGCGGTCGCTCTGGCCGCGCAGCAGACGATCGCCAACTTCTTCGGGAGCATGACGATCCTTCTCGACCAGCCGTTCACCGTCGGCGACTACATCATCGTCGGGAGCATCGAGGGGGTGGTCGAGCGGATCGGCCTTCGTTCCACCTCGATCAAGACCTTCTACGACTCGCGCGTCGTCATCCCGAACGGCCAGCTCGCCACCGACGTGGTCGACAACATGGGGCGCCGTCAGTCGCGCCGTTACAAGACGACGCTCGGCCTTCAGTACGACACGCCGGTCACTCTCTTCGAGGCGTTCGTCGCCGGGGTGCGCCAGCTGATCGAGCAGCATCCCGTGACCCGCAAAGACGACATCCGCGTCAGCGTCAACGACTTCGGCCCCTCGTCGATCGACATCGAGATGGTCTGCTTCTTCGTGGTCGCCAACGTCCACGAAGAGCTCCGCGCGCGTCAGTCGCTCATCCTCGACATCGTCCGACTGGCCGAACGCCTGGGCGTTTCCTTCGCGTTCCCGTCTCAGACGACCTATATGATTCCGTCCGAAAACCTCACCTATCCGCTCGCCAAAGAGATCGGCGACGGGCATTCCGCGGTCGAACTCGGCCGGGAATCCGCCCGTCAGATCAAGGCCGAGGCGGCGTCGTAATCCGCCCCGCCGTACGCAAGAACCGCGCGAAAGGGAAACGTTCGTTTCCCCTTCGCGCGGTTCTTTTAACGTCCCGTTTCGGAAGGCGCGGTCAGTTGCGGATCGCCTCGACCTTCACGGCGGCCTGTTTCAGGAAGTCGGCGATATCGGGCATATCGTCGCCCAGATTGGTGGCGAGGAAGGCGTCGACGGCGCGCAGCGCGTTCCATTCGCCCAAAAGGAGCGCCCCCAGGCAGAGGACGTTGGCGTCATTGATGGCGCGGCAGAGTTTCGCGGCGAAGACCGATTCGACGACCGCGGCGCGGACACCCTTGAACCAGTTGCTGACGATCGACATCCCCATTCCGGAACCGCAGATGAAGATTCCGCGTTCCCCTTCGCCGTTCTGGATCGCTTTCGCCCCTTCCACGGCGGCGTCGTAATAGGGAACCTCTTTCTCTTCGGTCGAACCGCACTCATAGACGGTGTGTCCGAGCGATTCGAGGTACTTGATGACCGTCTTTTTGAGCGGAACGGCGCAGGGATCGGCGGTGACTACGATTTTCATGGAAAACCTCTCTTTTCATAAAAAATGGCGCGGAAACAGGAACATCGCCGCGCCGGTCCGAAATTACGTTAAACTCGTATGAGAAGCGGAGGACACGGGACTCGAACCCGCAACCCCGTTAAGGGCACCTCATTTCCAATGAGGCCGCTAGCCATTCGCTTATC
>CACXFR010000263.1 GCA_902766935.1 uncultured Planctomycetota bacterium | reverse complement strand
TTGATCTTGGCCTGGATTTCGAGGATATTGGCGGCGCACTGTTTCAGGGCCGACTCGCACGAGACGACCTGCGCCTTGGCCGCGCGGAGATTGGCGACGTATTCGGTCTCTTCGATATTGAAGAGGAGCGCGCCCTTTTCAACGATCGTGCCCTCTTTGAAGTTGATCTTTTCGAGGAAACCCGGAACGCGGGCGATCACATTGACTGTTTCGATCGCCTCGGCCGAGCCGCGGTATTCGCGGCTGAGCGAGGGGACCGTCTCGGCGACTTTCGCGACCAGAAGGGGGGTCGGTTTCATCGCCATGCCGGGGGCCTGTCCGAAACAGACCGGGGCGGCGGCCAGAACGAATGTGAAGATCACGAAACCCAGACGGAAAAATCTCATAGTGCGCTCCAAAGGTCAAGCGGCGGGACGCCTTCCGAAAGGGGGGAGAGACGTTTCCGCAGTTAATGATTCTTGCCTATCTTTCGTTAATAGTCTATACCTTCCCCGCTCCCCCCCTTTATATCCTATAGTATTCTAATCGTCAATATGCCGGCGTCCCTTCTCCCGGACTCGGAGGGGAGCCGATTTGCGCCGATTTGCAATAGGGTATCTAGGCATTGTAACGAATGGAGAAGGTATTTCCGCCGCCGGGGGAGGGGAAAAGGGGGATCGGCGCGAATCGGGGGGCTTTTCCGGCCCCGAAGCGGGGCCGCGCGGAGGGGGTCAGAGGATTTCCTGCAGGTCGTCGGCGTTGAGGGTGCAGTCGCAATGCCGACCCAGAATGTACAGATTAACAACCACGCGGACCTCGTTCTCCCGCCGGAGAACGATGGCTTCGGTTCCGGCCAGGGCGCCCTTTTTGACCAGAACGGTCATTCCGGGCTGAATTCCGGGATTAACGACCACCTTGTGGTTTTCGGCGAGGAGTTCGCACTTGCGGACGCGGTTCAGGTCGGCGACCAGCCCTTCCTGAATTTCGGGCTGTTCGCAGAGGTCGAGCGTCAAAACTTCCGGATATCGGACGATGTTGGTATAGAGGGTATTCGGGATTTCGAGAAAGACGTAGCTGGTGAACATCGGAACCCAGGTTACGACTTTTCCGCGGTTGTGAACCCGCATTTTCTTCATCAGGGGGAGGTAGCTGCGGATCCCGAAATCGGTCAGCTTTTGGGCGAATTTCTTTTCGGTGCGCGGACGGAGATAGGCAAAACCCCAGAATTGGCCTTCCTGCGGAACGATGAACGGTTCGTCGGGGTTGAAAATCGGTTCGCTCATAGGGGGATTGGAGTAATTCGGATTGTTGTTTGAATCCGCAAAACCCGTTGACTTGGCATCTTTTTGGCTTATACTAAGTTAAGGGGGGGTGGATTCGCTTTGCCGGCGCTTCCACCTTTCCGATTATACTCTTATGTCCGATTTCGGCAACGGTTTCCGTGCCGAATTTCTGCATCTTCGCGTCGGTTTTGCCCCCGCGAGGTAACGTGGTTTTGTCTCATGAGCAAAAATTCGAGAAAAATTCTGGTTCTGGGGAATCAGGCCAGGATTCTTTATCTGACCCGTTTCGAGCTGATCAAAGAGCTCCTCGACCGCGGAGATGAGCTCTTTGTTTCGGTGCCGGAGTCTCCTTATGCCGCACCTTTTACGGAGGCGGGATGCCGGGTGATCGACACGCCGCTTGACCGCCGCGGTCTGACGCCGCGGAGCGATTATAAACTCCGGGGCGCTTACAGGGAAATCATCAAAGACGTTCGGCCCGACATCATCCTGACCTTTACCATCAAGCCGAATATTTACGGTGTCCGCGCCGCGACGAAACTCGGGATCCCCGCCATTCCGACGATCACCGGTCTGGGGTCCTCGATTCAGAAGCGCGGATTTCTGCAAAAGTTTGTCTTTTCCCTCTATCGCAGGACGTTCAAGCGCGTTCCGGTAGTCTTTCTGCAGAACACCGCCAACGCGGAGCTGTTCCGTCTTTTGGGAATGGCCCGTCCGACTCAGATCCGATTGGTCGCCGGTTCCGGCGTCAATCTGGAGAAGACGCCGTTTCAGCCGTATCCCGGGCCCGAAAAACCGGTTCGGTTTCTCTTTATCGGCCGCCTGATGGAAGAGAAGGGGATCAACGAGTATATCGAGGCGGCGCGCCGCCTGCGGCAGGTTCACCCCGAAGTCCGGTTCGGGATTCTCGGCTACTCCGAAGAGTCTGATATTCTCGGACAGGTTAAAAAACTCAGCGAGGAAGGGGTGATCGACTATTTCGGCTACACATCGGACGTGCGTCCCTATATTACCGAAGCGCACGCCGTCGTTCTCCCTTCCTGGCACGAGGGAATGGCGAACACCCTTTTGGAAGCCGCGGCGAGCGGCCGGCCGGTGATTGCCTCGCGTATTGCCGGCTGTCTCGAAACTTTCAGCGAGGGGGAGACCGGTTTCGGTGTCCGTCCCCGCGACGTCGACAACCTTTACCGCCGGCTGACCGATTTCCTGGCGCTCCCCCACGAAAAGCGCGCGGCGATGGGCGCGGCGGGACGCGCCAAGATGGAACGCGAGTTCGACCGCCGGCAGGTGAACG
>CACXFR010000262.1 GCA_902766935.1 uncultured Planctomycetota bacterium | reverse complement strand
GAAAGGAGACGCACCTTCCGCTTGACCAGTTCGCGGCCGGTCAGGGGCGAGACGTCGTCGGCGGGGCTTTCGAGAAGCTCGGCGAGGTTCGTCGAAAAACCGACTTGGATTATCACCACCGAACCGTCTTCGGCGGCGGCCAGACATTTGCGGATCAGGGGAACCGCCGGCTCGGGCGCGATTTCCGGTTTCGGAAAGAGGGGCGTTCCGTCCGCTTTTTTCAGATCGAAAATCGCGGCGAGGTATTTGCCGTCGTTTGGGGTGCGCTCTTCGGACGTGATCCCGATCGGGATGTCGGGGTGCCCCATATAGGCGTTGAACATTTTGATGTAAGGGGCGGCGTTGGGGGACGTCTTTGTGAGCGTCACCGCCAGAAGGTCGCATTCGCCGCGGTCGACGAACGCGTTGAGGATCGCCAGCGCCATCGCGTCGTCGGCGTCGTTCCCCATGTCGGTGTCGAAGATGATCGGGATCGGGGGCTTTCCGACGGCAAACGGCGCGGTCAGAAGTAACCCGAAAAGGAGAAGGGCGCTCAGGAGTTTTCGCATAGTCTTGCCTGTTCTTTCTGATGGAAGAATACTCGGGTGCCGGGCGCTTGAAGACCGCGCCTCCACCCCGCTATTTTAACGCGCGAAGGCCCTTCTTTCAAGCGGCGCGCCGGGGGCGAAAGAGAACCGAGGCGGCCCGGAATTCGCCCGGCCGCCTCGGTTGAAAGAAACGGAACCTTCGAAAGACGCGCCGCGGTAAGGGTCAGCCGTAAATTTCGTTCCAGAGGCCGTTCAGGTCGACGTCGGCGGGAGTGCCGGTAAAGACGACCGTACGATAGACGGCGTCCATCGTTTCGCCCTCTTTGTAGTTGAACCCTTCCTCGACGAAGTTGAACGGCATCGGCGAGATGTTTCCGTAGTCGCGGACGAACCAGGGGCAGTTCGGATACGGGGTCGGCGGGCAGAGAACCGCCACCCCTTCGGTGATCTCGGGATTGAACCGGCGCTGTCCGTAGAAGGCGACCCACTTGGCCGGTTTGCCGAAGAGGTTCGCTTCCCCCTCGACCCCCCCGTCGCTGACGACGTGCCCGCCGCAGATCGGCGCGAGATCCTGCTCGACGCGGACCCCGAAAAAGCCGTGGTTCGTCTTCTCGATCCGCAGGTCGGTCAGCGCCTCGAAATGGAAGAACGCGTCGAGGACGTAGTAGTCGTCGCACCGCCAGTCGATCAGATAGCGGCGCGCGTCGCGGACGATCGGATCTTGGTGCGGTTTGCGCCAGAGGCAGACGTCGGACCATTCGACCTGGGTCTTTTCGGCGCGGAGGAGTTTCGGGTCGGTGCTGAGAATCTGGCCGTCCTGATTCCCCGACTGCCAGTAGTTCCCGCCGTTGAGACGGTCGACCCCCAGAAAGACCGAACGGTGGTGCGGCCAGGGCTGCGCCGATTCGGCGGTGACCGAAACGCGCGAGGCGGGCCCGATCAGCGGGTACAGATAGGGGTATTTCTGGTTCGGGTCGGTTCGGTAGACGGTCAGGACCTGGTTGTCTTTCCGGACCCAGAGGTTCTTGTCGGCGTAGTCCGGGAAATAGGTCGAAAAATGTTCGACCGGGGCGTCGCCGTTGTCGGGGTACGGCGCCCCCTCTTTACCGGGATGAAGCGCCTCGCGCGCCGAAAGTGTCCCCGAGCCGAACTGAGCCGAAAGACCGGTCAGCGCCGCGGCGGCCGCCGCGGTCTTGAAGAAATGACGTCGTTGCATCTGATATCGCTCCTTTGTTCGTTTGACGTGAGATGATGGACGGAATCGGTTTCGATGCCCGAATTATACCCCCCGCCGCGTGAAAAAACAATCGGCGGGCCGACCGACGATTATTCCGGTTAAACAGTTTGCGCAAATTAAATGAAATAGGAAGTCTGCGTTCACTTTAAATCCGAAAATCTCTCAAAAAAAGGGGAGGATTCCGGCTCCCAAAAAAGAATGTGATCTAGATTACCATTGTCGCCGCCGCGGGCGTGAACGGCTCTGCGGCGGCGGCCGCGTCTCTGAATATCGATACGGAAACAATTACGCCGCCGTCGGCGGAAAGAAGCGTCATAATGAGTCCTTTCGGATTGAGTTCTTTTCGGAGTTTTCCCGTCCCGAACGCCAAAAGCAGTTTCGCCTCGCTCAGCAGCGAAGAGATCGAAACGCATATCGGGATCGCCCGGTACGGCTCGTTCCAACTGACCGACGCGATCCGTCCCTCGTATGACCTGCGGATCGTTCCGAAGGAAGGGTACGACCGGCGGCTCTGGCGCGCGTCGAACGGCCGCGCTTCTCTCCCTCTTCTGACGGCGCAGGTCTCGCGCGAGAAGCTTTCGAACCTCTACTTCGATCTGCTCGGCGAACTCGGCTCGATGACCGACGTGGTTCTCGAGTCGAGCCGCGACCGGCGCAGCGGGCATATCGATTACACGCGCGACGAGATCGATCTGCCGATTCTGATGAGCTGTCTTTACGACTTCGAGGATCTGCTGATCAACGACGGGTATTTCGGGATCGCCGTGATCGATCCCGCGCGGCAGGTCGAGGTTCGGTTCGACGAGCATAAGTCGATTTTCGTCTTCGGCCGCGATGTCGAT
>CACXFR010000261.1 GCA_902766935.1 uncultured Planctomycetota bacterium | reverse complement strand
CTGAGCACCGGCCACTGGCTCACGGTGCGCGAAATGCTCCTCGAAGGAAAACACGCCAACCGCGACGGGCGGCTCGACGACCTTTCGCCGGAAGAGCTCGACGACCTGACCGAGTACATCCTCTCCCTCTGAGCCGTACCGCCGCTAGTCGCGAAAGACGAAAAAGACCGCGCCCAGGACGCAGAGGCAGGCCCAGAGATAGTTCATCGAAATCTTCTGCTTTAAGACAAAGATCGAGAAGGGAATAAAGACCGAAAGAGCGATCACCTCCTGAATGATCTTCAGCTGCGGAACCGAGAGGGCTCGAGCGCCGAGCCGGTTGGCGGGAACCTGGAGCATATATTCGAAAAACGCGATTCCCCAGCTGACCAGTACCGCCCAGAACCAGAACTGACCCTTCAGAAATTTCAGATGCCCGTACCAGGCATAGGTCATAAACGCGTTGGAACAGACGAGAAGAAAAACGGTTCCCAGGACGATTTTTGCCATTTCGGCCCTCTATAGCACACCTACTATTAAGTTGCGAAACCACGGAAAAACGAACCCGTTCGGAAAAACGTGTATCGTATCCGACTGACCGGTAGAATATCACAAAGCCTGATTCGGTCAATGCGTGCGCGTCCGGATTAAACGGTTTTCATGGCGAAGGGGAGAAATGACGCGGACGACGGAATCTTCCCTTCGCGGCTTTCCGCGCCCGTTCGGCGGCAACCCCGCCGTTTGAAATTGCGAAGAACCTGTTTTACGCACGTTCTCTATTTTAAGAAAGAGCCCGCGGTAACGGCGCTGAGCTATCGTTAAGCCGCGGAACTTCTCAAAAATTTCGACAGTCTGCGGATTCTTTCTTTTTTTTCGGGGAGAATTGAATCCCGAATGTACCCAAAAAGGGGGAATGTGTTATCCTGACGGGAAGCGAAAAATTTGAAAGAGCCGGAAAAGGGGAAGACGATGGAAGAGAATAATTTACGGCGGCTGCTCGAATTCAGCAGGCAGTTTAAAAAACTTGAAGAGAAAATTGATGTTCTCTCGAAACGGATTCTTTCGGGAGAAATCTCGGATCTCGAAAGAGAAAAACTCGTTTCCGAGAGATACAAAATCTTCGCAATCTTTTTTGCGCTGAATGCCGAGTTCGAAGAGTTATTGCTGCAGGAGATGCCGGACAGCAGGCGGTACGAGTTGATCAGCGAAGTCAGTCGGCGCATTGCCGGAGTAGCCGAGCGTCTTGCGGAGATAACTCAAAGATTCTATGAAATTGATCTTCTGCTCGAAACGTACGAGCTCGCTTCGGACGAGGACAAAAAGGAATCTCTGCTCATTGAATATCACTCCCTGAAATCGGAACAGTGGATATATATCTGCGAGTTCAGCTATCTCTTCGCAAGAAAAACGCGAATCGAAGCCGCGTCGGACGAAGAGTTTGACGGCTCGAACCCGAATGAAGGAAGCGGCCGAAGCGGCGATGAGGAAACGGATCGGTTGTTCGAAAACGGGAAGTGGCTTTGCCGAATCGGCTGGCAGATTCGCGAAATATCCGATCGTCTCCGAATGCGAAATCTTTCCGACGATGAAATCAAAACACTCGTGGCGAAGAGATCGCGCCTGAGGAGACTGCGCGGTATGATTTCCAGACAAAACCGCGATCTATTCAAAAGATGGGGCGAAAGCGCGAACCCCGCGGCGAATTCCCGAAGAAAGGCGGATGAATGGTCTTTTCGGCGATAGTCCGCGCGCGAAGGAAAATGAACATTCCCGGGTTCCGCCGGCAGCTCGGATGCGTTTAACCTTATGCGGCTGACGCGCGGCGTCCTTCCGCCTTTTTGCGGCGTCCTTCCGCGTCTTCTTTTTTCCAAGAATTACGGCGGTACCGCCGTCGGTGAAATTCTTACGTTCCATACGGTTTGCGGCACCCGGAAACGAATATTGACACTCCATATAGGGGATTCAGATGTTACTCAATTCCAAAAGAGAGTACGACCGGTATAAGACGGTCTTAAAGAAGATTGACGAGATTACCGAACGGCTCCGCTGTCGGGAGACGAAAAAAGACGAGCGTTATCGGCTGCTGGTCGAGCGCGACCTCTTGCTTTCCGAAAAGCTCCGCCTGGTATCGCGGCAATATAATCGGCTTGCCGCGCAAAACGCGGATGACGCGCGATACCGGCGTCTTGCCGTAGAATCGGCCAGACGGTCAAACGCCTATCGGCAGCTCGCCGACGTCGGCCGTCAGCGCATCCGGCTCAGAAAGCGTCTCGGGAATCAATCTCTTCGGGAGGACGAACGCCTTCGACTTCAATCCGATATCGCCCGTCTTAGTCTGGTTGAGTATCGGTTGTGCGACGATTTAAATCCGGAAGGCTACAATCACGGAAAGATCGCCAAAATCAGAAATCGAGTCGCCGTTATCGATAAGTGTCTTTTCGACATTGACCGAGATCTCCGCAGTCGTTCCCCGCGGGGAAAAGAGCGTGAAACGATGAAAACCGAGGCGCTGGCGCTGGTCGCCGAACGGTTCCATCGACGGGCCGATCAGTATGAGCTGACGATCGCGCGGCTGCCCGAATCCGAAAATACGCACCGATTCGCCGAGGTTGAAAAACAATTAGACGAAATCGACGGGCGTCTTTGTGAAATCCGCAAGTCGCTCGATACCGAAGAGCTTCCGGAGAGCGAATATGACAAGCTGAATAAGGAAGCGAAATCGCTGATTGCCCGACGATGCGATCTGGAATCCGAACGCCGCAAGTTAGTGATTCAGCTCTCTCCCATAATCAGGAAACTCAATCGATTCGCCGCAATTTACAGGAAGATTGGCGGAAATTTCCTGCGTATGACCAAGATCCGCAGACAGCTCGATAAGGACGGACTCGCGAAAAAGAAGCGGCTTCCGCTCCGTTTGGAAGAATATCGTCTGATCGGCGAATTTGATCAATTCAAACCGAATATTTGCGGGTTAATCGGCGAACTGAGTCCGAATGCCAGGATTCGAAAGATAATCGCGAAGGATACGGAATGGATCGCCGGTATCTGCTCGCGGCTTATCGATGAAACCGACTGGTTCGAAAGTCTCGACGGGTCTGAACAGGAAATCTTTCGGGAACAAATCGAAGAGAAACGCGGGAGGTCGGCGGTCGATATCCGCCGGATATTTGCCGACTTTGTTTCCCTCTGTAACAGACGGCGCACAACCCGCCGCAAATCTCGGCGCTGCCGCGGCTCGTCGCCTTCCGCGCATCGGGATGCCAAGTTGGAATCCGTCATTACGCGCTTAAAAGAAATCGACAGACAACTCGCCGAAAAAAATCTGTCCGACGACGATTTCGACAGGCTGAGCGCCGAAAAATTCTTCCTTAGCGAAGAGATGTATCGGCTGGACGACGATGATCCTCATTGGAGCGCCGACAGTACGATACAATTCGACAATATCAGCGCCCGGCTTAAAGACGCCCAAGGCCGTAATACAGAAACAAAGGATCTGATCGCCGGGCTTAAAGAGACGCTCGAAGGGGGATTTTTCCGAAACGAAGAGCGCAGCGCTCTGAAAATCGAAGGAATTCTGCTGACGGCCGAATTATTCAAGACGGAGGGAATGATTTGCCGCCTTTCCCGTAAGTTTAAGTTAAGCGAAGAAAACGACAAGATCTTAAAACGTCTCGCCGAAACGGATCGGCGTTTTTATGCGGTCTGCCGCCGGCTCGCCAAGATCAAACGAAGACTCGACGGAAACGATTTGTCGGAGAACGAACGGTACCTGTTCCTTTTCGAATGGCGTCAATTGCTCGTTGAGGTTGATCGGCTGGAATCCGCACGAAATCGGCTTCTCCTCGATCGGAACGCGGACGACGCCGTTGCTTCGCGGTTGATGGAGAATCGTCAGTGGCATACGACGATCAATACTTTGATCGACCGGTTAAGGCCGCGGCTTAGGAAGATCGAACGGAAACTTTCCGAAAAAAACGTATCGGAAGAAAAACGGGGCAGACTGGAACGTGAAGCCATGCGTCTGATTACGGAAAAACGGAAACTGGAGTCGGAACAGTTTGTTTTCATGTCGGAGCAGCATCCGGACGTCAGAAACTTAAAACTCTTTGCCGAAATCGACCTGAGCCTCCCGGAAAAAAAGGAACGGCTTGCGGAAATCAGACGTCTCTTAGCTAAGGTCTGCGTCAGAATGGGGGAGATCGATCGGCGGATGGACGTCAGCCTGAACCGTGAAATACTAAATTTCTGGATCATCAAGGAAGTATTTTTTCACGACGGAAAGAATATTCAGCTGCAGAAATTCATGCGGCTGAAAACAGAGTATGACAGACTGAACGCCGAATGAGAACCTTCAGGGGAGCCGGAAAGCGGCGGCTTGTCCTTTATGAACGGGATGTGAATCAAAGTGTTTTCAGACCCGCCGCGAGGTCCGCGGAAATCATTACTTCCGCGGGTGCAGAAATTTCAGAATGAAAAGGGGAAACGATGATGAATTCCGATTACTTTCGCCGGCCCGTTTCGCTCGACCCTACGGACATCGATTTTCTGTGGCGGAATGAACAGAAGGCGCTTCAAGACAGCCGCGAGCAGCTCTATTCGAAGAAAGAGGAACTGCTTGTCGAACTCGGACAATTCCGCGCCGAAGAAAACCGTTTGATCTCGAACCGATATGAGGAGTTGTCGCAAGCCGCATCGGCGAATTTCGAACGGCTGGCGCAAATCGTCATGCAAAACGGCGAAAACGAAAATGTGCCGCGGTATATCGAACTCGGTCAAGACCTCTCGACGGTCTGCCATGTCCTCTCGCTGTTTGTCTGTCGAAGCGCCGAGACGATCGGCAGTTTTCTTTTCTTCGACTCCTTTTACGCGAAGGAGTTTCGGTCCATTGTGAAGAGCGAGCGGAAAATTTTAAATCTGTTCAGGCGTTTCGCGAAACGGGACACGGCCGACGATTACGAACGCCTTTTGGGTCTTCTTTCCCGAAGAATCGGCCGATTCGGTTCCGTGACCCTTGCGCTCGTCGGGAAAATCGCGGCGGTTAACGAGAAAATTGCCGAAACGAACAGGGCGATTTCCGATCTCCACGAAAAGATCCTTCAATCGGACCGGTCCGATACCGAGCGGGCCGATCTGTGCGACAGGCTCGACCGGACGACCAACGAGCGGTTCAGGCTGGTCTTTCGCCGGCATCGGCTGGGGGACAAACTTCTTACGGGGAAAAAACAATATCGGCGGCTTATCGAAATCAACGGCATTATCGCCGAGCTGACGCTGGCGATGACCGAGATGGAATTGCGGGACCTTGAGACGCGGGCCGCCGCGGAACCGGACAACCGAACCTTAAAAAGGCGTATGAAGGTTTATCGGAGCTGCATCGGGAATCTCCGAAATCTTATCGGCGAAAACGGGGGAAGGCCGGAGGACCCGTCATGTCAGACGGAGATGCGGACGCCGGACCCGCAGGCTCTTTCCGGCGGCGCTGACTTTTTTGATCCTGAGTCCGAGGTTCGCCGCCGTATTGCAAATACCGCGTTTCGTCTTGCGGCGGTGACGCGGCATATCGCC
Source organism: uncultured Planctomycetota bacterium (assembly GCA_902766935.1). Lineage (GTDB taxonomy): Bacteria > Planctomycetota > Planctomycetia > Pirellulales > Thermoguttaceae > RUG695. The sequence continues at coordinate 376 of CACXFR010000261.1, read as the reverse complement.
CCGGGAAACGCCGGGGCATACGCATAGCGTCTGAGCCGGCCGACAGGGATATCCGCCGGGAAAGAACCGCGGTCCGCGCCGGCGTCTAATCGATGACCAGAATATCGTAAATCCCGATTCGGTCGATTCCGACCTCGACGCAGCCGTCGTCCCATGTGAAGGGAAGATCGCGGGCGTCCGGTTCAAGCCGGACCGATCCGGGCGCCTTATCGGTTTTGACACGGACGGTGAGCGGGCCGACCGGCTGAATGTCGTTGAAGAACGGATCGGTGCGGTGGGGACCGGAAACGTTGACCAGATGAACCGTCAGTTTCCCGTCGGCGGTGCGGCGGAGCGAGACGTCGACCTCATGCGAGCCTTCGGCCGTGACCGCCGG
>CACXFR010000260.1 GCA_902766935.1 uncultured Planctomycetota bacterium | reverse complement strand
GGCGTGATCGGAATTCGGGCGACCACGCGGCGCGTCATGACCGGCGAGAGTTTCAGCGCCTCGGCCGCCGACTCAAGAGTGAGAGCCCCGCCGGGCGCGGCCGGCGTCGTGTAGCCGTCGAACCGGTTCGGCGGATAGACCAGACGCGGCAGAAGAGGGGAGGCGCGGAGCTCTTCGACGTCGTCCAGGGGCATCAGCTTGATGTCGGCCTCGATCGCCGTCGGCAGGGCGTTCCTCTTGATGCTGTCCCACGACGGGTACCACCGCGAACCGTCGAAGTAGCGGAGGCGGAAGTCGACCACTTCGGGAATCCAGACGGCGTTGTCGTCGTCGATCAAAAGCGCCAGCTGCGCGGCGGAAAGCGGCTCCTCGGCCTGCGGGGGGGAAGGGGGAGCGACGGCGCCGGCCGCCGCGTTCGTCATCCCCGCGGCGTTCGGGTCGGGGGAGCCGTTTTCGGGAGCCTCGTAACTCAATTCTTTGCGGGAAAGACCGTATTTGCGCGCCGGGGTCAGAACGGCGCCTCCCGCGCCGCCGGGGGCGGCGCGTTTTTCCGCCGCGTTGGGCGCGACGAATTCGTAGAAAACGGTTTTCAGTTCCGGAACCTGGGGACGGGCCGGTTTCGACGAGGAGCCGGCGGCGGCGCGGTTTTCGGCCAGACTCGCCGTTTCGACCAGGAGGTTCGGCTGAACCACGTCGATCTGCAGCGAGACGGCGTCGCCGCGAAGGCCGAATCGGCGGACGTAGAAAGTCTCTTTCGCGGAACGGTCGAGCGGATGAATCGGATCCTGCACCGCCGCACCCAGGTCGTCGCTGAGCATCTGCGAGACCGAACGGACCAGCTGGGCGCGGCTGACGCGCTTTTCCCCCGCCAGATAATCGGTCGAAAAGACGGTCACCATTCCCCAGACGAACCCCAGGAGAACGACCATCAGGCTCAGGGCGATCAGGATTTCCAGAAGGGTCATTCCTTCGGTATGCGGAGAACGTCTCATGGCGACTGAAGCCCTCCGACTTGTTCGGGCGGCGTTTCGAAACCGCCGGCGGCGAACGGGTCAAACGGCGCCGAGAGGGAGCCGAACCCCGGCTGATCCCCGTCGATCGCGGCGTACGGGTCGACGGAGGGGGGGGCGGAAAGGGAACCGATCAGCCCCCCGTCGTACCCCTCCTGCCGACGGCGGCGGGGGAGCGTGTCGTCCTGCGGGGCGGCGGGCGCGCGTCCGGCGATTCGGATCCGGTCGGGATCGGCCCACTGCGCGACGGTGACCTCGGCCAGCGGCTTGCGAACCATATCGAAGACGCCGGGCCGGTCGGAGGGGACGCGGGTATATTCCGATTTGCGCGCGACGACGCGGATCACGATGAGTCCCGGCACGGGGGCGGGACGGTATTGAACCGTATAGGACCAGTCGTTGAACTCGGGAATCGGATTCTCCTGATCGGGAACCAGTTCGGCGATTCCGGCCAGGATCTTTTCGAGTTCGTTCTGGCAGAGAACCTGGATGGAGGTTTTCTCTTCGGCTTCGGCCGACTCTCTGAGCGCAGAGGTCTGAAGCTGCGTGAGCGCGGTAAACCCGGCGATCAGAACCGCCAGTACCACAAGAACTTCGATCAGGGTGAACCCGCGCGTTTCGCGTTTCATGGCGCCGCCTCCTGTCGATTCGGCTCCGCGTTCGGCCCGCCGATGAGGCGGGCGAACGCCTGGGGAGAGAGTACGCTCGGGAATTCCGGGGATCCGGGTGGATAGACCGAGATCGACGAAACGCGCGCCGAACCTGTCATTCCGCGGAACGAGATTTCGGAATAGTAAGTCTGTTTTCCCGGTTCGGGCCGGCTTTGCAGAAAGATGACCGCGGTCGACGTCCGGCCGTTCGGGAAGAAGAGAATCGGCTTCGACCAGTCCGACGCATCGTCGGACGGAGCGAGGGAGCGGCGCGTCGAATCGAACGAACGGTCTTCTTCGGCGGGAGAGGAAGTCAGGGAACCGATTTTTCCCCCTTCCCGGGACGATGCGTCGTTCTGCGGGGCGTTTTGGAAGGAGTCGGGCTCGATGGTCGCCCCGCCCATAAAGAGCGCCGTTTCGGGAAGCGTTTGCGTAACAACATTCACGTCCTGCGGGGAAAACGCGGCCTCGGAAGAGGTCTTCGGGAAGATCCGGTATTCCCCCGTGCCGCTGCGGTATTGAAAGACGAGCGCGGCGCCGCTTTTCATCGCCCGGGACCGGGTGCGGCCGAGTTCCGCCTGGAGGGATAAGACGCCGTCGCGGAACTTGGAACGGTCGAGGATATGAACGACCGACGGCGTGCCGACCGCCGCGACCATAACGATGACGGCCAGCACGATCAACAGCTCCATCAGTGTAAAACCGAGACGTTTCAAACGGTTTCCCCCGGAAAAAAGAGCACTTGAAATTCCGCGGCTGAGCGCCGCGAAATTTCAAGTGGCATGGGTGAAGACGGTTAAACGAAGCGATCGCGCGGGGGTGCGGGCGCGGCCGGGGAAAGGTCAAGCGTTGCCGCCGCCGTTCTCGCCGCCGCCGTTCTCGCCGCCGTTATTGTTTCCGTTTCCTCCGCCGTTGAACCCGCCGCCGTTATTGCCGTTGTTATTGTTCCAGCCGCCGTTGTTGCCGCCGTTGAACCCGTTGTTGCCGTTGTTGTTGAACCCGCCGCCGTTATTGCCGTTGTTGTTATTCCAACCGCCGTTGTTGCCGCCGCCGTTGTTCCAACCGTTGTTATTTCCGTTGTTGTTGAACCCGCCGCCGTTATTGCCGTTGTTGTTATTCCAGCCGCCGTTGTTGCCGCCGCCGTTGTTCCAGCCGTTGT
>CACXFR010000259.1 GCA_902766935.1 uncultured Planctomycetota bacterium | reverse complement strand
TGGTTTATCCAAAACAGCAAAGACGGGATTCAGCCGGTTAAGGAACGTCAGCCGAACGCCTGGGGGATCTACGACATGCACGGGAACGTCGCGGAAATGTGCGCCGATAAATACTCCAAAGACTACTACGCCGTCTCTCCCCCCGAAGATCCCGAAGGACCGAACCGGGGGGAATACCGCGTCAACCGCGGGGGGTGCTGGTACAGTTACCTGAAATTCTGCCGATCGGCGTCCCGCTTCCGCAACGCCGAAGATTACCGATACGACGATCTCGGGTTCCGCATCGTCATTAACCCCGCCCCGCGGAAATGAAGATTTTTCTCTCCGCATTTCTCATTCTTCTGTCAGCCGTTCCTCTTCGCGCCGACCCGGGCGAAAAGGATCTCGAGGCGTACCGCGCCGCGATGCGCGCCCTGGCCGACCGATGCCGCGCCGACGGGATGGAGCTGGAAGCCAAAGTGACCGAAAGCCGGATCTGGGAAGATCCCCCCTTCGGTTTTTTTATTCCCCGCCCTCCCCGCCGCCCGCAGACTTCTCTTCCCGACGACGCCCGGCCGAATCAGCGCGCCTGGTTCGAGAAGATGCGCGCGATTGAAAAGGAGTACGCCGGCCGTTTCCTGACCCGCGCGCGCGAGTCGGCCGAAGCCGGGGAAGGACGCGCCGGATGGCGGCTCGCCCGGACGGCCTTTTTCATCGATCCGGAAAACGCCGAGGCGCGCACCGTCTTCGGTTACCGGCTTCGCGAAGGGGAGTGGCTTCGGCCGTGGGAAATCGCCCGCCTGGAGAAAGGATATCTCCGCGACCCCCGCTACGGGTGGGTCGCTCCGAAAGAGAAAGAGCGCCTGGAGGCGGCGTCAAAGGACGTCTCGAAATCGGGGAAAATCCGTATCGAAACGGAGCATTTTGACCTGAAAACGACCGCGCCGCCGCAGACGGCCGCGGAACTCGCTGCGCGGCTCGAAGAGTTCTATCTGGCCTGGGAACTCCTCTTCTGTCCGATGACCGTCACCGAAAAAGAGGCGGCGGCGCTCGTCCTGGGAAAAAGGGACGCTCCGGCGGCTAAGCATAAGGTGGTGCTTTTCCGCGACCGGGAAGAGTATCTCCGCGAAATCCTCCGCCTCGACGCCGTGGGGGAAATCAGTTCCGGCGGGTATTTCCCCGACAAGAAAACCGTCTATCTTTACCAGCCCGACCCGGAAAACGGGGAGGAGACCCCCTTGGAGGTGATGGCGGTACACGAAACCGCGCATCAGCTCTTCGCCGAGACCGGCTTTATTCACGGCGCGGCGCAGCGCCGCCGGGCCGACCCGGGGCGGGAATCGCAGTTCTGGCTGACCGAAGGGATCGCCTGCTATCTGGAGACGTTCGAAAAGACGCCCCGCGGATGGACCGTCGGGGGCCTGCGGAGCTACCGTTTCGTCCGGGCGAAAGAACGCGCCGACGAGCCGAACGGTCTTCTTCCGATCGGGGAGCTCGCCGCAATGGGGAAAGAGGCGTTTCAGCGGGACGCCAATCCCGCCAAACTCTACACCGAATCGGCGGGGCTGGTCTCTTTCTTTCTTCACGGGGAAGGGGGAAAGTACCGCGGGCCCCTCCTGGAAGCACTGCAGACCCTCTACCGCGGGGGGGAGCGTCCCGAACTTCTCGAAGAGGCGGCCGGCGTTCCCTATCGGCAGCTCGACGGGGAATTCCGCGCCTATCTGCGCGCGGCCCCTTTTACCGAATAGAGGAACCGCCATGAAAAACGCTTCTTCCCGATCGGGGCCGGCGGGGATCGCGCTCCTTCTCCTTTCGGGACTTCTGGTCGCGGCGGCGGCGCTCTTTTTCCTCCCCCTTTTGGGACGCACCGTTTACTCTCCCGGCGCGTGGCGCGTTCTCCTGGACGCGGACGGCGCGGGCGGCACCGCCGCGCCGATCCTTGCCGAACGGTTCCGGAACACCGCGCTCGCCTTTACCGCCGGCGGCGGCCTGGCGCTGGCGGGACTCGTTCTGCAGACACTCTTCCGCAACCCGCTCGCCTCTCCGTTTACGCTCGGGATTGCCGGCGGCGCGTCGTTCGGCGCGGTTCTGGCCATCGCGGTTTCCCCCCTTCTTTGGACGACGATCCCGATCGCCGGCTTCGGCGTGATCGGTTCCCTCCTGGGGGCGGGAGCCGCGATCGCGTTGGTTCTCTTTCTGGCACGCGGGCGGGATATGGCGTCCGAAACGGTTCTTCTGGCCGGCGTTGGGGTCAATTTTTTCTTTTCCGGGCTGATCCTCTTTACGCAGTACCTCTCGGAAGAGGGACAGCTCTTTCGGATGATCCGCTGGACGATGGGGCAGATCAGCCTGACCGATCCGGCCCTTTTGGGTGTTTTGGCCGGAGTGGTCGCGGCGGCGGCGGCGCTCCTTTATCTTTTCGCCGACGAGATGGATATTCTTCTGACCGGAGACGAGCGGGCCCTTTCGCTCGGCGTGAATCTCTCGGCGGTCCGAATTTTTCTCTTTCTCCTTTCGTCGGTTCTGGTCGGCGCGGTCGTGTCGGTCTGCGGACCGATCGGATTCGTCGGGCTGACCGCGCCCCATTTCGCCCGCCGCGCCGCGGGAGGGGGACACCGCCGGCTTATCCCCGTCTCGTTCCTGTTCGGCGCGGTTTTTCTGGCGCTCTGTTATACGGCCGCCCGCGTGATTCTCTACCCCGACGTCCTTCCGGTCGGCGTCGTCACCTCGCTCTTCGGGGGGCCGTTCTTTATCTCGCTGCTGATCCGCGGCGGGAGGAATGCCGGGTAGCCGCGCCCCCTCGCCCTTGACGCTCGGAACGGGGCGCTTTATACTCAGACAGAGACGGAAACCTTTCTCAACGGGTGAATCGATGCAAAAACCGGAACATATCGCCATCATTATGGACGGGAACGGCCGTTGGGCGCAGGAGCGGGGCCTTCAGCGCTTTGAAGGCCACATCGCCGGCGCCAAGACGGTCGAACGGATCGTCGAAGACGCCGACGACCTGGGGGTGAAGCAGCTGACGCTCTACTGCCTGTCGAGCGAAAACTGGAAACGGCCGAAAGCCGAACTCGACGCGCTGATGATCCTCCTGAAAAACTACGTGATCGACCAACGCCCCCGCATGATGGAGAAGTCGGTTCGGTTCAAAGTGATCGGTCGGCGGAAGGGGATCCCGGACGACGTCCTGGCCGAAATCGACAAGACGATCGAGCTGACGCGCGACAACCGCGGGATCATCCTCTGCCTGGCGATCAACTACGGCAGCCGGGGCGAGCTGCGCGACGCCTTCGCGCGAATGGCCGAAGATCTGGCCGAACCGTCCCGGCGCGCGGCGATTCTCGAAGAGAACCGCGCCGGGTCGATCGACGAGCTGATCACCGAAGACTACATTTCGCGGCACCTCTACACCGCCCCGTATAAAGACCCCGATCTTCTCATTCGGACCGCGGGAGAGATGCGTCTGAGCAATTACCTCCTCTGGCAGATCAGTTACGCCGAGATCTGGATCACCCCGATCTACTGGCCCGATTTCAGCAAAAAGAATCTCGAAGAGGCGATCGCCGAATTCGGAAAGCGGAACCGGAAGTTCGGCGGTCTTCCCGGCGGCGCCCTTCCGACGCCCTGACGCCCGAAACCTTTCTTCCCCCGGGAAAGGGGCCGACCTGATGAAAATCTTGCAGATCATTCCCACGCTCGACCGCAGCGGCGCCGAAAAGCAGATGACCCTTTTGGCGTGCGGACTGGCGAAAGAGGAATTCGAGGTCGGCGTCTGCGCCCTGACCCGCGGCGGCCCCTACGCCGACGACCTGCGAAACGCGGGAATTCCCCTTACGGTGATCGGGAAAAGGCGGAAATTTTCTCCGGCGGCGTACCGCCGGCTCAAGTCGGCGATCCGCGCGTTTCGGCCGGACATCGTACACACGTGGATATTCGCGGCCAACGCCTACGGCCGCGCCGCGGCGGCGGCGTGCGGCGTGCCGAAGATTGTCTGCGGCGAACGGTGCGTCGACCCGTGGAAAGAGCGGTGGCATCTGGCCGTCGACCGCGCGCTGGCCAAAAAGACCGACGCGATCGCCGTCAACAGCGCCGGCGTGCGCGACTTTTACGCCGCGCGGGGAATCCCGGCCGATCTCTTCGAGATTATTCCGAACGCGGCGGCGCCCCTCCCCCCTTCCTGTATCACAAAAGAAGAAATATTCAGGCAGCTCGGCGTTCGGCTCGACGGAAAAAGACGGCTTCCGTATCTGATCGGTCTGGTCGCCCGGCTCTGGCCGCAGAAGCGGGTGCGCGATGCGATTTGGACGGCGGAACAGCTGAAGTTTACCGAGCTTGACTTTCACCTGGTGATTATCGGCGACGGCCCCGAGCGGGAAAACCTTCTGCGGTACCGCGACGAGATCCGCATTCACGACCGGGTCCACTTTATCGGGCACCGGGACGACGTCTATCAGTTTCTGCCGCATTTCGATCTCCTCTGGTCGACGAGCGGATACGAGGGGCTTTCGAACACCGTGATGGAAGCGATGAGCGCCGGCGTTCCGGTCGTCGCCTCGGATATTCCGGGGCACCGGGACCTCGTGGTTCCCGGCGGGACGGGCGTTCTGATTCCCGAGTTTTACGGCGAACCGATCCGACGCCGCACCGAATTCTGCCGCGAGTCGTTTTTCCTTCTGCGTCCCGAGGCGGACGAGACCCGCCGCCGAATGGGCGCGGCGGCGAAAGAGCGGATCGCGACCGAGTTCGGACTTTCGCGGATGCTCCGGCGCTACGCCGAGCTTTACCGAAGACTCCACAACCAAGAGCGGAGATGTGTATGACAGAATATCGAACGGAACACGACACGATGGGCGAGGTTCGTCTGCCGAAAAATGTGTATTACGGCGCTCAAACGCAGCGGGCGGTCGAAAACTTCCCGATTTCCGGACAGACCGCGGCGCCGGAACTGATCCGCGCGCTGGGCCTGGTCAAATGGTGCGCCGCAAAAGCGAACCGCGATCTGGGGCTTCTTTCCGGCGGCCGTTCTCCCCTTTCGGACGCCGAGATCGACGCGCTTCTTGCCGCCGCGCGCGAAGTGGCCGACGGCAAGTGGGACGCCGAATTTCCGATCGACGTCTATCAGACCGGATCGGGAACCTCGACCAACATGAACGCCAACGAGGTGATCGCCGCCCGCGCCGCCGAACTGGCGGGACTGGACCGTTTCGCTCCGGAAAAGAAAATCCATCCGAACGACCACGTCAACCGCGGACAGTCGACCAACGACATCTATCCCACGGCGGTTCACGTCGCCTGCGCCCGCGCCATACGGGAAGGGCTCCTTCCCGCGCTGACGGCGGCCGCCGTCGTCCTTGCCGAAAAGTCGAAGGCGTGGGACGGGATTCTGAAGTCGGGGCGGACTCACCTGGCCGACGCCACGCCCCTTTCGCTGGGGCAGGAGATCGGCGGAATGGCGCGGCAGATGGAGCAGGCGGCCCGCCGCGCCGAGCTGGCGGTCGGCGAACTTCTGGAGCTCCCCGCCGGGGGAACCGCGGTCGGTTCGGGGATCAACACGCACAAAGAATTCGGCGCGCGGGTGGCGGCCGCTTTGGCCGAAGAGACGAAAATCCCCTTCGTCGAGGCGGAAAACCATTTCGAGGCGAATGCGCAGCGGGACGGATTGGTCGCCGCCCACGCGCTCGTCAAGGGAATCGCGGTTTCGCTGACCGGGGTCGCCAACAATATCCGCTGGCTTTCGAGCGGACCGCGCTGCGCGATCGGCGAAATCCGCCTGGCCGACCTTCAGCCGGGCAGTTCGATTATGCCCGGAAAAGTGAATCCGGTTCTCTGCGAGGCGCTGATGCAGGCGGCCGCCAAGGCGATCGGCAACGACGCGGCGATTTCGCTG
>CACXFR010000258.1 GCA_902766935.1 uncultured Planctomycetota bacterium | reverse complement strand
TAGCTCCACGACGCCCAGCAGAAGAGGACGGTCGTCTTGCCGGTCGCCAGCGAACCGACGGGGGTGCCGTCGGTGTATTTCCAGTCGCTCGGAATCGAGAACGCCTTGCCGACCGACGTGAGGCGCGCGACCGCACCGGCGGCTTTCTGCCCGATCGGCTCGTTCGGGAAATCCTGCGCCACGGTGCTGTAGTAATTCACCGCGCCGTCGTTTTCCTGGATATACTCCTGGTCGAGCGCCAGCGTCATGAGCGCCTCGGCCGCCGCCTGGGTTCTCGGGAACTCGTCGGCGAACGCGACCAGATTCTCTTTGTATTCGTCTCCGGCGTTCATCTTATCGCCGTCGCGTCTTTCGGGATCGGCAAGGATGGCGTAGTACTCGCCGCCGATCTGACGCAGGCGGATAAAGGCGGTCAGCTCGCGGTTGTTCCCTTCCTTCTTCAGGACGTCATACAGGCCTTCGAGCTTTTCGACGCCTTCGGGATAATGCCCGACGCGGATCTGTCCCATCAGGAAGTTGGCGCTTTCGCGGATGAAGTTGTCCCGTTCCTGCGGCAGCTTCATCGCAATTTCCATATAGAGGTTGAAGACCTCCGCGCACTTCGACGCCATCTGGTCGGGCGCCGCCTGTTCGAGTTCGCCGAGCGCCTGCTGCAGACGGTCGGTCCACTGCGAGTAATCCTCTTCCTGTTCGGAGATCCCGCGGCCCCCTTCTCCGCCCATCGCGGGGAAGAAGACCGAATTGACCGAAACCTGGCCGCTGTCGCTGCCGAACGGTTCGCCGGCGGGGAGGCCGACGACCTTCCAGACGTCGCCGATCTTCACCATATCGCTGATCGTGATCTGATGGCTCTGCGAGCCGCCGTCGGCGTTTTCCATCAGCACGACGCCCGAGTTGAAGTAGATCGGCAGATCGACCTTCAGGCCGTTCTTCCCTTTCGGCATCATGCCGGGATGGTTCCCGTTAAACGCGCCCCAGACCACGTCGGCGGGGAGATTCAGACTCGAGGCGAACGAGGCGAACCCGCCGTCGACCGACTCGGCCTGTTTGATCAGCTCGTCGGCGACCGGGCCGGTCAGTCCGAGTCCTTTGACATCGGCGGCCGTAAGGGCAACCGCCTTATACCGCGCCAGATCGCCCGCGGCGAGCGCCTTGACGACTTCGGCCGACGCCTCTTCGGGAGAAATGGAAAGCCAGGTGATCCCGCCCCCCTGGTTCCGCCGGCAGATCCGCGCCCCGGCGTCGCCGAGCCAGCGGCTTTCGCCGGAGATCAGGTTGTCGCGGAAGACTTCGACCCCGTTGCGGAAGAAGCGGATCTCTTCGACGCGGTTGTTCTTTTCCTTACTCCCCGACTGGCGGCAGATCACGCGCAGCGGCGTCGAGCCGTCCGGAGCGTAGAGGACTTTCCCCTCGTATCCGCCTTCGCTGAAACCGGATACCTTGCATTTGGCCACGTCTTCCGGCGCGGGGGTATCGATCGTCACGTCGGGCTGCGACGGTTTCTGTTTCAGGATCTGTTCAACAGTCTGCGCCTGCGCGCAAACCGCCGGGATCAGAACGAGCCCGGCCAGAAGAAGATGATGAACGTGCGTAAACCAACGGCTTTTCATAAAAAACCCCCTGCTTCCAATCCATGATATTCAAGGTGGTCCGCGCGAGCGCGGCAATCGTGGGAGATTATTATTAATTGGGGAAAGGGTGTCAATATTGATTTGCGAACGGGAGAAGAATAGTAAAAATAGAAAAACCAAGACCGCACAACCCCGGCGGGGCTGTGCGGCTCGGCAAGGAACTCAGGAGAAAAAGTCTCAGCGGGCCATCCGCGCCTGGCGGGCGGTGGCAGCGGCAACGCGGCGGGCGTTGCGCGAGGCCTGAGCCGGGGTCGGACGAAGCTGACCCGGAGCGTTCAGAACCTGTTCGTTGTAGAGGTAGTCGCCGGCGGCCGGCTGAGCCTGAACGGCGCGGCGCTGAACCTTCTTCTGACCGAGCGTTTCGACCCGGTCATATTTCACGTAGTCCGACGAAGCCGGGGCGGCGCCGGCCAGGCTCGGATTGTTCTGCGGGGCGGCGGCGCGTTTCGGCGCGACCTCGGCATACTGGTAATCCTGGGCCTGCTGGCTCATCTGCGGATTCGCGGCGTAGTAGCCCTGATACCCGTAGTAGGGGTTCCCGTAGCAGGCGCCGCAGTCGCCGACGTAGTTCCCGCACATATCGCACGGATTGCTGTAGCATTCTTCGTAGGGAGGCGCGCAGCCGCAGTCGGCGTAGGTGCCGGTGCAGAAGAGGCTGGCGACCCAGTGAATCGGGGTCAGAACGATCCGAACCGCCTCGCCGACGATGCAGCCGATCCCGGCGAAGAGACCGCCGCCGCAATAGCCGCCGTAGCAGCCGACGCTGCAGGCGTCATAGCAGCCGTCGTCCCCGTAGCAGCCGACGCCGGCGTATTCGCCGATCCCGCACGAGGGGGCGCAGCTCGGTTCGCAGGCCGGGGCGCAGCTGATTTCGCCCGTTTCGTAGCAGCCGGGCGCCGCGCAGTACTGAGCCTGGACGCTTTGGACGCCGCTCCAACAGAGAACGGCAAGAGCCAGAACGGAATAAAAGATCTTCGTTTTCATCTTTGTTTCTCCCTAAAAACTATGTTCCTTGAAAGTTCCTTTTCGTTTCGGGGGGCGGAATTCGAGGTCCCGACGCCGGGACCCCACCCACCTTGGAACATCTATCGGAGAACTAAAAACGAAAAATTCACTAAAAGCAGAATAATCGGAAAATTTTAACAAATTTTCAAATCGCCCCCGTCCGGGGGGGAACCGCCTCCCTTTCCCGCGCCGAATCCCCCTTTTCGCTCCCGGTTTCGGCGCCGCGCCCCGCGCCGGGGAAAATCGGGAAAAAGCGGAAATTTCCGCGGGAAAGAGCGCACCGACTCCGAGAGCTCTTGACACAAAGCGCCGTTCCGAGGAAAATAGCTGTGGCTTAATATAATGGGGTCGGGGGAACGCGTTTCACGCGGCAGAACAACTTTTTGCGGAGAAGACCGATGGAGAATCCTCTTTGCGGCGCGGCGTTTCTCAAGCCCGAAACCAAACAACTGGCAGAGCCGAAACCGAATCAGGCGCTGATCGACGCCATGACCAAGAGCATCGACGTCAGCCTCGCCACCTGCTGGTCGATCCCCGACTGGCCGAAATGGCGCGACGCCGCGCACGACGTCAAGGCGTACACCCTGGCGAACCTCGACAGGCTCCTGGCGCAGTTCGCCGACAATTTAGAGGCGAAAGGAGTCAAAGTCCTCTGGGCGCGCGACGCCGAAGACGCCAATAAGATCGTCCTGGAGATCGCCAAAGAGAACAACGTCAAGACGGTCGTCAAGGGAAAGTCGATGGTCTCCGAAGAGATGGAGCTGAACAAGGCGTTCGCTTCGAACGGGATCAGGGCGCTGGAGACCGACCTGGGCGAGTTCATCGTTCAGCTGACCGGCAAACGCCCGACGCATATCGTCACCCCCGCCACCCATTTAAGCGCCAAAGAAGTCGGCGAAGTCTTTCACGAAAAACTGGGGGTCCCGTTCACCGAGCAGCACGAAGAGCTGACGATGATCGCGCGGCATAAGCTCCGCGAAGAGTTCATTTCCGCCGACATGGGAATGAGCGGGATCAACATCGCCATGGCGTCGACCGGGTCGTTCTGTCTCGTCGAAAACGAGGGGAACATCGGCCTTTCGACAACGGCGCCGAAGATACACGTGGCGCTGATGGGGATCGAAAAACTGATTCCCGGGCCGGAATACCTTCCCCTCTTCCTGAACATGCTTCCGCGGATGGGAACGGGCCAGAAGCTGACGTCGTACAC
>CACXFR010000257.1 GCA_902766935.1 uncultured Planctomycetota bacterium | reverse complement strand
TGGCCGCCGGTCGCCCAGGACGCGGAGGCGTGGGCCGACGCGGTCCGCCGGCAGGGAATCGCCGAACCGGTCGTTCTTTCCGGCCCGCTCGACCGCTATACATTCTGAAAACGGCGCGATGACCGAAGGTGCAATCGATTCTTCCCCCGACGTCATGATCGAAGCGGCGCAGCTGCGGAAGATGTACGGCAGGTTCGCCGCGGTCGACGGCGTTTCGTTCCGGGTCCGGCGCGGCGAGGTCGTCGCGTTCCTGGGGCCGAACGGCGCGGGAAAATCGACGACGATGAAAATGCTCACCGGCTACCTGACCCCGACTTCCGGGGCGGCGCGGCTCGCCGGAATCGATATGACCGAAAACCGCCGCGCCGGGGCGGCCCTTTTGGGCTACCTTCCCGAAAACGGCCCCCTCTACCCCGATATGACCCCGCGCGCCCTTCTGCGCTTCTTCGGGGAAGTCTGGCGCGTGCCGAAAAAGGAGCTCCGCGCGCGCGTCGCCGAGGCCGCCGAACTGTGCGATCTCGGCTCGGTGATGCACAAGCCGATCGGCTCCCTTTCGAAAGGGTATCGCCAGCGGGTCGGAATGGCCAACGTCCTCCTCCGCCGGCCGGAAGTGCTGATTCTCGACGAGCCGACCACCGGACTCGACCCGAATCAGATTCTCCAGGTGCGCGAGACGGTCAAACGGATCGGCCGCGAAAAGACCGTTCTCCTCTCGACGCACATTCTGCAGGAAGTCAAGGCCGTCGCCTCGCGCGTTCTGTTCCTCTGCCGCGGCCGGCTGGTCTTCGACGGAACCGCCGACGAGTTTCTCGCCGGCGGCGACGCCGATAAGCGCTTCTTCGAGCTGTCGCGCGAACAAGAGGCGGCGCCCGCCGCGTAACGTATAGAAAGACTCTGCCGAAAGCGATGTTCGCGGTTTTTAAAAGAGATTTCGTTTCCTACTTCCTGAACCCGACGGGGTACGTCTTTATCTGCGTTTTCGTACTCCTCAGTTCGGCGGCGGCGTTTCTTCCGGACGATTTCATCAACTCGAACCTGGCGAACCTTTCGCAGCTGAACCTCTGGTTCCCGTTCATCTCTCTGATCTTCATTCCGGCGGTGACGATGGGGATCTGGGCCGACGAGAAGCGGAACGGCACCGCCGAGCTCCTTCTGACCTCGCCCCTTTCGACCGCCGAGACGGTCGCGGGAAAATACGCCGCCGCGGTCGGCGTCTACACCGCGTCGCTCATCTTTTCGTTCCTGGCGAACTGGATCATCCTCGCCTGGCTCGGCCGGCCCGACTTCGGGCTTTTCGTTTCGACCTACCTGGGGTACGAACTGATCGGCCTGGTCATGCTCGCGCTGGGTATGCTCGGCTCGTTCCTCACGCGCCAGCTGACCGTGGCGTATATCTTCGGCGTTCTTTTTAACGTGCCGCTGGCGGTCGTCCGCTGGGCGGACGCCCTGCCGATCTCGCGCCGCGCCGCCGCCTTCTTAAAGGCCGCGGGTCTCGACGCCTTCTTCGAACCGTTCGGCCGGGGGATCGTCTCCCTTTCGGGAATCCTTTACTTCACGCTGATCCCGATCGTGATCCTCTCCCTCTGCGCCGTGCTGACCGACGCGCCCCGCTGGTCGGCGCGCCGTCCGCTGACGCATATCGCGCATTTCGCCCTGCGCGCCCTTTCGGCGCTGGTGCTGACCGCCTCGCTCGTCGGGCTGGTGCGTCAGCACGACCTTCGCCGGGATATGACCGAAGAGAAGCTCAGCTCCCTTTCCGACGAGTCGATCCGCCTGATCGACGGGTACGCCTCCGATTTCCCGACGGTGGTCGAAGCGTATATCAGTCCCGAAGTCCCGCCGGAATACGCCCGCACCCGCCTGGACCTGCTCACCTTTCTGGGCGAGCTGAAAAACCGGCTCGGGAGCCGGGCGTTCGTCACCGTCAGCTCGGTCCGCGCCAACACCCGCGCCGCCTATCAGCTCGAAAAGAAATACGGGGTCAGGCCGCGCCGCGTGGCGTTCGAGACGCGCGGGCAGCTTCGCGAAGAGTCGATCTTTCTGACCGTCGTCTTCCGTTCCGGCCCGAAGACGGTGGTGATCCCCTTTATGAACCGCGGGCTCTCGCCGGAATACGAACTGGTCAGCTCGCTGGTCAACGTCGGCGGCCGGGAAAAGAAACGCCTGGGAATCCTGAAAACCGACGCGCTCCTTTTCGGAAAGGCCGATTCCGCCGGCCGGGCGGTCGTCCCCCGCTGGCAGCTCGTCGACGAACTGTCGCGCCAGTACCGGGTCGAAGAGGTCGATCCCGCCGACCCGATCCCCGCCGGAACGTACGACGCGCTGGTCGCGGTTCAGCCCTCGTCGCTCGACCCGGCGCATCTGGCGAATTTCACCGACGCGGTGGCGCGGGGCGAGGCGGCGGTCATCTTCGAAGACCCGTTCCCCCTCTTCGCCGATTTCCTCGCCGGAACGGATCAGCCGAAAATCTACCGCCCCGACCTGGGAATCCTCCCCGCGCCGAAAGGGGAGATCGGCCGGCTCTGGTCGACCCTGGGCGTTCTCTTCGGAACCGACGTTCTCTGGAGCACGTATAACCCGTATCCGAAACTGGCGTTCTTTTCGGAAGAGTTCCTTTTCGTCGACGCCAAGCCGCTCAAATTGGAAGAGCCGAAAGA
>CACXFR010000256.1 GCA_902766935.1 uncultured Planctomycetota bacterium | reverse complement strand
TTTCTGAACTGCGGCGGTTGCGAGACGCGGTCCCGCGCCCGAACAACCCCATAACACGTTTAAAAACACCGCCCCCGCGTATCGGACGGAGGCCGGGAAGACGCGGTCTGAAAACGACGTTCCGCGCAGAGAACGATTACGGAACGTCAACCGGCATATCGATCATCGGGGCGGAAAGGGGATCCGCGCGGAATCCGCGGTTTTCTTTTCAATCCTTCGGCTGTTAACAAGTCGGAGAGAGGAACGGCGGTTCGGACAAAAAGACCGCCGGGGCGGGACGGGGGAGAGGGCCGCCGGCCGGAGTCTTTGCCGGAACTCCGACCGGCGGCGCAAACGCGGCGTCACGGCGGACGAAAACGTCTCGCCCCGCCGCCGCAAGCAAGACGGCCGGCACCGCTTCGGACGGGACCTTACAGAACCGCCGGGCGCCGCACGGACGGCGCATTACGGGAATTCTTCACGGAGGAAACGGCTCCGCCGCCGGTCGGTGCCGTTCCCCTTCGCTTCGAGAAACCACGGATCCGTGTGAGCGGAACTCTGCCTCAGGGAAAACCACTCGGAATAACAATCCTCCAGATCCCTTCGCGCGGGCTCCCACCTTCGAGCGGCCAGAGTGTACCACATCATGGCCTCTTCGAGATTCTGCTCGGTTCCGACTCCGCGTCGGCAGCAGTGGCCCATTTCGTAGATCGCGCTGGGATGCCCCTGCTTCGCCGCGCGCGTCAGCCACGCGACTCCCTGCTTCTCGTCCCGGTCGACGCCGCTGCCGTTGAGAAGTTTGTATCCGAGCAGATACTGGGCGTCGGGGTGGCCCATTTCGGCGGCTTGAGTGTAACGCGCGATCGATTCGCTCGGATTCGCGTCGACTCCGATTCCGTTCTCGTAACGCACCCCCATGAGGTACAGAGCTTCGGAAGACCCCTTTTCCGCCGCCTGGAGAAGGTATGTGCTCGCCTTCGCCTCGTCTTTTTCGACATATTTGCCGTTCTGATACAGATTCGCCAGTTCGAGCATCGAAACGACGTGTCCATGTTCCGCCGCTTTCTCCAGCCAGCTCACGTAAAGCCGATCGTACCCTTTCGACTTCCAGATCCTCCGGAAAAACCAGAGAAAAGCGCCCCATTCGGCCGCTTTCAGTGCCGGCCAGTTTCTGTAGAACTGCGCAAGCTCGTATTGAGCGTGGGGGTCGCCCGCCGCCGCTTCCTTTTTCAAACGGCGTAAGTAGTCCTGATCAATCTTCAGTCCCATCGTTGACCTTTCTTGTTTGGGATGAACAATGCGGAAGACGGCACAACCGATGCCGTATCAGCTCTCCGCAGCAAAAAACATAACGACCGTAAGATTCGAAACGTTCCCCTGCGCCGGCGGATCGGCGCGGTAAGACAATACAAAGCCGCCGTCTGCGAAACGGCGCTCACTCGAGGACGATCGTTAAAGCGAAACCGCTAACAACGCGGAAAAAAGACCTGATTTTTGCGGACAACACACCGAATTGAACGCCGCGCTTCAGGTTTTGGGTAAGGGAAGAAAAACCGCCGTCCGCTTCTTTCGGCGGGGAGAACGAATATACAAAGCCCGACTCTGAAACCGAGACGAAGCGATATCCGCCAATGTGGAGAATATCACATTCGGAGAATTTTGCAAGAAGATTTTGGCGAAGGCCGGAAATTTTTCGAACAGTTCTTTCGTTTGGGGGCGTCCCTTAAAAAGGGAGAAAAGGCCGTCCCGGCGGCCGGCTTTCTCCCGAAAATCGAAATCGTCCCCCTTTTACTCCCATTCGACCGTTCCGGGCGGCTTGGAGGTGATGTCGTAGACGACCCGGTTGACCTGTTCGACTTCGTTGATAATCCGATTCGAAATGCGGCCGAGCAGATCGTAGGGGATCTTCGCCCAGTCGGCCGTCATAAAATCGTCGGTGGTCACCGCGCGGACGGCGATCTGTTCGGAATAGGTTCGGTGATCCCCCATCACGCCGACCGTTCTGACGCCGGGCAGGATTGCGAAGAACTGCGCCGCTTCCCGTTCGTAGCCGGACTTTTTCATCTCGTCCCGGAGCACCGCGTCCGCTTCCTGCAAAATCGCGACGCGTTCGGCGGTAACCTCTCCGATGACGCGGACGCCGAGCCCGGGCCCGGGGAACGGCTGGCGCCAGACCAGATCTTCGGGCAGACCGAGCCGCAGGCCGACCCGGCGGACCTCGTCTTTAAAGAGGAGGCGCAGCGGTTCGATCACGCCGAGAAACTTGATATCTTTCGGCTTTTTGACTTCGTTGTGATGCGTCTTGATCGTCTGGGCGTGGCCGCTGCCGCTTTCGATGTAGTCCGGATAGATCGTCCCCTGCGCGAAAAACCCCTTCTCGTGATTTTCGCGGATATTGTCCCAAAAGACGCGGTAGAACTCTTCCCCGATCGCCTTCCGTTTGTCTTCCGGATCGGTGAGCCCTTTGAGACGGAAGAAAAACTGCTCCGCCGCGTTGATCCGAACGAAGTTCATATCGAACAGGGAGGTGAACGTCCGTTCGACGAAATCCCCTTCGTCTTTCCGCATCAGGCCGTGATCGACGAAAACGCACGTCAGCCGTTTTCCGACGGCACGGGAAAGGAGCGCGGCCGCGACGCTGGAATCGACCCCGCCGGAAAGACCGAGCACGACGTGATGTTCGCCGATCCGCTCGCGGAGCGAGGCGACGGTCTCTTCGACGAAGTCGTCCATCTTCCAGTCGCCGGCGCAGCGGCATATCCCGAAGAGAAAATTCTTCAAAAGCGCCGTGCCGCAGGCCGTGTGGCTGACCTCCGGGTGGAACTGGACGGCGTAGAGGCGGCGCTCTTCGTTTTCCATCGCGGCGCAGGGACAGTCGGCGGTGGACGCGGCCGCTTCGAAACCGGGGGGAACTTCGGAAATAAAGTCGGTGTGGCTCATCCAGCAGACGCTCTTTTGCGGAATTCCGTTCCAGAGCCTGCTCCCCGGCTTTCGTACGGCCATTTCGGTGCGGCCGTATTCGCCGACCGGGGCGTGAGCGATTTTGCCGCCTTCCATATACGCCATAAGCTGGGCGCCGTAACAGATACCGAGGATCGGAATCCCGGCATCCAGGATCTCCCGCGTATAGCGGGGAGAACTTTCGAGATAGACGCTGTTCGGCCCGCCGGTAAAGATGATCCCTTTCGGATTCATCGCTTTCAGCTCGGAAAGCGGGACGGTATAGGGAACCACTTCGGCGTAGACGTTCAGATCTCTGACGCGCCGGGCGATCAGCTGGTTATACTGACCGCCGAAGTCGAGCACAACGATTAATTCTTTACCCATCTCTTTAAGTCCGACGGAACGCTTTTGATTTTTTCACCTACGATCGGTCCCGGAACGCCGCGGCCGCCCGGATAAAGCCCCGGAAGAGGGGATGCGCCCGGTTCGGCCGGGACTTGAATTCGGGATGCGCCTGGATGCCGACGAAGAAGGGATGGTCTTTCAGTTCGACCATCTCGACGATCCGGTTGTCCGGCGACGTTCCCGACAGGATCATCCCCGCGTCCTGAAGCGCCTGCCTGAAATCGTTGTTGACTTCATAACGATGCCGATGCCGTTCCGAGACCTGTTCCCGCCCGTAAAGCCGATGGGCGATCGTTCCCTGCCGGAGAACGCAGGGATACGCGCCCAGCCGCATCGTGCCGCCGAGATCGGTCACCGTCTTCTGTTCCGGCATCAGGTCGATCACGGGATAGGGGGAATCGGGCTCAAATTCGGTACTGTTCGCTTCGGGAAGGCGCAGAACGTTTCTGGCGAAATCGACGATCGCCATCTGCATGCCGAGACAGATTCCCAAATACGGAATCTTTCGGACGCGGGCACAGGTCGCCGCGTAGATGATTCCCTCGATCCCCCGCCCTCCGAATCCGCCGGGAACGATCACCGCGTCGACGCCTTCGAAAACGGCGTCCGCGGTTTCTTCGGTCAGATCCTCCGACTCGATCCATTTGATTTTGACCTCGGCGCGGTTGGCGATCCCGCCGTGCTTTAAAGCTTCCACGACCGAAAGGTAGGCGTCGTGAAGTTCGGTGTATTTCCCGACAAGGCCGATCGTGACGCTTGTTTCGGGATGCCGAAGAGAACGCGACAGGTTTTCCCACTCGCTCAGATCCGGCGCCGCGCATTCCAGTCGAAGACAGGAGAGGACGCGTTCGGCGAGATGCTCCTTTTCCATGGCGAGCGGAACTTCATACAGATAGTCGACGTCGAGATTTTCCAGGACGCCTTCGGGCGGAACGTTGCAGGAAAGCGCGATTTTTTCTTTCATTCCGTCGGGAAGAGGCAGCTTCGTGCGGCAGATCAGAATATCGGGCTGGATACCGAACGCCTGCAGGCGTTTGACGCTCATCTGCGTCGGCTTCGTCTTGAGTTCCCCCGAAACGTCCAAATAAGGAATCAGGGTGACGTGAATCATAATGACGTTGTCGCGTCCCTTTTCCCATTGGAACTGGCGGATCGCCTCGAGGAACGGCTGACTTTCGATATCGCCGACCGTCCCGCCGACTTCGATGATCGCGATCGTGTGGTCGTCGGAATCGTCCTCTTCGGCGCCGTAGAAGCGGGATTTGATTTCGTTCGTGATATGGGGAATGACCTGAACCGTTCCGCCGCCGTAATCGCCGTGGCGTTCTTTATTGAGAACGGACCAGTAAACTTTTCCCGAAGTCACGTTGGCGTTGTGATCGAGGCTTTCGTCGATAAAACGCTCGTAATGGCCGAGATCCAGGTCGGTCTCCGTCCCGTCGTCGGTGACGAAGACTTCCCCGTGCTGGATCGGGTTCATCGTTCCGGGATCGATGTTGATGTAGGGGTCGAATTTCTGCATCGTTACCCGGAACCCTCTCGCTTTCAGAAGCCGTCCGAGCGATGCGGCGGTAATCCCCTTTCCGAGTCCGGAAACGACGCCTCCGGTAACAAAAACATACTTCATGCCGCCACCTCCCATTGCGCTGCATGTTAAAAAAAAGGGGTGGCAGAACCATCGGGTATTTTTTATGCCTGACGAATCTGTCACCGCAAAAAAGTATTCTATCAAAAACCGCGGAGGTGTAAAGAGAACGATCAGCCGAATCGGGAAGAGTCGTTTTGAAGACGGGGGCCGGCCCCCCGTCTGAAACCGGCCGCGCGGCGCGTCGGCCCATAAAAACCCCCTTCCCGGCGCGGGCCGGAAAGGGGTGTGTGTCAGAGGTCATATCCCCGGCGCGATTCGAACGCGCGACCTACGGTTTAGGAAACCGTCGCTCTATCCCCTGAGCTACGGGGACATCTCCGAATGAC
>CACXFR010000255.1 GCA_902766935.1 uncultured Planctomycetota bacterium | reverse complement strand
GCGGCGGTATCCCGGGCGGCGGTCCGCGCGGCGGCGGTATTCCGGGCGGCGGTCCCCGCGGCGGCGGTATTCCGGGCGGCGGTCCGCGCGGAGGAGGACCGGGCGGCGGCCACGGAGGAGGGCCAGGAGGCAGGGCTCACTGATTATTTTTTCCGACGGTTCCGAACCGCCGGTTTTTACACAACCCAGAAGTTCATCCGAACGTTTTTATAAACTCTCCCAGGAGGTTTTTCGTGTTCATTTCTCTCGATTGGATTTCCGATTTCGTAGACCTTTCCGATCTGGCGCCCGAAGTGATCGCCGATCGGCTCACCATGTCGACCGCCGAGGTCGAAGGGGTTACGATTCTCAACCGGCTCACCGCCGATAAGGTGGTCGGCGAGATCATCTCGGCCGAGACGGTTTCGGAAAAGGAAGGCAAAAAGCTTACGCTCTGCAAAGTCGATCTCGGCGGCGGCCGCGTCTGTCAGACGGTCTGCGGCGCGCCGAATGTCCGCGTCGGTCTGAAAGCCGCTTTCGCCCCGGTCGGCGCGAAAGCGCGTGCCAAGACCGGCGGAGCCGAAAGCTCCGATGTCGAAATCGAAATCGCGCTCGGCGAGGTCGCCGGGAAGATCAGCGAGGGAATCCTCTGCAGCGCATTCGAGATGGGAATGAGCAGCTGGCACGAAATCCTTTTTGAGTTTCCCGCCGAGACGCCGGTCGGTACGAAAGTTTCGGATTTGGTTCCCGAACGGGACGTTCTGATCGAGATCGACAATAAGTCGCTGACGCACCGTCCCGACCTCTGGGGGCATTACGGATTCGCCCGCGAGTTCTCCGCGATCTTTCATCGTCCGCTCGCGCCGCTTCCGCGTTATGATCTTTCGCCGTACGACAACCTTCCCGAGTTTCCGATCGAAATCGCCGACGAGAACTGCCCGTGTTACAGCGGGATCGTGGTCGGGATCAAGGCGGGGAGCGTCAATATTCCCTCCCCCGTCAAGATGCAGCGCCGCCTGCACGCGCTTGACCACCGCACGTATAACCTGCTGATCGACCTGACGAACTACGTGAGTCTCGAAATCGGTCAGCCGACCCACGCGTTCGACGCCGACACGGTCGGGAATATCCGGGTCGCGCCGATGGGGAAGAACGGAACGTTCGTGACCCTCGACGGCCAGGAAAGGAAGATGATTCCCGAGGATATGATGATCTGCGACGGCGACAAGCCGGTCGCGATCGCCGGGATTATGGGGGGACTCGAAACCGAGGTCACGCCGCAGACGACGAGGATGATGCTCGAGTCGGCGAACTTCAAGTCGGCGCGGATCCGCAAATCGGCCGGCCGGCTCGACCTGAGGACCGACGCCAGCCAGCGGTACGAAAAGAGCCAGCCGCCGGCGAACGTAAAAGTGGCGACCGAACGGATTCTGCAGCTGATCGCCGATTCCGGAACGCCGTTTGAAATCGAGTCCCGCTTCTCGGTCAAAGGGGATCTCGACGACCAAAAGCGCGTGATTCTGATTCCGCCCGGGCGGCTCAACGCCCTGGCGGGGATCGAGTTCCCGAAAGAGACGGTTCTTTCGATCCTTCACTCGATTCAGTTCGGCGCCGAGTATCTCGAGGACGGCTCGCTCCGCGTCGAGGTTCCTCCGTTCCGCAGCCGGAAAGACATTTCGATTCCGGTCGACATCGTCGAGGAAGTGATGCGCCTCTACGGATACGACAACATTCCGCCGGTGATGCCGGAGATGTCGCTGGCGCCGCTGCGCACCGACGTGCGGATCAAACTCCAGCATCGGGTTCAGGTCTACATGTCGGTTTCCGCGGGCTTTTTGGAAGTCCATAACTACGGCTGGTTCGACGATAATTTCCTCTCGAAGATCGGCTACGATCCGGGAGCGACCCTTATTCTGAAGAACCCGCCGACCGCGTTCAACAGCCGCCTTCGCACCACGCTCATTCCGAACCTGCTGGCGCTGGTTCCGAAAAACCGCCCGTTCAAAGACGATTTCCGCGTTTTCGAATCGGGGAAAGTCTATCTGCCGAAGGGGGATCCTCTTGACCCGACGCCGGCCAAGGACAGCGTCGAAAAGTGCGAGGAACTCAGCACGTTCGCCGGGGTCAGCTATATGGCCGCCGGGAAGACCCCCGAAGAGCATTTTCTCGAAATCCGCGGCATTCTGAACGATCTGGGAGACATCTTCGCGTTCGACAGATCCGTTTTCACCATTACGCCGGGCGTCGGTTCGCCGACTCCGTGGCAGACCGAGGGGCTCTGGGTTGAGATCAGACAGGGGGATACCCTGATCGGTACGATGGGGCTGGCGAGCCGGGATCTGATGACCGCCCTCCTGACCGAAAAGGACAAGGGGCATCTGGTCTGGTTCGAATACACGATACAGAAAGTCAAGGGGGCGATGTTCCCGACCCTTCGCTTCAAGGAACCGCCGAAGTTCCCGTCGTCGTGGCAGGATTTCTCGATCGTCTGGGACACCGAACAGGGGTATCAGAAGCTCGCGGCCAAACTCGACGAGTTCACCCATCCGCTCCTGCGCGACCGTTCGTTCCTGACCCTCTACAAAGGAAAGGGACTCGACAAGGGGATGGGGAGCTACTCGTTCCGTTTCGTGATCGGCTCGGACGACCACACCCTTTCGGGGGAGGAGCTCGAGGAGTTCCATCGGGCGTTCCTCAACTTCCTGAAAGCGAACGGTATGAGCCTGCGCGGCTAGTTTGCGGCGGGGAATCGGAGAGCGCGGCATGAGTTTTTTACAGTTGGCGGGAAAGCGGTTTCTGGTCTTCGGTGTGGCGAACAAAAAGAGCGTCGCCTGCGCCGTGACCAAGATTCTCCTCGGCGAGGGGGCGGAAGTTCTCCTGGTCGTAAGAGACGGGGAGGTCCGCGCCCGCGCGGCGAAACTTTTCCCCGACCAGAAGATCTTCTGCTGCAACGTCGAGTCGGACGACGAGATCGCCCGCCTTCGCGGCGAGCTTGAAGCCGAAGGGGGAAAATTCGACGGTCTGCTCCATTCGATCGCGTTCGCCGATTTTTCGGAAGGGCTCAAACCGTTTCACGAGACGCCGAAAAAGGCGTTCTTTCAGGCGCTGGACATTTCCTGCTTTTCGCTGGTTTCCCTCTGCCGCGCGCTGGCGCCCCTTCTCAATCCCGCCGCCTCGGTGGTGACGGTCTCGATTTCGACGACCCGGATGGCGAGCGAGAACTACGGATACATGGCGCCGATCAAGGCGGCGCTCGATTCGTCGCTGGCGTTCCTGACGAAGTCGTTTTCGGAGTTTTCCGAAATCCGGTTCAACGCCGTCGCCCCCGGCCTTCTCAAGACGTCGGCCAGCGCGGGAATCCCCGGATACCTCGACAGCTATCTTTTCGCCGAACAGACGATTCCCCGGCGCCGCGCGGTTCAGACCGAAGAGGCCGCGGCGGCGGCGGTCTTTCTCCTCAGTCCCGCCTCGAGCGGAATTGCCGCGCAGAAGATCGTCGTCGACGCCGGAATGGAGATCAACTACTTCAATAAAGAGACGATCAAAAAAGCGGTCGGCTAGCGCGGAACGGCGGTTTTACGCCCGCGGAGCGACCGGCGGGAACGGAAACGACCGGGGCGCCCCCCGCGGCGGATTCGGCCGCCCTTGTTATTTTATCCCTTGCCTCATTTCGGAAAAAAGACGATGATCGCCCGCAAGGCGTACCGTTTGACGCCTTGTTTTCGGTCAACCGCTCCGCAGGAGAGTTCTTTGCGCGCGCTTTATTTCATCGTCGGACTTGCGGCTTTCTGCGCCGGCTGCTGCTGCCTGAATGACAGGGGCCGCGTCGGTTCCTACGCCGACGTGCCGAAAGTGACCGTCACCGCGGGCGAAAAGCTCAATCCTCTTTTCGTGAAGACCGAAGATCCCGACTATCTGTGGGAGTCGATCGTCGACGTTGTCGACAACTACTTCCCGATCCCCCACGAATACCCGATCCAGACCTATAGGTACCAGGGGGACGACGGAACGGTTCACACCACGCAGACCGAAGGGCGGATCGACACCGACCCGGTGATCGCCGCCGGTCTCTTCGAGCCGTGGAAAAAGAACTCCGTCACCTGCCATCAGCGGACCGAAGCGACGTTCCAGACGATCCGGCGCAGCGCAGTGGTCCGCGTCGTGCCGGAACAGGGAGGCTATTCCATCCACGTCGCGGTTTACAACGAACTGGAAGATATGGCGCAGCCGATGAACGCCGGTTCGAACGGCAGCAACCTTCTCTTCTTCGACGACATGTCGAACCTCGAATATCCCCCCGGGGAAGTCCCGCTCCACGAGGGGTGGATCCCGACCGGTCGGAACACCGATATGGAAGACTATCTTCTGCAGGAGATGGCGTGGCGGTTCCAGAACGCGCCGGTTCTGATCAATCCGGAAAACGCCAACGCCCGACCCCGTTCCTGAACGCTGCGGCGCGTTCCGCTCCTCGCGCAATCGTTACAATCGGACTTTTTCTGTTTTCTTTTTTATTCTGACTGACCGTTAAACTCTGGAGATTAGAATCCGCCCGTCTATAATAGGGGTGTGTCCGTTTATCCGAAACCGACCCGGCGTTTCCGTCCGGCCGGCGTTCGGAGGAAATTCCCGTCCGACAGAAGCGGTCCTATGGCGATATTCAAAAAGAAACCCGAACAAAAACAACCGACCCCTCCCGCGCCCGCCCCCGGCGGCGGAGAGCAGCCGTTTTCAACAATCCTTTCGGACTTCGATTTCTACCTTTTCGGGGAAGGGAAGTTCTGGAAATGCTATGAAAAGCTGGGAGCGCACCGGCGGGAGGTCGACGGCGTCGCCGGGGTGAATTTCATCGTTTGGGCGCCGAACGCGGATTCGGTCTCGGTGATCGGCAACTTCAACGGCTGGGACGGCACCAAAAACCGGATGCACAAACATTATCCCTCCGGTCTCTGGGAAACGTTCGTTCCGGGGATCGGAGAGGGCGAGGTTTATAAATACCGCGTCGAAAGCCGCCTGGGGAGCGTCGACAAGGCCGACCCGTTCGGGCGGCGCGCCGAGATTCCTCCCCGTACCGCGTCGATCGTCGCCGACGACGATACGTACCGGTGGAACGACGGCGAATGGATGAAAAATCGCGCCTCCGACGACACCTTCTGGCTTCACGCCCCGGTTTCGATCTACGAGGTTCATCTGGGGAGCTGGCGGCGCGATCCGTCGGATCCCCAGCGCTTTCTCACCTGCCGTGAGCTGGCCGAACCGCTCATCAACTATGTGAAGGAGAACGGCTATACGCACATCGAACTCCTTCCCGTTGCAGAACATCCCCTTTCGGAAAGCTGGGGGTATCAGGTGATCGGCTACTACTCGTTTACGAGCCGTTACGGCATACCCGACGATTTCCGCTACCTGATCGACCAATGCCACCAAAACGGGATCGGCGTCATTCTCGACTGGGTTCCCGCCCATTTCCCGAAAGACGACCACGGACTGCGCCTTTTCGACGGCACCGCGCTTTACGAGCACGCCGACCCGCGTCTGGGCGAGCATAAAGACTGGGGAACGCTCATTTTCAACTACGGACGGAACGAGGTGCGCAACTACCTCGTCTCGAACGCGCTTTTCTGGCTTGACAAGTTTCACATCGACGGTCTGCGCGTCGACGCGGTCGCCTCGATGCTCTATCTCGATTACAGCCGGGGGCCCGACGAGTGGATCCCGAACAAGTACGGCGGGCGCGAAAACTTAGAGGCGATCGATTTCCTCAAAGAGATGAACCTTCAGGCCCACACGCAGTTTCAGGGGGTGATGACGATCGCCGAAGAGTCGACCGCCTGGGGCGGCGTGACGCGTCCGGTCTACGCCGAGGGGCTCGGCTTTTCGATGAAGTGGAATATGGGGTGGATGAACGACACCCTCTGCTACTTCAAAAAAGATCCGGTCCACCGCCGCTACCATCACAATCTGATGACATTCAGCCTCTACTACGCCTTCAGCGAGAACTTCGTCCTGCCGATTTCGCACGACGAGGTCGTACACGGCAAGGGGACGGTGATCGGCTCCGTGCCGGGCGACCTGTGGCAGAAGTTCGCCAGCGCGCGTCTGCTATACGGCTATATGTGGACGCATCCGGGAAAGAAGCTCCTCTTTATGGGAAACGATTTCGGCCAATGGCACGAGTGGAATTTCAACCAGAGCCTTGACTGGGACCTGATGAATAACGAAGACACGCACGCCGGCCTTTTGAAGTGCGTCGCCGACCTGAACCGTCTCTATTGCGAAGAGAAAGCGCTTCACGAGCTCGATTTCGACGGGCGGGGGTTTGAGTGGATCGACTGCGATAACGCCGACGAGTCTCTCTTCGCGTATATCCGCCGCGCCGCCGACCCTTCGGACTATCTGGTGATCGTTCTCAACTGGACGCCCGTTTCCCGATGCCGAAGGTTCGGGGTTCCCGAAAATATCCTCTATCACGAAATTTTCAACAGCGACGCCCACTATTACGGCGGAAGCCGCACCGGCAACGGCGACGTCCACGCCGACAACGTCCCCTCGCACGGCCGCTCCGCGTCGATCGAGATTCTGGTTCCTCCTCTCGGAGTGACGATATTCCGCCCGGTTCGGGGCGAGTGAGCCGAAAAAGACCGGCCGTCTCTTTTGATTCGAACGCGGCGCGCGGTTTGTCAAATTGCGCGCCGCCGACTATAATAGGCTGACGACACGAGCGTTTTTCGCGCCGAAAGACGCCGTTTTTCCGTGACCGAACGATGAAACTTCCCAAACCGAAACTCCCGCTCTATCTTCAGATTATCGCCGCCGTGGTCGCCGGGATCCTCTACGGCCTTTTTCTTTCGGAACGGACCGGCTGGGTCGCCTGGATGGGGGTGATCTTCCTCCGCCTTTTGAAGATGGTCGCGATCCCGCTCGTCTTCTTCCTGATCACCTCGTCGATCGCCCGGGCGGGAAAGACGCGGAGTCTGAACGTCCTGGGGCTGAAAGCGATCCTCTTTTACTGCGGCACCACGCTCCTGGCGATCCTGACCGGGATCGTTATGGTGACTCTTCTGAAACCGGGACGCGGGGTCGATCTGGGTGACGCCGCGCAGCTTCCCGAGACGGTCCTGGACGCCGCGCCGAAATCGCTTTCGCAGATTCTGATCGAAATTGTTCCCGACAACCCGGCGGGGGCGTTTATGCGGCAGGAGATGCTCGCCATCGTCTTTATGGCGGTCCTCCTGGGGGCCGTCCTTTCGCGGATGCGGGGCGAGAAGGCCGAGCTCCTCGTCCGTTTCTTCGACGCCGGGTCGGAACTGCTGATGAATATCACCGAACTGGTCATTAAGACCGCGCCCCTGGGGGTCTTCGGCCTGATCGCCGCGCAGATCGGCGAGATCGGCGGGGACGCGGGAGAACTGGCCCGGATCGGCGGTTCGCTGGGACTCTACACGCTGACCGTCGTTTCGGGACTCGGTTTTCACATGCTGGTGACGATGTCGGTGATCCTCTTCCTTTTCCGGCTCCGTCCGGCGGCCCACCTGCGGAAGATGTTCCTGACCCTGATCACCGGGTTTTCGACCGCCACCTCGAACGCGACGATTCCCGTTTCGCTCAAACTTCTCGAAGAGGAGGAGGGGGTCTCGAAAGAGACCGCCTCGTTTATCGTTCCGTTGGGCGCGACGGTCAACATGAACGGGACGAGTCTCTACGAGTGCGTCGTCGTCCTCTTTCTGGCCCAGGCGCATGGGATGGAAATGAACTTCGTTCAGATGGTGACGATTGTCCTGACCGCGCTCCTTTCGGCCATCGGGACGGCCGGGATTCCGATGGCGAGTCT
>CACXFR010000254.1 GCA_902766935.1 uncultured Planctomycetota bacterium | reverse complement strand
TTCCCGTTACGACGGGCAGGTCGTTTCGGGCGGCGTCCTGAAAGCCGGCGGGACGACGATCACCGTTTCGGCGTCCGACGCGGCGATCACCGGCCTGAAACTGGAAGGGGAGGGGAACCGGGTTCTGATCACCGGCGATCGGGTTACGCTGGAAGACTGTTCGTTTGCCGGCGCCGAGACGGTGGTGACCGGAAAGGGCTTTTTCGCTGTCCGGTGCAATTTCGACGGACTTTCCTTTTCCGCCGAAGCCGCGGACGCCGAGGCGGCGCGCTGCGCAATCGGCGGCGAAGTTTCGCTCGGCGGGCGGAACCAGGTCCTTTACGGGAACCGGTGCGGCGCAGTTATCGCCGAGGGCGCCGCGAACCTTTCGGTCGTTAAAAACGAGGGGGAATCGATTACGCTTAAAAATGTTTCCCATGTGAACCTTTCCGAAAACAGTTGGAAGAAAGAGGTTTCTTACGATAACCGCGCGGCGCTGTGGGGGAGCGATCTGTCCGGCGTTCTCGACGAAAAAGAGCATGCCGGCGCCGACGAGTCGCGTCTGCCGCAAAACGACAAGACGCGGTTTGAGGCGAGTACCGTTCGGGAAAAAGTCTATTTCGGCGGTGCGTTCGTCTCTTTGAACGAGTGCGCGTCATCAGCGGCGGCCTCGACCGACGAAGAGCTCATTGTTCCAGCCGGGGTCTATTCCGGCCTTGCCCCGTTCGTTTTCACGGACCGGAAGAATCTGACCCTTGCCGCGTACGGCGTTTTCGCCCGTTTTAAAAGATACACAAATTCGGCGGTTCAGATTTGCCGGTGCGATCAGGTTGCGATCGAGGGACTGTCGATCGATCATATGCAGGCCGCGAACGCGCAGGGGACCGTTCTTTCGGTCGGGGAAAACAGTCTTGTCTGGGAACCGGATGCTGGGTACGGCTTCGATCTGTCCGACACTTCCCTCTTCAGTCCGCTCGGGGTCGGTCTGGCGTTTCGCGCGGGGGAAAAGCTTCCGTACAGGGACTGTTACGGTTTGGAGTACCTGAAGAACGAAGACGGCACCTTTACGGTCAACAAGGTGACCGGCCTTTCGGTTGGCGACCGGGTTACGTTCCGCGGTCTCGGCGCCCATGTTTGCGCGGTTCGCGATTCCGGCAATGTCGCGTTTCGGGATGTGACTGTCTGGAACGGGAGCGCGTTCGCGTTCCACGCCTGGCAGGGAGCGGGACGCGTTTCACTGATCCGCTGTCAGGTTGTTCCCGGCCCGAAACCGGAAGGCGCCGTTCAGGAGCGGATACACTCGGCATGCGACGCCTCGCACTTCTCGAATATGCGCAGCGGACCGGTGATGGAAGACTGCGTCTTTACCGATATGACCGACGACGGCACCAACATCAACGGCCATTACGCCGTGGCGAATGGTTTCGATCCCCGGTCCCGCGCGTTCACCGTTCTTGACCGGTACGAAGTCTCGACCGGCACATACAATTCCCAGATCGCCAATATCGAAAAGGGGGATAAGATCCGTGTACTCACGCGCGACTTTCATCTTCTCGCCGAAACGACGGCGGAAGGCCCGGTCGCGGATGGAAAACTCTCGGTTGCCGATTCTCTCGAACTTCCGACGGCCGACGTCGTTCTGCAAAATACAAGCGCCCAGTCTTCCGGTTTTGTGATCCGGAACTGTGTAGTCGAACGGATCCGCAGCCGCGGCCTTCTCATTAAAGCGGGGGATGGCCTCATTGAACATTGTACCATGAAGGATGTTCGTATGGCGGGGATCCTGGCGGAACCGGAATCGATGGGCTGGCCGGAATTCGGATTTACCTCAAATCTGACAATCCGAAACAATCTGATTGCCGGTAGCGGCTACGCCAATCCGAAGACCCGACTCTTTGCCCCGATCGCCGTCTGCGGCGACTGCGGCGTGACCGCCGATCCCGACGCCCAGCTTCACCGGAATCTGGCGGTCGAAGGGAATGTCATCGAGGGCCGGCGGAACGAAACCGCGATCTGGATCTCGCACGTCAGCGGCGGTCGGGTTCGCGGGAACCGGATTGCTGATTCGGACATCGCCAATCCGAAAACCGGAGAAGGAAATGAGCCGGCACCTGCGCCCGTGGCGATCGATTCGTCAACCGATGTCGAAATTTCGGGAAACATGTGTACCGGAGAGGGCGAAACCGTGAAGACGCCGGTCGAGGTCCTGGAAGCAGTTACACGAATCAGAGTCGGTATGTGAGACGGCGGATGTGCGCAGGAACTGCGGCCGCCCGTTAAGATCAGGCATACGGTATTCTCGTAACCGGTTGCCTTTCCTTTCCCCATGTTACGCAGAAAAAAAGGAATCTTTCCCATGAAAGCTCCTGCCGCCCTTTTCCTTGTTTTGTTTCTCCTCACCAATGCCACACACGTTTTTTCCGCACCGCAGATCGGAACCGAACCTGCGTCTGCCGATGTTCCTTCATTTACCGAAACAGAGATCGATTCCCGTTACGACGGGCAGGTCGTTTCGGGCGGCGTCCTGAAAGCCGGCGGGACGACGATCACCGTTTCGGCG
Organism: uncultured Planctomycetota bacterium; assembly: GCA_902766935.1. Taxonomy (GTDB): domain Bacteria; phylum Planctomycetota; class Planctomycetia; order Pirellulales; family Thermoguttaceae; genus RUG695. Next base: position 6 of record CACXFR010000254.1, on the reverse strand, counting down.
TCCGAC
>CACXFR010000253.1 GCA_902766935.1 uncultured Planctomycetota bacterium | reverse complement strand
CTTCCCTACGTCGACGACAGCCGGGTCGAGGCCTGGCTGGCCGATTTCGATTCGATGGACGTCACCGCCAAGGCGCGAACCGTGGCGTCGCTGGCGGCGAGAGGGGACAGGAAATACCGTTCCTACGCCCTGGCGGCCGCCGCCAGCGACGAGCCCGACCTGCGGGCCGACGGGATCCTTGCGCTCGAAAAGCTGGGGACAAGCGACGACATTCCCCTTCTGATCGCGTCCGCCAAAGATCCCGCGGTCGAACGCCTCGCCATTGTCGCGGCCGACCGAATCGAGTATCCCGGATTTGACGATGCCCTCTTCGAAGGCCTGAAAAAGGCCGACAACGCCGAAGACTTCTTCAACTACACAAAGATCGTCGTGGCGCGGAACAACCGCTCGGCGCTGCCGGTCATCCTCGACGGCGCCGAAAAGTACGAGTCGGTTCGGACCGATCTCCTCGTCTGGTCCGAACGTCTGGCCGGAAAGGACGATCTCCCCCGGTTCATCGATCTTTCGCTTCGGGTCAAAAACGCGGCCGATCAGGAGAAGATGCAGCGATGTATTACGCGAATCGCCGACGGCGACGCCCGGACGATCCTGCCGATGATCACCGACGCCAACCGCGGCGTGCTGGTTCCTCTCGTCGGACGGATCGGCGGTGAGGACGCGTTCGCCTTTATGGCGGAGATGTTCAAAACGGGGAACGCCCCGGTCAGGGAACTCGCAGTCAGGGGAATGGCGAATCTGCCGGACGCAAAGCACGCCGAAACCCTCCTTGCGGCCGCGACCGACCCGAGTCTGTCGGAGGCCGGGCGCGTCGCCGCCCTGCGGGCGTATATCCGCGTCATGTCCCTTCCGGAAGACGAGATCGGGATCGAGGCGACCGACAGGGAAAAACTCGACGCGCTCAAGGCGGCCTTCGGCCTGGCCGAACGGGACGAAGAGCGGAACCTCGTGTTGGAACGGTTAAAAGCGGTGCGCCTTCCCGAAACGATGGCGTTCGTTCTGCCGTATCTCGACGATCCGCGTTTCGTCGACGCCGCAACGACGACCGTTCTGGGTCTGGCGCACCACGACTTCCTGCGCAAAGAAGACCCGCAGCTCTTCGCCGACGCGCTGAACAAGGTCATCCAGATGAATCTCAGCGCCGACTGGGTCGACGCGGCGAAGCGCTACTTAAACGCGATGAACCCCGGAAAATAACGTTCCCGCTTCGACGGGGTGAACGAACCGGAAGGTCGTTCACCCCTTTTTTTGATTCCCGTCCCGGGACGATTTTTCAAAACCGATTCTCAGGAGAAGAAGGAGTGCCCGGAACGCCTCCCTTTTATTGATCTTCGATTCTCCCCGAACGCGGTCGGTGAAAGTGATCGGGATCTCCCGGAACGAAGCGCCGACCTGTTTCAGCCGAAAGAGGATCTCTTCAAAAAAGGAGTAGCCGCGGGACCGGACGCGCGTCAGGTCGAGACGCCGAAGCGTCTCGACCCGATAGCAGCGCATCGCGCCGCTGTTGTCTTTCGTCGACAGACCGAGCGCCAGCCGTGCCAGGAGATTGATCCCGCGGCTCATCACCTTGCGGCGGAAGGGCCAGCCGACAATCTTCCCCCCGCGGACGTAGCGCGATCCGATCACTACGTCGATTTTTTCCCTTTCGGCGGTTTCCAGGAGTCGCGGAAGGGTCTCTGGGGGATGGCTGAAATCGGCGTCCAGGTTGATCAGATGGTCGTACCCCCGGTCGACGGCGAACCGAAACGCGTCGAGAACGGCGGTTCCCAGTCCTTTTTTCGCCCCCCGTTCGATCAGAAAAAGCCGCGCGCGTCCGGCGGGCGCGAGGGATTCCTCCCGCGCTCTTTCCGACGCCCAAAGGCCGGTGCCGTCGGGGGATCCGTCGTCCACGACCAGAATATCCGCGTCGGGAAGAGACTTTCGGATCTTCCGAACCAGTTCGGGAAGGTTTTCCATTTCGTTGTAAGTCGCCACCGCGACGAGGTTTTTCGACATTCTTTCGTTCGCTTCTCTTTCGTTGTTTCGATCGCCGATTCTCCCCCCCCTGGACTCATTCGGATTTCGGGCCTTAATATAGATGATAGTATATTATTCGGTCTTGAGTCTGAAAAAACGGCAGTCGGGAATGTCAGAACACAAAAACAACGGGAAAAAAATCTCCATCGCCAGGGAAATCCTCGGTTATCTCAACTTTTCCTCGGGGACTTCGGACCCCCATCTCTACGATCTGTGGAACGGACTCTTCTTCGAATTGGAACGGGAAGAGTCGGGGGAGCTCTGGAAGAGAGGACTCGAATTCCTCAAAGAGCAGCTTATCCCTCTTTCACGCGAGGTCGACGCGTTCCGCGACTCCGCGCAGGCCGAGTCGGTTCTGTCGCTGATCGCCGAAGAGATTCTTCCCGCCTACCTGGAATTTCATCACGACCTTCTCTATCACCAAAGCCCCGATTTCCTCTTCAACCCGTTTTTTATGGCGCGTCTTTGCGAGCTGACGCTTCGGCAGTCGGCGCTCCTTTCGGGAAAGGACAAAAAAACTGTTGTTCAGACGATCATCGCCCAAGCGAACGACTTCATCGGACATCGGCCGATCCCGATCCTCGAAGGAGAGGAAAAGCACGAACCGAACCCGCACGAATGGGTCGCGGCGGTTCCCGTCTGGCTCCCCCAGGCGGGCGCGGCGCAGGGGAAATACCGGGATCTGATCCGCAAGACGATTGAAATACTCAAAACGACCGATCCGGTTCTTCTCCGCGACGCCTGGTTCGACCCCGACAAACTCAACGAGTTGGCGGTCGACCCGCGCGCCTTCGACTTTGACCACCCGGTCAACCGAAGACCGAACTACTATTTCGGCACCTGGGATCCGCACACCATCGACGACAACGGCTATTACCGCCGGTTCATCGTCCATCAGGTGACGCTCGACGCGATACTGGAACGGGTCGTCTCGGGAGGGAAGCCGCAGACCGGCGCGCCCGGCGCGGCGTCCGCTGCGGCGCCGTGGGATCAGCTCCTCTACGAGGCGGCCGCGGTTTTGGCGGGAACGATCCTGATGGCATCCGGAATCACCGGCGATCACGTTCAGGCGCACGACTCGACCGTCACGCTCGCCTCGCTCATGGAGACCATCGCCTCGTATCGAGACCGCTTCTATGATTTTTTGATCCAGAATATCCCTCCGGCGATGCGTCCGCGGATGGAAGCCGAAGCGCGCCGTCTCTTTCAGCCGTTCGGCGGCGCGCGGCAGGATCTGAACAAGCGGCTCGCCAAAAAGCGGGCCGACCAGCTCCAGCGGTTTCACCTGGCGCGTGTCTTTGCCCGAATGGGTTACTTCAAGGCGGCGGAAAAGCAGACGTCGATCATTTCGGTCGCCTCGGCGCGGATCTCCTGCCGAATCGAATGTCTTCTGACGGAGGGGTTTCTCCTTGCCGACCGCGGGGACTACAAAACGGGGGTTCTCCGGCTTGCCGAGATTGAGGAGCTTCTCCACCGCGGGATCGACGCCGGCGCCCTTCCCGACCCGTGGTCCCTTTTGGGATTCGGCGCTCAGTATTCGATCTTCTCGGCCGAAAACGCGGTGCACGACCACCGAGTCGACGACATGATCAACATGCTTGTCGACATTTTCGATCTGTACAGCCGTCTTATGAAAGAAGCCGCTGCGAAGGGGGATTCCGAGTCGCAGTCCGAAATCTCGGATACGATGAGCGAACTGGCCGGATGGTGGGATCAATTCGGGAGCACCGAAGTCTCGGGGATCGACGGCTTCTCGGGACAGGAAATCTGGGAGTCGGCCACCAAGGTGGCCAGTGCTCTGTATATGTGGCAGAAAGCCGGAAACAAATCGGGAGACGTCTCGTTTTGGAGCAGGCATCTCCAACGGTTCCATTCGCCGAAAGCGTTCGTCCTTCTCGGCGAGGCGCTCCTCGAGAAGAACGACCCCGTCGCGACGATGTCGCTCATGATGTACTGGCTCAGCAGATCCAATTCGATCCCGCTGGCCGAAAACGATTACACGTTTCAGGGGATGGCGTTTCGCTGGATGGAAACTCTCTGGGGAGAAAGCCGCAGACCGGCAGAAGAAAAAAAGCCTTCCCCGAAATCCCGTTCGCAGAAGAGCGTGGCCGGACTTCCGCCGGAAGAGTATCAGCGGCGCTGGAAACTGACGAAGACTTTTCTCGAGCGTCTCGATGCGAACGCCGGGACATACGCCGAGGTTCCGAAGCTCGAAGTCGACCCGATCCGAATCGCCCCGCGGCGCGCCGGCACCGGCCGCCGGAACATGCTCCCCCCGGGACTGAAGAAAATCTCCGAGTTCGAACTGAAAGAAGAAAACGTCCCGCCGGAGATGAGAAACTTCGTCGAAAAGATCATGCACCGAGAGAGCTTCACTCTTTTCGACCTGATCGACGAGAACTGGATGCGCGAAGAGGCCGAGCGGGATCCCTGGTTCAAAGAGTTTGCCACCCAGCCGCTCACCCTCGACGAGATTCCCGCCTTCGTCGAATTTCTCCGCAAAAGCCTGATCCGCATTCTGGTCAAACGTCTTCGCGCAAACCTCGACTCCGACGAAGTGCGGGTGCTTCTGCGCCAGGCCGATCTCCTTCGCCGCATCATCGACGAGATTCTCTCCCGAACCGGTTTTGCGGTGATCGACCGAATCCTGTGGGAATGCCGCAAGCGGTTCGGATCCGGCCAGGAGTTCGACGCGGCGGATATGCCCGAAATCGACGAGACGTTTTTCACCAAAACGCCGGAAGAAACGCCCGAGCTTGACAAACCGCTCCCCGACGATCCCGACCAAACCAACGACCCCGGCTGGCTTTACAAACGATACCTGTGTGATTTTGTTCAGCAGGCCGAATGGGCGGAAATCCGCCGCGTACTCGTTGACCCCGACAACGACGATTTCGAACTCCCCTATTTTAAAACGCCGGACAATTTCGAGGAAATCGCCGATCGGTTCGGTTTCCCGCCTTCCGACGAGGACGAGGACAGCGATAACGACGACGAATTCGATTCCCCCGAATTCTCCGAAGAGGAGTCGGACGACGACGGGCCGTCCGAGTACGAACGCGAACTTTTCGGCGATTCCCCCGAATTCGGAGACGACGAAGAAGATGATGACGACGACGGAGAAGGGATCGACCCGACCTGCAGCGCCGCATACGACAATATGTCTTTCCACGACAGCGCCGACGACGGGATCGACGACGAAATGATCGAAAGCGGCAGCGCGCCGTTCGAATCCGAAGACGAGCTGGAGGCCGAGATGGATCGGATCAACGACCGTCTATCCTTCATTTTCAGCGTGATGAAACTCTGGAAATACGCGGCGGGAAAATCCCCCCTCCTGGTGGCCGAAAGGTGCGCCGAAGAGGACGTCCTCGAGGCGCGCCGCCTGATCGAAGATTGGATCAAGACCGCCGAGGTCTGCCGCCAAAAACTCGAAGAACTCCTCGACTCCGTGGGAAACTATCGAATCGACAATCCGAACGGCACCAGCCAGTCCCTTCTCGAATACGACCAGCAGCACGGCACGAAAGAGATTCTGCTCGACCGCATCATTCGAACCGAGGTCGAGGTCAACGACACGATTCTCTTCCTTTGCGCCGTCGTGCAGCACGAACCCGCCGAAACGGCGAACCTTCCCGAATGGATCGGCAGCGTCACCCGCGTGATGTCTGGTCTGATACACGCCGACGTCGATCGTCTGCGCGGCGCGTGGCTCTCGATGCTGACCGAACTGGAAAAAGAAACGCTCCTTTACATTCCCACCTCGCGCGGGGGGGAGCCCGGCGCGATCGTCCGCTGCCGATGTCTTCAGCAGGCGGTTCTGCGTCTTTTCGAATACGCTCCGACTCTGGGACTTCTGGTCGAAACGTTCGAACTTCTGCGCACCGTTCAGAAGATGGAACAGAACCGTCCCGAGGGACCGGGCGCGATCACCGAATTCGACAAGATCGTTGAAACTGCGGTCAGCAGCATTACAAAGATGATCGCCGACTCCTCGACTTCCTGGCGGATGCCCTCGCCCCAGGCCGGCCTGGCGTACAGCGCCGAACAGGCTCTGGTCACCTTCGCCGAGCGGGCGATCAACGTCCTTTTGGGCTGCTGGCTTTCCCACAGCGCCCATATCCGGATTTCCTCGGTGGAAGCGATCGCGGGCTCCTCGATGTGGGAGCAGATCAAGGCGTTCATCCAGCGGTACGGAACCGATCTGTTCACCCAGCACTTCCTCAACTTCCGAAACATCCGCGCCATTCTGCACCAGGGCGCGGCTTCCTACCTCCAGTCGCTGATGAAAATCTACCAAAACGGCGAGGAGCTGGAAAACGGCGAACTTTTGGTCAGCGACCTGGTCGAGAAGAAATTCCCGATCGCCAACGCCGCCTCCTGCCTGGAAGTCATCTTCGAGGCGATCGCCGAAAACTATTCCGAATACGTCGACTACAACAGCACCACCACTCAGTCCGACCACGGCGAAAAGCTCTATATGCTTTTGGACATGTTCCGGGTCCTGACCAAGTACGAACGGGTCGCCTGGAACTTAAAGCCGGTCTATTGGGCCCATCACATACTGATTCAAACCGGACATCTCTCCGCCGCCACCCTCTGGGAACGGGGCGTCGCCACCCGCAGCAGCGACGCGGCCAACGAAAGCCTGGCCTCCTATCAGAGGCTGAGCACTCAATACGGCGTGTGGCTTCCGAGCATTTACGAACATCTGGGCGAACGCTTCGTCCGTCCTCTGCAGATCGCCCGGCTCTGCGGTCTGGTTCCCGACGCCATCCGCGACGCCTCTCAGGGAGAATCGTCCGAATCGTTCCGCAAGCTCGAAAGTACGGTCGAGCGTCTGGCCAGCGAACAGTCGGGGATCGGTTTCGAGCTTCCGGAATGGCTTTCGGCCCTCCAGGACGAGGTGATCCGGAT
>CACXFR010000252.1 GCA_902766935.1 uncultured Planctomycetota bacterium | reverse complement strand
TATCTCTCGGGCGGGGGGATTTACGCCGTCGGGAGCCTGACCGTGACGCGTTCGACGGTTTCCGGGAATTCCGCCAACGAGTCGGGCGGGGGGATCTGCGCCGTCTCGGGGACGGCGGCGGTTACGGACACCGCGGTTTCGGGGAACGTCGGCTTTTATGCCGGAGGCGGGATTTACGTCGAGTCCGCCGCGCTGACCGTGACGGGCGCGACCGTCGCGGGGAACGCCGCGGAAGTCGGCGGGGGGATCTACGTCGATTCCGGAGAGCTTTCGCTCACCAATACGATCGCCGCCCTTAACGACGCCGCGAGCGACATCGACGTTTACGGCTCCTATTCCGGGAGCCATAACCTTGTCGGCGTCGATCCCGGGTTCGCCGCCCCGCCGGTTTTCGAGGAGGGGACGCTTGTGAATTTCGGCGAGCTTGACCTCTCGCCGTCCTCCGGAGGGAGCGCCGCGATCGACGCCGGACTGAACGACGCCGTCCGAACGGAAGCCGACGCCGCCGGGAATCCGCGTATCTTCGCCGCGTGGAAAGAGACGCCCACCGTCGATATCGGCGCCTACGAGTTCCAGAAAGTCTACGAAACGCCTTCGACCGTCGTGACCACGCCGCTCGATCTGTTCGACCTGACCGACGGGCTGATTTCGATCCGGGAAGCGATTTTCTACGCCGGCGCGGGAGAGACGGTCACGTTCGCCCCTTCGCTGGCGGAGTGCACGATCACGCTTGCCGGTACGCAGCTTGAAATTGCGAATGCGATCGCCGTCGACGCGTCTTCGGCCGGCGGCGTTACGATCGACGCCGACGGCCGAAGCCGTGTCTTTTGCATTTCGGGCGGAAGCGCCGACGCGCCGGTGATTCTGACCGGCCTGACGATGACCGGCGGGTACGATACCGATGGCGGCGGAATCTACTTCACCGGCGCGCTGGTGCTGACCGACTGCGCCGTGACGGGGAACACCGCGGCCGCAAAGGGGGGCGGGATATACAACTCTTACGGCGACCTGACCCTTACCAACTCGGTCGTCGAGTTCAACGACGCGCGTCTTGCCGACGATATCTACGACACCGCCCTTTATCCCGATCTGGATATCGATATTGCCGCGCTCAGCAGCAAGCCGGATTCCCTCTATACGCTTTATCTCGATTTCGACGGGCACGTCACTTCGGGCACGTCCTGGAACTCCAGATTCGGAGGCGCCGATATCGTCACCCCGCGGTTTTCCACGGACAAGAATAGGGAGAAGACGTCGTTTTCCGCGGCCGATGAGGCCGCGATCTACGAAATATGGCTTCGCGTTTCCGAAGATTTCATGCCGTTCGACCTTAATGTGACCACCGTCGAGCCGCCGCCGGAATCGTTTACCGACGGACGCGCGCAGCGCGTGGTGATCGGCGGGGCGAACAGCGACTGGTATAACAGTTCCGGCGTGGTGGGGATTTCCTACCGCAGCTCGTTTACCCGGAAGGCGGACGTTCCCAACTTCGTCTTTTCGGAAACGCTCGGAAACGATCCGAACGGGATCGCGACCGTGGTTTCCCACGAGGCGGGACACACGCTCGGCCTGGGGCATAAAGGGAGAGGGAAGAGAGAGTATTACTCCGGAATGAAGGGCTGGGGACCGCTTATGGGGAATCCGATCAACCAGAAACTGACCCAGTGGTCGAAGGGGGAATACAAGGACGCGACGAATACTGACGACGAGCTTGAGATCCTCACCACCCAAAACGGGTTCGGGTACCGCGACGACGATTACGGCGATTCGTTCGACGAGGCGGCGGTCCTTTCGATCGCCGGCGGAAAGGGGAAAATCAGCGGGATCGTCGAACGGAACACCGACGTCGACTATTTCATTTTCGAGTCGGACGGCTCGGCGCTCGAATTCTTCGTCGGGGGGATTCCGCTGGTCACCAACCTCGACGTGCTGGTGAATATCTATTCCGAGAATCGGCAGCTTATACGGACGTATAACGACGACGAGCGGCTCGACGCGGAATTCGTTTTCGAGGAGGCCGCCGGAACCTATTATCTCACGGTCGAAGGGACCGGACGAAAAATCTCCCAGGGGATCTATT
>CACXFR010000251.1 GCA_902766935.1 uncultured Planctomycetota bacterium | reverse complement strand
GGTCAGTTCCCCTTCGGCGCTCCCCAGTTTTTTCATCGCTTCGGGGTTCCCCGGATCCTGCGAAGCGGCTTTCTGGGCGCTGATCGCAGTGTTGCGCGCCTGAATGACCGCTTCCAAAGTGCCGCGTTCGTGAGACATGTATCCCTTAACCGCTTCGACCAGATTCGGGATCAGGTCGTAGCGGCGCTTGAGCTGCACGTCAATCTGTGCGAACGCGTTTTTGTAGTTGTTCCGGCTCCGAACCAGTCCGTTGTAAACGCCGACCGCCCAGAGGAGAATGAGGCCGACGACGGCTAGGATCGCGATTCCCGCGATCGCCCCGCCGCCGAGTGCGAAGATCAAACCGGCAAAAATACCCATTTTGGCTCCCTTTCGTTAAGAAGTCCGAATCTTAGTAAGCGTACGTATTATATCAAAGGCGGCCGAAAAAGAAAGAGGAAAAATGTCCCGTTTTCGTCCGGAAGCGGCCTTTTCGGTGCACGGTCAGTCGCCGAAATCCGGGGGGCGGCGGAGTTCCTTTTTGGCGGAATGCTTCGCCTTTTCGGCCAGCCGCCGGCGGACCGAACCGCGGGTCGGTTTGGTCGGGATCCGCTTTTTCGGTTTTTCGAGCGATTTTAAGATCATTTCCCTCAGCTTTTCGAGGCAGTCATCCCGGTTTTTCGGCGCGTCGCGAAACCGCTGACCGGTCAGGATCACGTCTCCCTTTTCGGAGACGTACGAGGGATAGAATTCCCGAAAACGCGCTTTCGCCTCGTCGGGAAGCGGAGACGCCGGAAGGTTCCAGCGCAGAACCGCCTTGCTGGAAACCTTATTGACGTTCTGTCCCCCGGGGCCGGAACTCCTGACGTAGGAGAACTCGATTTCGGCCATCGGAATCGAAAAAGAGGGAGTGATTTCAAGATACGGCGTCATTTGCGGGGGGTCCCGAGTTGGTTTCGGCGTAGTCTTTCGCGGCCGCGGCGGGGGGGCCCGGTACGGTTCCGCCGGCGGCCGGCAACGATATTATACCTCGAGAACCTTTCGGCGGCCGATGTTCCGCAGGTTTTATCCTTTTTCTGTAACTTGCCCAAACAACGCAGATTTGTTATAAACGGAATAATGAATATGTAAAATAAAAAGAACAGGTAAATTTTGACGTCGTTTACTGGACAAACTTTCCGCTGCAGCATATCCTCTCATCAGAGGTACTGCAGCCGAATTGTGCCCTGAAAGCGCTTCGGCCCCGGGAAAGAACACCCAACGCCCCGCGCGGTCAAGCTCCGCGGAGAGTTCGCGACATAGGACAATGCTGAATATGCTGATGATAGAAAGTTTATGGAAACGCGGCGTCATTTTCGCCGTCGCGGTCTGTCTGTCTGTGATGACGGCGGCCCCTTCGCGGGGGCAGGCGCCCTCCGAACCGACTCCGTCGGCCGAAGCCGAGCCGGGCGCCGCGTTTATCGCCAACTACGACCCTTCGAAGAGCTACTCGCGTCTTCTCTTCCCGAACGTCGCGGCGATGGTCGGCCTGACCCCCGCCCAGCAGGAGGAAGTGACCCGCTTGATGACCGAACGTTCCGCCGCGCTGGCCGCCGCGACCGACCAGAACCAGTGGCCCGAAATCGTTCAGAAGAGCGAAGAACAGCTCAAAGCGCTCCTGAAGCCGGAACAGCTCAAGAACTTCGAACAGGCGATCAGCGACAAGCTGATCACGATCCGTTTCAGCAAAGAGCCGTGGGCGAACGTTCTGAAATGGTTCGCCGCCGAACTGGGCCTTCAGCTCGTGATGAACGCTCCGCCGCCGGGGACGTTCAACTACAACGACAAGAACAGCTATACGCCGAAAGAGGCGCTCGACATCCTCAACGGGCGGCTCCAGTTTCAGGGGTACACCCTGTTGCGCACCGGGAACATGCTCTACGTCCACAACTTCAAGGACGGGCCGATCCCGATGCAGTTCCTTCCGAAGGTGACGGTCGAGGAACTTCCCGAACAGAGCCGCTTTTCCTATGTGGCGCTGACCCTTCCGCTCGGTCAGCGTCCTCTGGCCAAGGTGTTGGCGGCGATCAAGCCGTTCCAGGGGCCGTATAACTCGACGCAGGCGCTGACCGGCAACGCGCTTCTGGTCGTCGATTCGGTCAACGCCCTCCGCGAGATCGTCCAGGTCGCCCTGGGGGTTCTGAATCCTCCCATCCCGCCGGCGCTCTCCCTGCCGGTCTGGCAGACCTACGTTCTGACGAACGTCTCGCCGACTTTTGTCGACAACGAGGTGAAACAGTTCGTTCCTTCGGCCCGCCCCCTGTATAACCCCGCCGCCTCTCAGATCAGCTATCTGGCGATCCCGAGCGTACACAACGTGATCGACGGGCTGATCAAACGTCTGGAAGAAGGGGGGGACCCGTCGAAAAATCTGACGGTCAGGGTCTATCCGCTCGACAACATCACCAACATGTCCGAAGAGAATCTCCGCGTGGTCGCGGAGCGGTTCAATATTCCCCTGGAGTATCTCCTGGGGTCGGGAACGATGCTTGAAATCGGCAAAGAGATCACCGAAGGACTTCAGGCCCTCTGCCCCGGCGCGACGATCGTCTTCAACGAGATGACCAAGCAGGTGATGGTCGTGGCGATGCCCGAAGATCAGGAAAAAATCCAAAACGCTGTCGAGCAGCTCCAAACCCCGATGTCCCAGCCCCAGAAGGAGACGTTCGCCGTCTACGATATGGGGGCCGATAAAACGATGACCACGCGCGAGGTGACCGCCCTCCAGCGGATGGTTCCCAGCGCGCAGATCAGCTACGACAAGACGAAAAACAGCCTGTTGGTCGTCGGTTCGCCCCGCGATCAGAAGTCGATGGCCGACGCGGTCGGCGCGCTGAAAGAGCATTACGCCGCGCTGACCCAGGAGAGGAGTTTTCTCTCGCTGGCGATGACTGCCAAGCAGCTGGCGCGGTTTAACGCGGTCTATGAAAAACTCCAGGCCGATTCCGAAATGGAAGGGCTTCTGAAAGTCGACGACGCCGCGTCGAACCGCGTCAACTTCTGGGGAACCAAGTCGCAGCTCGAGTCGGTCCGCGCGATCGCCGAGCAGCTGACGGGGGAGTCGATTCCTCCGCTGCCGACGAACCCTGCCAGCCCGCTCACCGATCCGGAACCTATGTCCGACGATCCGCTTCCGGAAGGGGGCGAGACGTCGCAGCGTCCGCTCGACCCGCAGAATTTCCAGACCGCTTCCGACGAGCAAAACGCGGAGAATCCCGAAGCCGCCTCCGGCGTCTTTATGAAGATTTTCCGCCTGGAAACGGCGGATCTCAAGATGACGGCCGAGCTTCTGCGCAACACGATTGCGGGGGTCGAAATTGACGAGATGGCCGACCAGAAAGCTCTGGTGATCTACGGCACGCCTGCGAGTCTCGACTCCGCCCGGCGGCTGATCGACGAACTCGAAACCGCCGGCCGAAAGGTGGTCGAGGCCGTTCCCTATACGAACACGTTCCCGATGTCCGCCCTTTCCGCGCTCCGGCAGGAAGAGCCCGCGGTCAATCTGACCCAGGATCCGCTTCAGAAGCAATTTCTCCTTTTCGGGCCGGCCGACGGGGTCCGCCGATTGGCTGAGCATCTCCGGGCGATTATGCAGGTCAGTCCCGAGGCCGAAGAGTCGCTCCGGTATCTGGCGACCGAACAGGAAATTCCCGACGAGGTGGTCAGTTACGTCCGCCGTCTCTTCCCCCGCCTGAGCATCACTTACAACAAAGACGATAAGCAGTTCATCCTGATCGGTTCCGATTCTGATCGGGAGGACGCCGTTCGGATCATTAAAGAGGCGGAAGAGTCGCTTCCCGAACTCGAACAGACGCGGTATTACCTTCTGGAACACCGCGTGTCGGACGAGTTCCTCGACCGGATGCGCGGCGTTCTTCCCGAGGCGAAAGAGATCGAACGGACCGATGACAATCCGCGCGTGATGAAGGTTGAGGCCCGTCCCGAAGTCCTCGACCGCGTGATGGAAGAGATCCGCCGTCTGCACGAGGAGTTTCCCGCGATTCAGGAAAAAGTCTTCGTGACCTATCCCCTCGAAAAGGAACTCAAAAGTTCGTTCGACACTCTTCTGAGCAAATTTGAAGAGGACAACGGCGAGGTCAATCTGATCGGCTACGAGAACGAGACCCTCGGAATCTGGGCGACGCCGGCCCAGCACGAAAACTTAAAGCGGATGCTTGAGCAGCTCCGCTCTGAAGGTCTTTCCGAAGAGGTTCAGAAGACCGCGAGTTACTACGAGCTGAAATACGCCGACGGCGCCGCTCTTATCCCCGTGGTGCGCGAGATCGTTCCCGACGCGGCGCTGAGCGTCGACGCCGACGGCGCGCGCCTTCTGGTCCGCGGAACGCGGAAAGATGTGGAAAAAGCGGTCCGTTTCCTGGAAACCCTCGACGTCAAGTCGCCGGTATCCGAGGCGGATCGGTTCGTCCGAATCGAGCCGCGGCGCCTGCCGGCGGCGACCCTCTCGGCGCTGATCCGCGCCGCGTTCCCCAAACTGACCCCGACGGTCGAAAGTTCGACCGGCGCCCTTCTGGTCAATTTGGGGCGGGTGCCGAAAGAGGACCTTCTGGCGTTCGTCGATCTGGCCGACCCCGCCGAACCGAGCCC
>CACXFR010000250.1 GCA_902766935.1 uncultured Planctomycetota bacterium | reverse complement strand
GACGTCGTGTTCGTGCTTGACGCAGTCGAGCATCTCGCGGTACATCCCCGAGAAGGTGCCGCGGTAAAAGATATCGTCGAGCCGGTCGCAGAGATCTTCGGCTTCGAGCCGGGCTTCCCCCTCGATCCGTTCGGCGATCTTCTTTCCGTCGACCGCCAACAGATCGCTGGCGCGCCCGCGGAGGATTTCCCTCTTGTTGACAAACGCCTCGTAGCGGGCCGCCTCGTCTTGGCTGCGGAGAGCTTTCGGACGGTCGTAGATCGCCCGGTCTTCTTCCGGCAGAAGATTCCGTTCCGACGCGGCGAGCCGCTCGCGCCAGTTCTCCCAGCCGGGCTGCGGGCCGTGTTTCCCGTCGAGGTAGTCGCGGACGATCCGTATCGCGCGGTCGGCGCCCCCTTCCCGCAAATCGTTGAGCACGGGACCGGGATGGAGAATCGTCTGGTAAAGGGCGCCGCGCAGATCTTCGTCCAGCTCGTTGTTGAACCGATCCCAGACGATCGTTTCGGTCGTGACTCCCTCGGGGAGCATCTCTTCGAGACGGCGGTAGATTTCGTCCCGTTCTTTGAGACAGTCTTTGAACTCGTTCAGATAGGTGACGCGGAATTCCCCCGGTTTTTTGCGGTCTTCGATAACCGAGGTGATCCGTTTTTCCGAGAATTCGCTCCACGCCTTTTCGGCGGCGCTCCATGCGTTGGCGGCACGCTCGTCGAAGACGGGGATGTTGTCGCGGGTGACGCCGCAGCCGTCGATCTCCATCCACTTGGCGTAATTGAGAAGGTTCATTCGGCTCCGGCAGTAGAAGACCGGCCGCGTCTCCTTGCCCAAGTCGCTCCCCTTATTGGCGGGGTCTTCGAAAAGCCGTTCGGCCGCCAGGTAGAAGACGCGTCCGAAAAGCCAGTTGTCGGGCCGTTCGTCGTAGGTGAACTCCTGCTGATAGTGGCTCCAGAAGGGGTCCCAGAAGACGTCTTTCTGCCGCTGGTGGAAATCGTGGTCCTCCCGGAAGAGGCGCCGGTATTGGTTCTTTTCGTCGGCGACGCCGATCTTGTGCGAGATCGTCCAGCCGGTCGCCTTGTGGAGTTTCGCCGACAGACGGTTGTAGACGGTGCCGTTCTGGAGAAAATCGAATCCGTTGATGACCCAGCGGTACCGCTCGCGGTAGTCGTCATGCTGGGCACTGGCGTTATACGCAAGTTTCCAGCCGACGAAATCCCAAATCGTGATAAAATGCGGCTCGAGCGACGTGATCTGTTCGCCGATCGTTCGAACCGATTCCCAGTCGGAGCGCTTTTCGCATTCGAGCGAACGGTTCCAGAGGAGCGCGACAGCGACCCCCCGCATCCCGAACGTGGCGAGTTTCATCGCCGAACCGGCGGGATCGATTTCGCCGAGCTTCGTCTCGGAAAGGCCGTATTGGTCACGCAGACGGGCGAGTTTTCCCCCCGGCGCGTAGGTCTTTTCGGTGTCGGTGCTCCCGAGTTTTCCCTGAAGGCGGGACGGATGCCCCATCCAGTTGAGGAGAAGGAGAAGCGCGATCACGATCCCGACACAGACAAGACGACGGTAAAAACGTTTCTGCCGATTCATTTCGCCACCTCCCTGCCGCGGAGTATCAGATAGGCGACCACAAAGAGCGGCGCCACATAGGCGAGCGTCGTCAGTCCGTGTACCGCCATTGTGTTGAACGGGATGTTAAACCCGCTTGCCACATAGTTTGTGTAGATATCGTATTCGGTAAACGAGGGGATGATCATTCCGATGAAGCAGAGCAGACCGCTCGCCAGAAGGTCGAAGAACTTGATCAGATAGGTTCCGAACGTGTTCGAAAGGTCGCTCATCAGGTTCTCGTGGGTGATCAGACGCTCCCACGCCTCGAACGGGCCGCCCCCCAGCTCGCGCATCAGGGCGATGTTCATCAAAAGTTCCCGGCAGAAGGCGGCGATCATCACCCCGAAGGTCGAGAACATCGCAACCGGTCCGCTGAGGAACGTGCTGAAGAGGATTCCGAACGAAAGAAGAATGATCATCTGCTGCCAGATTCCGAAATACCCTTTGAAGAAGTTGAAGAAGACGTTGGCGTCGGGCGTGCGGATATACAGATCCGGTTCCGCCGCGCCGAAATACTGCCCGTCCTCCACGCACTGAATCCAGATCTCGAGCCGGCCGGCATCGCAGAAGTCGGCGTAGAGGTCGTAGTTCTCTTTCGCCGGATCGTAGTTCAGCGGCTTGGGAAGCTCCGGACTCTCCCCGTAGCGTTTCACCTGGGTCGGCGCGGATTTGACCTTGCTCCTGTCGATCTGGCGGGGAATGAAAATCGCCAGGGTGCGGTACTTTTCGGAATTGAACGAGCCGATCTCGGCGGTCAGCCCCGTGGCGGGATTCCGGATCAGAAGCGCCCCCATAATCGTCCGTTCGATATCCCCCTTGTGGCTGCGGTAGACGCTGATCGTCATTTCGACCGGCAGACCCGCAGGGAGGCGTTTTTCGGAAAGGCCGTCAAACGTCCAGATCACCGCCTCGGACGTCGCCCCGCCGATATACGAACGGTACTCCCATTCTTCTCCGACGCTGATCCCGGCGCTTTTTTCATAGCCATGGGAATCGAGGAACCGGATCTTCCCGTAAATCGGCACTTTCGCCTGAACCGTTCCCCGCTGCGGGCCGACCACGTAACGGATGTTTTCGCCGTCGACGATCTTTTTGACCGAATGGGTGTGGTTGTTCTCTTCGGCCAGGCTGATCGTGCCGTCGGCGTATTCTTCGACCTCGTGGAAGTGGCCGTTCGAAGCCTGCGTTCTTCCGCGGGCGACGACGGCGTCGGCCGGTGCGTCTTCGGCGACGGCTTCAGGCACGATGTCCTCTTTCCAGAGGAGCGTGTGCGTGTGATTCAGACTCATCGAGACGAAGAAGTAGCTCAGAATCGCCATAAAGACGAGGATCGCCGTGCCGACCGCGGTCAGTCCCAAAATACGCCCCAAAATAATTTCGCTGGCGCGGACCGGTTTGGTCACGACGGTAAAGATCGTCTTTGATTTGAACTCGGCCGGCAGACTCATCGTACTGAGGAAGAGAACCAGCAGAAGAACCAGGTAGTCGGTCGTCGTCAGAACGAAGTTCAGATAGAGGGCTCCCGGGTTCTTGTTCGTCGGGTCGATGAACCAGCCGGCGAACATCAGCAGAACCAGAAAGACCACCGCGATCACCACGACCTTTTTGCGGATCGATTCCTGAATCATCAGCCGGGCGATCGCCAGGACGCGCCGCCAAGACATGTGGATCAGATCGGCCGCCCCGCCGCGCAGACCGGACCAGAAGACCGGAAAGACCCGCCCGGGTCCGCGGCGGACAAGGGTCATCGCCAAGCCGACCAGAACGGCTAAAACGACCAGAACCGCGACGGCGAAAACCCATTTGAGCGCCGCCAGCGGGATCCAGTCGAGGAACGGTGGAACAGGATGTTCAATGACCATCAGGCGTTCCCTCCCCCCCGAACCCGCTTCCCGGGACGCGCTTCGCTCTCCTGGATGATGTCGAGGAAGAGATTTTCAAGGGATGTGGTCGGGCTCCCGCAGAAGAGGAGCTCGGCGTTCTCTTCGGCAATCACGGCTTTGATTTTTTCCATGGCGCCCTCGGAAAGCCCCCGGGTGCGGATCTCGGTTTCGTCGCTGACTTTAAGCAGGTCGTCGACGCTTCCGAGTTCTTTCAGCTCCCCCTGATAGAGGATCCCGATCCGGTCGCAGACGTCCTGAACGTCGGCCAGGAGGTGGCTGCACATAATAACCGTTTTCCCCTCTTCTTTCAGGCGGAGGATGAGGTCTTTCATATTCCGCGTCCCGATCGGATCGAGTCCGCTGGTTGGCTCGTCGAGGATGACCAGATCGGGATCGTTGATCAGCGCCTGCGCCAGACCGATGCGCCGCGTCATTCCTTTGGAATACTCGCGAAGCTGGCGCTTCTTCGCCGATTCGAGTCCGACCATCGAGATGAGCTGCGCCACCCGCTGACGTCGGATCGGACCGGACATCTTAAAGAGGCGTCCGTAAAAATCGAGCGTCTCTTCGGCGTTCAGAAACCGATAGAGGTACGACTCTTCGGGAAGATAGCCGATCCGCTCGTTTTTCGAGACGTCGCCGGCGGGACGGCCGAGAATGTTGACCTCGCCGCTGGTCGGAAAGAGAAGCCCCAGGAGGAGTTTCATCGTGGTCGTCTTCCCCGACCCGTTCGGGCCGAGAAGCCCGAAGACCTCGCCGCGGTGGATCTGAAGGTCGAGCGCTTTCAGAGCGCGGACCTTCTGCCGTCCCCAGAAGTCGCGGTAGATTTTGGTCAGGTTTTTCGTTTCGACAACAATGTCGGGCAGCGACGAGGCCGAACCGTCGGTTCTGACCGATTCGGCGGGAGTACTCGTTCCCAATGACATGAATTCCTCCGTTGCGAGCTGGAATATCGATCTTTCACCCCGGGGGCGTCAAAGAGAAATGCGCCGCGGCCGGGAAAGCTTCCCCCTAAATATTATGGACGATTCTCCCCGTTTTGTCTATGGACGGAGAGGAAATATTCTTGAAATCAAGAGGTTTTGCGGTTATAAAAACGGGAAGGAAAAAGACGCGGCCTCCCGGCCGCGGGAACTCCACGCGCGAAAGGAACGGACGGATGCCGCGGGACTATCAGCGGGCGATCGACTTCTTGGAGAACCGAACGAACTACGAGCGGTTCCGACAGATCCCCTACGACCGGATGGGGGAAAATCTCCCCCGTCTGGCGCGCTTTGTCGGGACGCTGCCGCTTAGCCGCCGCGCGAAAACGATCCACCTGGCCGGAACCAAAGGGAAAGGGACGACCGCCCTCTTTCTCGAAAAAATCTTCCGTGACCGCGGGGCGCGGACCGGTCTTTTCACCTCGCCGCACCTTTTCGCCTGGGAAGAACGTTTCGCGGTGGGAGGCGTCCCCTGCGCGGCCGACGATCTGGCCGAGACCCTCCTCGAACTGGAAGAACGGCTCGCCGCGTTCGAAAAGAACGACCCGGGCGGAATTCCCTTTACCGCCTTCGAGCTTTCGACCGCCGCCGCGCTCCTCCTCTTCGAAAAGAAAGAGTGCGACCTGATCCTTCTCGAAACGGGACTCGGCGGACGGCGCGACGCGACGAACATCTGCCGCCCCGATCTTGTCGTTCTGACCTCCCTCGGCTACGAACATCAAAGGCAGCTGGGCTCTTCCCTCGCCGAGATCGCCGCCGAAAAAGGGGGGATCATCAAGCCGCGCGTGCCGGTCGTCTCGGGAATCGGAATCGACCGGGACAGGCTCCCTCCCTCCTCGGCCCTGGGCGCCCTTCCCGTTTTTCTGCGGGAAAAGACCGTCACGCGCGAGGCGATAAGCGGCGCGCTTTCGGTGATCCGGCGGATCGCTTTCGATCTCGGCGCCCCCCTCTTCGAACCGACGCGCGTCGGGCCGGAAGCGGCCGCCGCCGCGCGGAATCGGATCGGTTCGGCGCCGGCGCGCTGCGCGCAGATCGCCCTTTCGGCGGCCGAACTCCTCGCCGGCCCCTCCGACGCGGTCCGCCGACGCGCCTGGTGCGCCTCGGTCAGAGACGCCGTCCTTCCGGCTCGGGGGGAAATTCTCCGCCGCGCCCCTCTTGTGATCGTCGACGGAGCGCATACCCGCGACTCGGCCGCATCCCTGGCCGAAGGGCTCGAACCGCTCGGCGCCGCGCGGCGGACGCTCGTCTTCGCCGCTCTGGCCGACAAGGACGTCGAAGGGATCCTCTGGGAGCTGATGCCGAAATTCGACAGGGTCTTTCTGACCGAGATCCCCGATACGCCCCGAAGCCTCGGCGTCGGGGAACTCGAGCCGCGCGCCCGGCGGGTCGCGGCGGCGCTCTCCCCTGATCGGGCCCCGACGATCGCGGCCGAAGCCGACGCGGCGAAACTGTTCCGGGCGGCGCGGGATCTTCCGGCCGACGAACTCCTCTGCGCGGCCGGCTCGTTCCGCCTGGCGGCGCTCGCGGCAGCCGCGCTCCGGGAATAACCCGCGCGGCGCCGGACGTTTGCAATCGGACCCGATTCGGTTAAAATGAGCGTGGGGCGGTTTGAGAAAAATTTTTCAAACGCCGGCGAAAAGACTGAAAAGAGAACCATTCCGAAACGAGATTATTATGATACACGTCACGCAGCTCTCCGACAGACCGAGCCCCGCCCGACGGGCGCTGACTCTCCTTGCGCTTCTTCTTCTCCTTGCCGCCGCGGCGCGGACGGCGGCGGCGCAGGACCCCCCCGCGGTTCCCGACGCCTCGGGCTCGGAACTCGATCCGATGACCGACGCGGTTCAGAACTTCTTCAATCAGATCTCCGACTCTTCCGAGGGGGCGAAAATCGGCCTGGAAACCCTTCTGAGAAACAGTCCCTTTGAAGAAAACGCCAAGGCCGAAATGATCAAGACGCTCGCCGAGAAGATCAACGGCATTCCCCGCCAGTTCGGCAATTACGTTTCGTTCGAACCGATCGGGATCAAACGGATCGGCCGCGATCTGGTCGTTCTCCGCTACCTTTATAAATGCCAAAACTATCCTCTGGTTTGGTATTTTATTTTCTACCGGCCGACCTCTCCCGAGAACGAGGGCGCGGCGAAGAGCTGGCAGCTGATCCACCTTTATTACGACTCTCAGCTGAATGTCCCGCTCTGGGATCAGTCGTTCTGAAACCCCTTGTTTTAAGGGGTTTCGGTTCCACTAAACTTTTGTAAAAACACACAAAACCTCTTTTTGCGGGTCGATAAAGGCTATATAATGGCGTCGTTGACAGACGAGGGGATCGGCCGTTCTTTTCCCTTTGGCGTCGAATGTTCAAATTACTGAGAGGAGTTTTACCATGTCAGCTTCCGTTAATAAAGAAACCTGCGTCGGCTGCGGTGCCTGCGTTGACGCCTGCCCGTGCGGCGCCCTGAGCCTGGAAGACGGCGTTGCGGTCGTCAGTGACGACTGCGCCGGCTGCGGTGCCTGCACCGACGCCTGCCCGACCGACTCGATCTCTCTTGACTGAGTTTCGCGTCGATCCCGCCTGAACCGGCGGGGTAGTCTTGCCTAAACTAAAAAAATCCGAACCGTTTCAGCGCGGTTCGGATTTTTCATTATCCCGGTTTCGGAAAGAAAAACGCTATTCTTCTTCCTCTTTTTGGAGTTTGGCCGAAGCGCGGTCGGTCGAAAGGACCTGGCGCAGCAGAGCCGAGACGTCTTCGTACGCATTTTCGCCCGGCTGACCGGGAGCGTACTGCATGACCGACCTCTGATTCTTTTTGGCCAGCGAGAGAAGAATCGACGAAACGGTCGTGCGGGTCGGCGTCTTCACGATAACGCCCCATTTGCCGTTCGAGTCGGTTCGGCGGGCGAACGTCTTGCAGGCGACCGCAAAAAAGGTGACCGCCGAATCGATCCGCTGGAGGGTCATCTGACGGCGGACGAATTCCTGGCGCGCGTCGCTCCGATCGTCGAGGGGATTCTCGGAGAGGATATGGAGCCCCGGCCCGAGCGGCTCGACCTCGACGTAGTCGCCGCCGTAGATAATCCCGCCGCTGGTTCGGTCGACGCAAAGGATGTTGCACCCGGCGTAGGGCCGTTCGCTCAGTTCCTGGGCGCCCTTGTCAACCGCCTCGGCGGCGGTGCGGCAGTTCAGAAGCTCTTTGCAGAGAAGGCCGCGCGAACGGGGTTCGGCGGGAACGTCTCGTTTGGCGGCGTTCAGGACGGTGACGAACATCCCGTGCTGATTGACGCCGGCCCACGTCCCCCCCGCCTTTTTATCGATCCCGCAGACGACGCGCGGACGCCCCGACTGAATACGGGGAGCCTGCGACGGGCGTTCGGGGGATTCTTCCCGATTGACCGCCAGAAGAATCGGCGTGTCGGGTACCGTTTGATACTGAATGGCTAAGATTCCCATAACAATCTGTCCTCTAAGATACAAACACCCCCCCTATTTATAATAAACCATTGGGAATTTAAAACAAACCCTTTTTCCCGTTTTTACTCCAAAAATGCTTTTTTTTCTCTCTTCTTTCACTATAATGGGGATGACGGGGCCAGCGTCCGACCGGCGCCCCTCGTCGTGTCCCCCGGCCGCGCTTCCGACCTGACGGGCGAAAAGCGCGACGCCCTTCGTCCTTTCCCGAGGTTCCCCGATGAAACACTCCCTCCCCCTCTTTTTCCGTCTTTCGGCGTTTTTTCTGGCTTTCCTTCTTTTGGCGGCGACGTCCGGCCGGCTTTCGGCCCAGGAGAGCCGCGCCGCCCGGGGGATTCGGAACCGAATTGAGGCCGGCGGCGGAAAGGTCGGCGCCGACCCGGCCAAAGCGGCCGCCGAGCCGGGCGCTCCCGGAGACGCCGGAAATCCGAATTCCCGGCGCGACCGCCGCGCCCGCGGCGCACAGGGCGAAAACGCCGCCGCGCCGAACGAGCAGAAAGAACCCGAAAAGCCGGTCAAAAAAGAACACGACCCGGTCGAGATCATCGGCGAGCCGTTCATGACCTACGACCACTACGTCAAGGGGAACTCGGACCTGGTCAACAAAAACGAAGGAGAAGCCGACGAGACCGCCGACCGGCCGGTGACCGCGGTCGTCGCCGATCGGGACGGTTTCTTCGCCGCCTCGGCGGGAAAAGACTCGACGATCCAGCTCTGGTACACCTACGACTTCTACGCCGAAATGCTCTCCGAGATGTACGGCTACTCCTACGACTATGACTACGACCCGACGATCGGAACCGGACAGGTCTCTCCCGATCAGCAGAACGCGCAAAACGGAAAAACCCGCGGCGCGGATGCCAAAACGGAAGCCGCCGCCGGCCGGCAGGGAAACGCCCGCCGGGGGAACAACAACCAAAACGCCGCCGCGGGACGGGGCGCCGACCGGGCGGGGAATACCGCCCCGCAGGCCGCCGGAGCCCGCCCGGGGCAGCCCCAGGCCGGAGCGACGGCCGCCGCGCGCAGGAGCCAGAACGCCGCGATGCGTCAGACCGACCCGTTCCGTCAGCAGCAGACCGCTGCCGCCGGCGCCGGCGCAAAAAGCAGCGCATCGTATTACAGCAATACGGCCGCGGGATACGAAGACTCCTACGCGTTCTACTCGTCGCGCCAGGGGAATCTCGCGGTTCAGATTCCGACCCGCGACGCGCTGAAAGAGCAGATCGCCGGCGAAGTCGGCGGCAAGGGAAAGAAAAAGGGAAGCGACGACTGGTTCGGCGGCGACCCGGCCCAGGGATGGTCGAAAAGCTCCAAGAAAAAGCGCAAGCCGCCCACCACCCTGGGGAAGATGTGCAACATCTACGAACGGCTCAACATGATGGGGGAACGCGAAGGTCAGGGATACAGCGACATGATGTCCTTCACGCACGAACTCCCCGACAGGGATCAGATCGTCTTCTACACCGCCGACTACAGCGGGAAGATCTGCCAGGTCGACGTCAATTACAAAAAGGGGAAAGGGTTTCCCTACGCCCGCAAACGGGGCGTGAAAAACGCGATGTGGGCCGTCGCGGTTTATCCCGGCTATACGTTCGACTACAAACACGGCGTCTACCGCGACCTGGTCGCCGGCGCCAACAACAACGGAAACATCTACTTCTGGGACGCGTTCTCGCGCAAACTCCTCCGGGCGGTCACCGTCTCGCCGTCTGACGACCCGAAAAAACAGCCGGTCCTCGATATCAATTTCGCACCCGACTGTTCGGTGGTGACCGCCGGGATGGACGGCTGCGCACGGGTGATCACCGTCCCGGCAATGGAGATCGTCTCCCTTCTGAAAGGGCACAAAGGCCCGATCTTTTCGGCGGTCTTCGACGAGACGGGGCAATACGTTCTGACCGGAAGCAAAGACAAATCCGCCTGTTTGTGGGACACCGCCACGGGTGAAATCGTCGCCGCGTTCATCGGACATACCGGCGCTGTCCGCAAGGTTCAGTTCCTGAACGACCGCTACATTCTGACGTGCAGCGACGATAAGACCGCGCGGATCTGGGAACTCCCCGACGAAGTTTCCCTCTCCCCCTCGTCGGAACCGGAATACGAACTCGACGAAAACGGCAACCCGGTCGACGAGGAGGGGAACCCGGTCGACGTCTCGGCGAAGTCCGGCGCCGGCTGGGGAACGAGCGAATCCTCGATTGAAGACGAGCTCTTCGCCGTTGACGAAGAAGACGAAGAAGAAGGCGGGAAACCGCAGGAAGAGGGGGACGAGAACAAAGACGAAACGGAAGAAGACCCCGCGGGAACACACGCCGACGCCCAGGGGGCGAACGAAGACGAAGTGCCCGAGCAGTCGATCGCCGACGCGCCCCGAGGGTTCGAAGCTTTCCGTTTCGAAGGTCCCTCCCCCGTCTTTTCCGTCTCGGTCAACGACTACTACCTCCTCACCGGCTGTCAGGACGGGAAGGTCCGTGTCTGGGATCTCTACCCGTTCCTCGAAAAGGTTTCGGGTGTCAACAACGTCGATCCGAACGCCGAAGGGGCCGACGGACAGCCGCCGATGCCCGGAATGCCGGGGCTCCCGCCGATGCCGGGACAGCCGCAGCCGGGCGGAAATCCGCCGATTCCCCCCGCCGCGCCGGGGGGAGCTCAGGCTCCGCCGGCCGCCGGGGGAAGGTGATTCGCCCCGAAGCGACACGCGCCGACCGTCAAAAAGCCGCTCTTCGTTATGGCGAAGGGCGGCTTTTTTCGCAGGAAAGAACCGCCCCTCCCCCGGCCGCCGAGCCTGAAAGTCTATTCTCCGGGGCCGGCCGGCGACGCGGCGCGTTTTGTATGGCGGCGGTATTCAAGCGAAAGGAAGAAGATGGCGATCGCGCCGGAAAGGAGATCCGAAAACGCGTGCGCCGACCAGACGCCGTCCAGACCGTAGATCCCTTCGATGCGAACCTTCTCGAAGAGGATCGGCAGAAGGATCAGCGAAGGAATCAGGATGAAAAGCTGGCGCAGAAGGGTCAGAAAAAGGGAAAGGATCGGCCGGCCGTGCGCCTGGAAATAGCCCCCCGAAATGATGTTGACCCCCACCAGCGGCAGAAGGGAGGCGAAGACGCGGATCGCCCGGCATCCCAACATCAGATTCTCGCGGTACTCGGGCGCGCCCGGTTTCAGGAAGGGGAGAATGAACCAGTCGGGCCGGAGCATAATGACGATCCAGATCACGGTACAGAACGACAGGGCCAGGCGGAGCGTCAGCCGGAGCGTGCGGTGTACCCGAACCGGTTCGGACGCGCCGACGTTGTAGCCGACGATCGGCTGCATCCCCTGGCTCAGTCCCAAAAGGGGCATAAGGAAAAGGGTCGAAACCGAAAAGACGGTTCCCATCACGCTGATCGCCAGATCGCCGCAATGCGCGATCCCGCGGCTCGCCCCGTAGAGGGCGCCGTAATGTCCGAGCAGGTTGTTCTGAACTCCGTGAATGACCGCGCTGCAGACCTGGGTCGCCAGGGGGACGGTTCCGAAGACGGCGATCTTCCATGCCAGCGAAAGATTCGGACGGAGGCAGCGCCGCCGCCAGCGGAGCACGGTCCGCCCCGAAAAGTAATACCAGCAGACCCAGAGGCTCGTGGCCGCCAGGGCGATCAGATTCGAAACCGCCGCGCCCCAGATGCCGGTCTCGAAGACGAAGAGGAAAACGTAGTCGAGGATTCCGTTGAGAACCGCCGAAAGGATCATCGTGACCATCGCGATTTTCGGCTTTCCCTCGATCCGGATGAAGTTGTTCACCCCGTAGGCGATCTCCTGAAAGACGACTCCCCAGATGATGATTGACAGGTACTCTTTCGCCAGAGGGAGAATATCTTCCGACGCTCCGAAGAGTTTGAGCATCGGCACGAGAAAAAGAAGCCCGAAAACGACGAAGAGCGCCGAAACCGCCAGGAACATCAGAAGCGCCTGGCCGAGAATCTCTTCGGCCTTGGCGCGGTCTTTTTTCCCCAGTTCGATCGAGATGAGGGTCGAGGCGCCGGTGCCGATCATCATGGCGAACGCCAGCGCAATGAGCATAAAGGGGAACGAGACGTGCAGCGCGGCGATCCCGAGCGCGCCGATCTTCTGACCGACGAAGATGCGCGCGACGATGTTATACGATGCGCTGACCAGCGAGGCGATGATCGACGGGAGCGAAAACTCCCACAGAAGCGCCCCGACGGGACGCTCGCCGAGAAATTCCGGATTCGATTTGTTCAGCATTCGGGCGTCAGTCTTTGGGAGGCGTGATTCCGAAATCCTCAATCGTCAGAAGCGAACGGAGCGGAATCCCCCTGGCGGCGAACGCTTCGCGTCCCCCTTCCATCCGGTCGATCACCGCCACCACGCCGGCGACGATCATCCCGGCCTCTTCGATCCGCTCGATCGCTTTGAGGGACGAGCCGCCCGTCGTCACCACGTCTTCGACGACGACCACGCGGTCCCCCGCCTTGACCGGCCCTTCGATGAACTTATTGGTGCCGTGCCCTTTGCTCTCTTTGCGGACGAGGAACCCTTTCAGGTTCGGATGGTTTTTCATACCGGCGACGGTGATGACCGCGGCGGTGATCGGATCGGCGCCGATCGACATCCCCCCGACGGCGTCGGGGAAGACCGCATCGGCTTCGAGAAGTTCCAAAATCCCCTCGCCGACCAGACAGGCCCCGGCGGCGTCGAGGGTCACCTGTTTCCCGTCGAGGTAATATTTGGCCCTCTTGCCGGAGGCGAGGATAAAATCGCCGAACTTCAGGGACTTTTCCCGCACGAGGTTCATCAGGGTCTCTTTGTTGTACATGAAAGAACTCACTTTCTGAGAAATCGGTCGGTGCGCGAACCGCGCACGTGTTACATCGGCATTTCGCCCTCCCCCATCGGACGTTCGATGAGGGTGTGCCGCGCCGTCTCGGGCGTCTCGGGGTAGTCGCTCCGATTGTGGCTACCGCGCGTCTCGCGGCGGCGGAGCGCCCCTTCGATGATCAGGCGCGCCACGATGAGCATATTCTGGAGTTCCCACCCTTTCTGGGAGCGGAACTGGCGCGAAAGAACGTATTTCGACCAGCGGCGGACGCTGGCAAGAGCCTCGGAAAGCCCCGCCTCGCTGCGAACGACGCCGACCTTCCGCCACATCACGCTCTTGAGCGCGTTGCGGATATCGTCGAGGTCGACCGAAACATCTCCTTCCGGTTCCGGAAGAGGGTTGTTGCGGATCGGCAGAGCGCGGTATTCGTCGCTCGTCTGCGAGGCGATCTCGCCGGCGAGCCGGCCGACCGTCTCGCCGAAGACTAAAGCTTCGAGGAGGGAATTCGAGGCGAGCCGGTTCGCGCCGTGAAGGCCGCTGCTCGAGACTTCGCCGGCCGCCCACAGCCCCTTGACGGTCGTCCGCCCTTCAGCGTCGATCAGAACCCCTCCCATCGAGTAGTGCGCTCCGGGGCGAACCGGAATCAGGTCGCGGGCGATATCGATCCCGAACTGACGGCAGGTCGCGGCGATGCCGGGGAATCGGTGATAGACCCAGTCGGCATCTTTGTGACGGAGATCGAGCCAGACGTTCTCCTGATTGGTCTTGATCATAAAATCGACGATCGAACGGCTGACCACGTCGCGCGGAGCGAGTTCCATCCGTTCGTCGTACTCTTTCATGAAGCGGTTGCCGGACTTGTCGACCAGGTAGGCCCCCTCGCCGCGCATCGCCTCGGTGATCAGGCTTCGGGCGCTCCCGGCGATATACAGAACCGTGGGATGAAACTGGACGAATTCCATATCGCGCACCGCCGCGCCGGCCCGATAGGCCATCGCCACGCCGTCACCGCAGGCGACTGTGGGATTGGTCGTCTCGCGGTAGAGCTGGCCGATCCCCCCGGTCGCCAGGATCGTCTGTTTCGCCCAGATCAGTTCGGTCTCGTCGCCGCTGGTCCATCGGACGACCGCGCCGCGGCAGAACCCGTCGGCGGTAAGAAGGTCAAGGGTGTAGGTGTCGTCCCAGACGCGCACGTTCGGGCGATTTTTCACCGTCTCGATCATCGCGCGCATAATCTCGTGCCCGGTCGCGTCCCCGTCGGCATGGAGAATCCGGAAGCGGCTGTGCCCCCCTTCCCGGCCGAGAAGAAGAGTTCCGTCCGGTTTCCTGTCGAATTGGGTGCCGTTTTCAATCAGTTTTTTGACTTCGCCGGTGCCGCGCTCGACGATGTAGCGGACGATCGCCTCGTCGCAGAGGGCTCCCCCGGCGATGAGCGTGTCCTTCACGTGCAGATCGTAGTTGTCGTCGTCCAGGTTCCAGACCGTGGCGATCCCCCCCTGAGCTTTCCCGCTGTTCGAGTTGGTCAGGCCGTCTTTGCAGATCACCAGAACCCGGAGCGAGGGATCGACCGCCAGCGCCGCGCGGATCCCCGCCAGGCCGCCGCCGATGATCAGGACGTCGGTAAAAAAGTGCGGCTGACGCTTCGCGTGAAAAGGGATAAGGTAGCGGGTGGGGGAAAAATCTTCCCAGGGGGCGTTTTTTTCCGGCTGATTCATTTGTCTTACCTCGATATCTGTCTGCCGCGGAACGCGCGAAGAACGGCGCGGCTAAAGGAGCAAAGGCGCTCCTCCCATTATATCTCAAGACGGGAAATAATAAGCCCCCGCGCGCCCGGCAAAAAGGGGAAAGAAAAAACGCCGCCGGGGAGGGAATTGACAATAACGCCGGAAGCTCTAGAATAGGGAAGAGTTTCGTGTCGGAAGATCGTCTCTTTCGATGCCGATTCGAAGAAAAAATACGGTGCTGCCGAACGCGGACTTTTCCCTCCGCCGGGGTTTCGGCAAAGCCCCAACATACAACTTCCGTACCAGAGGAGACAAACAGGTGTCTATCAGCGAACGCAAAAAGGAAATCAACGCCCGCCGTAAGCGTCGGGAAACCCTCCGTAAAATGAAGAGCGAACTCCCCAAGGCGGACGCTGCCAAAAAGGCCGTCTGGGCGGCGAAGCTCCGCAAGATGACCCCGGGCGCCGAAATGCTCATCAAAGAGTGGGGTCTCGAATAAGGTTTCGGATTCCTTTCGGAAGAAAAAACGCAAAAGAGCGGATCATTCCCTCTTTTGCGTTTTTTTATTCCCGAAAAAGTTATCGGGCGGCCGCCGCCGGCCGCCCGGCGGCGTATCGGGGATTAAATCCCAGCACGCGGTTCATCAGCCCGGTGGATCCTCCGTCGAAGGGACGGCGGTGCCAGGCGCGGTCGGTCGGCACGAGCGCCGGATCGAACGGCCACGGATCGAACGGCTCGTAGCCCAAAACGCGGGCGATCTTTTCGGAATTGAGCGCGCAGTTGCTCACCCTCGGCGGAACAGGACACGCCTCCCCTTTCATCAGCCCGTAGAGAAGATCGGAACGATAACCGCCGACGCGGTTGATGATCTGCGCCATCTGATAGAGGGAAACCTGCCGCCTCCCTCCCGCGTGAAGAAGTCCGGCGTAGGCGTTGGCCAGAAACGCGCGGCAGACGCGGCTGAGGCAGTCGCAGTAGGTGGGAGTGCGCACCTCGTCGTAATAGAGGGTCGCGGGACGGTTCTTCTTAAACCGCGCCGCGATCCAGTCGATCGCTCCGGCGTGACCGTTGAAACTGAGCCCCATCGGCATCGAAATGCGCAGGGTCGCCGCGTACGGATCCTCGTCCCGAAGCCGCTCCTCCCCCTGAACCATCGTCTCACCGTAGACGTTGACCGGACTCGGCGGTTCCTCTTCGCGCCAGTTTCCTCCCGGTCGGCCGCCGTAGACCATATCGACCGAGAGGTGAACCAGGCGGATCGCGAAACGGCGGGTCAGCCGGGCGAGATTCCGCACCACCTCGACGTTGAGGGTCCAGGCGATCTTCGGTTCGAGCTGGCAGGCTTTCAGCGCGCAGTTTCCGGCACAGTCGAGAACCGAAGCGAAACGGTACCGTTCGAAAAGCTTCTCCAGCGCGCGGAAGTCTTCGACCGGAAGGTAGAAAACGTCCGGCGCGGCGAATCCGGCGACGTCGGGAGGGAGAACTCCGAAGACGCGTCCCGGAAAACGGGACTGAAAATAGGCCAGCGCGTTATATCCGGCCACGCCGGTGATCCCGGTGATCAGAAGGGGCAGAGGAGGATCGCCGAGCGGGGGTACGTCGTCCCGCTCGGTCTGGTTTGTATAGCGGTTAAGGATTTCGGCGTAACCGGGATGATTTTTCATGCGCGTGAAAGGGCCAGACCGCGCAGCGCCCCGAGCCAGACGACCAGGTCGTTCTGAGAGACGTCGGCCCAGCCGGAGACCTTATGGTTGAGAATCGCCTCTTTCAGCTCGGCGATCGGGCGGGCCAGATCGTCGGGAAGCGCGGGGAAATCCCCCATAGCGCGGAGAATCTCACCGGTCGGCGCAACGGGAGAGGTCCACGGCTCGTCGGATCCCTTCGCTTCGAGAAGCGCCGAATTTTCCGGTTTTTCGTCATCCGGAGACGGCGTCTCTTCGGGGGCGGCGCTTTTTTTCGCCTCGTCTTTCTCTTCGGAAAGGGCGACCGGAACGGTGTCGAGAAATTCGGCCTGCGAATCGTTGCGGGGATTCACGTCTTCGTCCGGCTCGGAGGCGACGATGTCCGACTCCTTCGGTTTCCTGTCGGCCGGGGCGCCGTACTCCTCCCAGCGGGCGATCCGCATCTGGGCGACCGAAAGCGCTTCGACCGAAGCTTTCTTAAGCCAGCGGGGGGCGTCGTCCCAGTCGAGCGCCGCCTGGAAATGACTCCAATAGAGCGACTTGTACTCCTCGCCGCGCCAGGGCGCGTCGTCGGCGCCGAACTTTTCGTAAACGCGGCGGAGACGCCCGACATGCTGACTCGAAATCCCGCCGATCCGCTGGGCGATCGCCTCGTCGGAATAGACGCTCCGGGGAAGCCCCGCTTCGACAAGACGGGTCCTCCACGAATAGATGACCTTCCCCTTTTCCCAGTTCGTTTGACTGATCAGCCGATTCCAGAACCCGATGAACTCGACCGCAATCTCGTTGATCAGGGGCGCTTTTTCCGGCGGGATCGGTTCGGCCGAACCGGAGGTGTCGGCGGAAAGTTCGGAATCGGACGAAGGGGAAAGAGGATCTTCCCAAGGGGCGGAATCGGCGGTATGTTCAGACACAAAGACCTCCCGGCGGCAGACGGAGAAAGTAAAACGAATCGGGATCGATTATATCACACGAAGAGGTTCTTTCAATCCGCGAGCCGGCGCTCCCCCTCTTTCTCGCCCCGTTCGTTTCAGGTAAAATGAAACTCGTTTCGCATCTTGCGGGCTTTTTCCAAATTAACAAAACAAGACGATGAATCCCGACGTTTTCCTTCTGATCGGTCTGGTCGACCGCCCCGAATTTCGGCCGCTCGCCGAGCGCCTGATCTCTCTGGGCGAAAAGTACGGCTTCGAAAGCCGCGCTTACGCATCCCTGGAAGAAGCCGAACGAAAGGGGGGCGAAAGAGCGCGTCTGATTCTTCTTCTCGAGAGCCGACCCGGGGAATACCCCCGGAAAGGGGTCGCGCGGTTTCGTCGGCTCGCTCCGCTCGCTCCGATTCTCCTTTTGGCCGGTTCCCTCTGCCTGGGGGAGGGGCGGACCGGACGCCTTCCGGCGGGCGCGGCGCGCTTCTACCTCTACGAGTTCGAGACGGAGGTTCTGCCGGAACTGGAAAAATTCTTTCGGCATGAAACGAGCCGCCTCGCGCTGCCGGCCACGGCGGGCGAAGAGGATTTCTGGCGGGAAGCTTCGTTCGAATCCCCTTCCGCCGAAACGGTCCCCCTCTCCCGAACCGAACCGGGCCGAACGGCCGTGGTCGCGGCCGACCCGGCGATGCGCCGGCTTCTGGCCGACTCCGAGCCGCACGACGCGCCGGCCGCCGAACTCGCGTCCCCCGGCGAACTTCTCCGCCTCGCCGAATCGCCGCGCCGGATCCTCGTCGACCTGACGCTCCCTGCGGAAAAATTTCTTCCCCGTTTCAAAGAAATGACGGACCGCTTTTCGGAGAGCGAGTTTGTGATATACATGTTCGCGCCGACCCCCGAAGAGACGGCCCTCTTCGCCGCGGCGGGGAAACGCGTGACGGTTCGCCCCAAACCGTTTTTCCGCCTGGTGCGTCCCGCCGCGGGAACGTACTGAAAAAACGCCGCGCCCCCCGAAGGAGACGCGGCGCAAAAAAAACTCACGGTAAACGGCTCAGGAGAGTCCCGAGAGTTTTCGGTAATCCGGCCCTTCCGATTCCCCTTCCCCGCCGCTTTCGGCTCCGCCTCTCCCGAGGGAGGCGTTCCTCTGGGCCTCTTTCTCTTTCTGAGAGAGCAGAATTTTATACGAGTCTATCCGCGACTCCTGAAACTGGACGAGCTCTTTCATCTCGATGACCTTCGCCGCGTACATGCGGTAAAACGCGATTGCCGCGAGACAGACGGCGAGGGAAACAAGCGAGGCGATCGCCGCGCGAAGGAGGGAGCCTTCGTGATGACGGCTCCACAAAAG
>CACXFR010000249.1 GCA_902766935.1 uncultured Planctomycetota bacterium | reverse complement strand
GTTTGGGCATCGGCGGCGGTCTCGGCGGCAACCTCAGTTTGGGCGTCGGCGGCGGGTTCCGCCGGGGCGGCCGCATCGGCCGATTCTTCGGCGGATTTGGCCGACGAGTCATAATTGTCGGCGACCTTCGTTTTGTCGGGTTCCTGAGATTCGTAAACCTCGGCTTCGTCGGATACGGCTTCGGAACCGTCGACCAGTTCCCACCCCAGGTCGCCCGACACGCCCGAAGAGACGTCGTCGGTCTTCGGACCGGATTCGGTCAGATCGGTCGAAATCCAGGTCAGTTCGGGCGCGGACAGCTCTTTCGAATCCGAAACGGCGATCTCGTCGAGAGGGTCGACCTTCGCCTCGTCTTGGGCGGTCCGAACCTCTTCGGTCTCCTGAGGGGCGGACTCGGGTTCTTCGGGGATATTCTCGGCAACCGCGTCGCCGAAATCGTCGGTTTCTTCCTGAACCGGAGCAACACTTTCATCCGGCAAATCGGCGAAGAAATCGACGCGGTCTTCCTCGGCGGCGAATTGGTCCGAAATCGTTTCGTCGGCGGCCGCCGCGGCGTCGGTATTCTCATCGACGTCGGCAAAGAAATCGACCGCATCGTCCGCGGCGGAGGTTTCGGAGACCAACGAAATCTCTTCGCCGACGTTCTCTTCGGCCCCGGGGAACTCAAACGCTTCCGTTTCGTTCGCAGCGGTTTCGGTGATTTCAGCCGTATCGGTATTTTCAGCGGGTTCGACGGCCGATTCGGTCAGTTCGGCACCGGTCGATTCATCGGAGACGTTCTCGAAAAAGAGCCCGTCGGAAGGGGCGTCTCCGCCGTCAGGCCACGCGGGCGCCTCGTTCCGAACCGAAACCTCAAGGTCGGCGGTTCGAAACAGCGAAGAGCGGTCTTCCCCCCCCGCGGGAGAGGGGAGCTCCTCGGGGGCGGTCGACGCCGTCTCCGAAAAATTCCAGGCGTTCGAGTCGTTTTCCGTGACGGGTTTGAACCGCTTCGACTGAAGCGAGATCGCCATATTGATAAAGCTTATCGTGATGACCGAGGTCAGAAAAAGCGCAAGAAGCGGGTGGCTTTTGAAAAACACGGAAAGTTTGTTCATAACTTACCCTTCATGGTAGAAAATAATGTCAACCCTGACGGACCGACGCAGAGTCCTTCTCGATTAAAAACGGTTATTTGTTTTTCAGATTTTAACGATTCTTTTGGTTTCTCGAGATAAAACCGGAAAAAGGAATTCCCTGATGTTAAAGATTAACGATTAAGCCTGAAATAACGGTTTCCGAGCCGGTTCTGGCGGTGGTAACGATTATCACGGCGGGGGGCGAAAAAACCCCGCGAAATCGCCTTCAAAAACTGTTTCAAACCATTGGATTTTTCGATAATCGGTGTAAAGTTGAATACCGGGAAGTGCCGGGATATTGCCGGCTCGCGTCCCTGTTTTTCGGTCGATTAATAGGATGGCGGGACACCCCCGAGAGGCTTTGAGCTCCTGGTGGAAGGGCGCTCTCCCCTGTCGGTCCCCGCAGTCATTTTTCCCTTCGGAGATGATAGATATGAAAAAATTTGTTGTCGTTTGCTCGCTGGCTCTGATGGTCTCGATGGTCGGCTGCGGCTGCGGTTCCATGTCGAGTTGCTTCACCCGCAACGGATCGCGCGTTCCGATCGCTTCCGGTCTCGGCGGCACTCCGGTTAACGCCCCGGTCGCCTCCCCGATTATGGACTCCCAGATGGTCTACTCCTCCGGGTGCAATCCGTGCGCGCCGGTCTCCAACGCGTGTAATCCCTGCAGCACCCAGCCCGCCTGTAATCCGTGCGACCCCTGCGGTACTTCTTCGTCCGGTTACCCGATGGGCGGCACGATGCCCGGACCTGCCGGAAACTGATCCGTCCCGCCGAAGGCTGAAAAATGAAGAAGAGCCGACAGGTTTCTGTCGGCTCTTCTTTTTGTGTGACGTTTGTCTATCTTGTTTCAGTTGTCTTTTTTCACGTGAAACCGTCCCATCTTACCAGGCTTGCCCCGTCTCAGATCAGGATTGGCTGTCGCGCCGGTTCTTTTCGTTCTGCGCGGCGACGAAGAGCATCTGAAGTTCGCTCAGGACTCCGGTCAGGGTGCGGGTCTCCTCGTCGGTTCGGTTCCCCTCGGTCTTTTTGATGATCAGGTCGATCGTGTCGATCAGGTGACTCGCCTGGTTGAAATAGAATTCGCTCTTCCCGGTCGACGGGTTCGGGAAAACCCCCATCGAAACCATCGCCTGGGTGGCGATCGACGAGGCCAGCGTCACCAGCGAGGGGGGAGGAAGCGGAACGTCGCGCGGGGCGTTCCCTTCGGCCGCGTCGTGATGGCAGCCGCACCCGCATCCGCAGGAATGACCTTCCTCCTGATGACCGCCGCACTCTTTCTGCTCACCGCACGGATCCCCGCCGCAGCATTTTTTTTCTTCGTCGCTCATTCCGCTTTCTCCTTCTTTCTGAACGCTGAAATCTTATTGCAATATTTTGGTTTCCCGTTATTATATCCTTTAATCCCCGAAAGTGTACCCGCCGTCTTTCCCGGCTCGTGTTTCCGCCGCCGTGCGGACGTAAAGGAGGACGGCGGTTTAACCCGTTTCCGCCGAAGGGCGCTTGCCGTATGAGTCCGCCGAAGAAAGGAGGGACGCGATGGAAAACGATATTCAGGTGTTGGGCGAAAAGATCGAAGCGATCCGATCCAAGTGGGGAAACCGCCTCTGTATCCTGGGGCACTTCTACCAGAAGCCGGAAATCCTGGCGCACGCCGACGTGGTGGGAGATTCGTTCAAACTGAGCAAAGAGGCCGCCCGGCGGGACGGGTGCGACGCGATCGTTTTCTGCGGCGTCCACTTTATGGCCGAGACCGCCGATATGCTCGCCAACGCGCCGAACCGCCTGGCTCAGCGCGAAAAACCGGTGGAGGTTCTTCTCCCCGATCTCGACGCCGGCTGTCCGATGGCCGATATGGCGACCCTTCACGGCGTAGAAGAGGCGTGGAACGAAATGGCCGAAGAGATCGACGTCGACGAGATCGCGCCGATCACCTACGTCAATTCGTCGGCGGCGATCAAGTCGTTCTGCGGAAAGCGGGGGGGCTTCTGCTGCACCTCGTCGAACGCCGACAAGGTTCTCCGCCGCGCCTTTTCGGAAAAGAAACGCGTTCTCTTCCTCCCCGACGAGCACCTTGGAGAGAACACCGCCGTGAAGTTCGGGATTCCGGACGAGGAGATCCTCTTTTGGCATCACACTAATTCGACGATGCTCGAAATGACTTCGCAGCTGGAACGGTTCGCGTTTCTCCCGAACCAAACGGCCAAAAAGCTCGCCGAAAAGGGGAAACTCCCCCTGGGAGGAAACACGCCCGAGGATCTTCACCGCGCGAAGATCATTCTCTGGAAAGGGTTCTGCCCGGTTCACCAGCAGTTCCTGCCGCGTCATCTCGCCAAGTTCCGGGACGACCATCCCGACGGGAAAATCGTGGTTCATCCCGAATGCCGGCGCGACGTGGTTTTCGCCGCCGACGAGGCCGGGTCGACCAAACGGATTCTCGACGTCGTGGCGGAAAGCGCGCCCGGTTCGGTCTGGGGGATCGGCACCGAACGGCGTTTCATCGAAAGCGCGAAACGCGGATACAGCGACCGCGGGATCTACGCCCTTTCGCCGGAAGAGCCTCTCTGCCCCAACATGGCGAAGATCACCCCCGCAAAACTGTACCGGACGCTGGCCGCGCTCGACGAGGGAAAGCCGACGGGCCGCGTTTCAGTCGACGAGTCGATCGCCGCCGGAGCGCGTCTGGCGTTGGAACGGATGCTCGAGTGCGAGTGAGTCCGCCCGCGGCGCGGGAAGTTCGCCGTTGAAGAAAATCGGTATCGTGGTATACTCAGAAGCGAGACTTTTCGCCCGCGGGGGACTTCTCCCGGGCCGGGAAGTCTCGCAAGCTGTTTCACCGCCGCGCCGGAAGCCGGCACGGCGTGCGGACGACCGACGCGAAAGGAAATCATCGATGAGTTCTTCGGAAAAGAAACTCCCCTATAAAGTCGCCGATACGGCGCTGGCCGACTGGGGCCGGAAAGAGATCCGTCTGGCCGAAAACGAAATGCCCGGTCTGATGGCGCTGCGCCGCAAATACGCCGCCTCCAAACCGCTGGCCGGGGCGCGGATCGCCGGATGTCTGCACATGACGATTCAGACCGCGGTTCTGATCGAGACGCTCACCGCGCTCGGCGCGCGGGTACAGTGGAGCAGCTGCAACAAGTTCTCGACCCAGGATCACGCCGCGGCGGCGATCGCCGCGACCGGAGTTCCGGTCTACGCCTGGAAGGGAGAGACCGACGCCGAATACGACTGGTGCATCGAACAGACCCTCTTCTTCGACGACGGCCAGCCGCTGAACCTGATCGTCGACGACGGCGGCGACCTGACAATGATGGTCCACACGCCGAAATACGCGCGCCTTCTTCCCGGAATCAAAGGGCTTTCCGAAGAGACGACGACCGGCGTCCACCGCCTTTATCAGATGGCCGAACGGGGAACGCTGAAGGTCCCCGCAATCAATGTCAACGATTCGGTCACCAAGAGTAAATTCGACAACCTCTACGGATGCCGCGAATCGCTGGCCGACGGGATCAAACGCGCCACCGACATAATGGTCGCGGGAAAAGTCGTGGTCGTCGCCGGTTACGGCGACGTCGGTAAAGGATGCGCCCACTCGATGCGTTCCTACGGCGCCCGGGTGCTGATCACCGAGATCGACCCGATCTGCGCCCTGCAGGCGGCGATGGAAGGGTTCGAGGTGGTGACGATGGACGAGGCCGCCCCGCAGGGAGGGATCTTCGTCACGACGACCGGCTGCTGCGATATCGTCACGCTCGAACACATGCTGAAGATGAAAAACGACGCGATCGTCTGCAACATCGGACATTTTGACTGCGAGATCAACGTCGCCGATTTGGAGGCGTACCCCGGAATTAAAAAAGAACAGGTCAAACCGCTGGTCGACCGCTACACTTTCCCCGACGGCCATTCGATCATCCTTCTGGCCGAAGGCCGGCTGGTCAACCTGGGATGCGCCACCGGCCACCCCTCGTTCGTGATGTCGAACTCGTTTTCGAATCAGGTTCTGGCGCAGATCGCCCTCTGGACCCGCAGCGCGGAATACCCGATCGGTCAGGTGCGGGTTCTGCCGAAAGAACTCGACGAAGAGGTGGCGCGTCTGCACCTCGACGCGGTCGGCGCGAAACTGACCCGTCTGACCCCGAAACAGGCCGAGTATCTCGGCGTTCCGGTCGAAGGTCCCTATAAGCCCGATTTTTACCGTTACTGAGAGCCGTTCCTGCGACCGCGGCGGAAAGGAAACGCCGCCCGACGCGGTCCGGAGATTCCCCATCGATTTGACGAAAGGTAACAACGATGCCGAACATTCAGCCGCTTGCCGCTTGGCGCTACAACCCCGCGCGGGTCGGTCAGCTGACCGACGTGATCGCCCCTCCCTACGACGTGATCGACGACCAGCTCCAAGACGAGCTCTACGCGAAACACCCGAACAACGTCGTCCGGCTGATCCTCAACAAGAAAGATCCCGAGCACGACACCGAGCAGGACAACCGCTACACGCGCAGCGCGCGGATCCTGAAAGAGTGGAAAAACGAAGGGATCCTCTTCCGGGAAACCGCACCGGCGATCTACGTCTACCATCAGATCTACGAGGTCGGCGGTAAGACTTATACCCGGAAAGGTTTTATGTGCCGCTGCGAGGCGGTGCCGTTCGGCCAGGGAATGGTCTTCCCGCACGAAGAGACGATGAGCGGCCCGAAGATGGACCGCCTGATGCTCACCACCGCCTGCAAAACGAACTTCAGCCAGATATTCGGTCTTTATCCCGACAGCGGCGATGAGATTCAGAAAACGCTCGACGAAGCCGCCGCCAAGCTGACCCCGATTGAAGCCGTGGACCATCTGGGGGTGATCAACCGGATGTGGGTCGTCACCGACCCGGACGTGGTCAGCAAGGTCGTCGCCGCGATGGGGCCGAAACCGATCTTCGTCGCCGACGGGCATCACCGCTACGAGACCGCCTGCAACTACCGCAAGC
>CACXFR010000248.1 GCA_902766935.1 uncultured Planctomycetota bacterium | reverse complement strand
CGCTTTCGGAAGCGCGCCGTCAACCACATCGTGCGCCGGCCAGTGGAGCGCGACCGGCGACTCGTGCATAAACGCGTAATAGAGCAGAACGATCAATCCCAGCCCCGCCGCGACATAGAACCGGTGAAGATTGCTCTCCCAGAAATGCTCGGTCGCGGGAATCAGCGGCAGAACGGCAATGCACAGGAGCAGAACGCAGAACGGAATCGCCGCCCAGAGCGGGGGCGCTTTCACTTCGGCATGACCGGCCGCTTCCTGCTCGGCGGCGGCCTCTTCGGCGACCTCTTCGGCATGATGAGGCGTATTGGAGGCGGCGGTCCACTTTTGCGGAATACCGGCAAAAAGAGCCGCGACGTAAACGATAAAAAGAACGACCAAACCCCAGATAACCGGTTTGGTATTGACCGAAGTCGGCGCTTGAAGTGTCTGTTCTGACATGGTGCTGCGATCCTGTAACATTTGCGACTCCCCCATTTTGCGAACCGTTTCGCTCGGGGCGGAAAGGATTCGGAAAAGGAGGTCTTTCCCGGCCATAAAGGGCGCGGAAAAATGAAAAAAACACGTTACTCTATTCTATCCGTTTTTCGCGAAAACAAAAGGGAGAGACCCCGCGTCAAAGAGCCGCCGGCGGGCGAAAAAAAGGGGGGAAGCAACTCGGCTCCCCCCCAAAAAACACGAATGCCCCTCTTCGGAGGCTCTCATTTCAGAAGAATTCGGGCTCTTCGGCCGGGGTTTCCTCGGCCGACGGAGCTTCGCCGGAGGCCGCGTCTTCGGACGGCGCCTTCCCGGCCGGCTTTTCCGCGCCGCCGTTTTCTTTCTGCGCGCGGACATTTCCCAGAATCCCGCGCAGAAGACCCGGCTTTTTCGCCGTGTCGGCGTGGGAAATCATCTGTTCGGCGGCCGCTGCGGGATCCCCTCCGCGGTCGGCGACGATAACGGCGGTCACCACGTCTTTGAACCAATAGAGACGGGCGAGAAATTCGGGCGTGGTGGTGTCGATCCAACCGGCGACGATGTGGTTCAGGTCGCGGATCTGTTCGACCGTTCCCTGCGGCGGGAGCCCCAATTCGGTACGCGCCTTATCGTAGAGTTCCGAAAAATGGTTCAGCGCCGCCGCAGTTTCGAGGATGCAGGCGACTTTTTCGTCGTCGGGACGGTTGTCGTAGATCACCATCTGGTGAAGAAAGAATTCTTTGGTAAGGGTGCGGATATTCGACTCGATCAGGCTTTCGTGATATGCCAGGGGGTCGTATTCCGCCCGAATCTCGTCATGGCGGTGTTTTATCCGCTCGACGAGCTCTTCGGTCGGCTG
This sequence comes from uncultured Planctomycetota bacterium, assembly GCA_902766935.1. Lineage (GTDB taxonomy): Bacteria > Planctomycetota > Planctomycetia > Pirellulales > Thermoguttaceae > RUG695. The sequence continues at coordinate 3,775 of CACXFR010000248.1, read as the reverse complement.
AATTTCGTCGGTGGCGATATAGCGGCCCGAATCCGGCCCCGACACAACACGGTAATCGGGACGGCCGATGGCGGTCTTCCGCGCCTCAATCTCCTGGGCGATGATCTTTTCGTCCCGCTTGTGGAGATACTCCAGCGCCGCCTGCTGAATGTAGGGGATCGCCTTTATCACCATCGGCGAGTTGATATCCGATTTTTGCAGCAGGTTCAGCCGGTACTCATATTTGCGAAGGAGGCGGTTCCTGACTTCCGGTGTCTGTTTCTGCATATCGTTGAACGCCAGCCAGCCGGTCAGCTGGACGCTGTGAGCTTTTTGCGCCTGATGGGGCGAAATCGTCTTTCGGCAATGCTTGACCCAGATTCCGACCCCGATCAGGGTCAGGATGATGAGGAGGATCATCACCAAAACGAAGTAGAGGAATCCGTAGAGGAGGGAGCGGAAGAAGAAATAACTCCGCCGTCCCATCGGCGAAGAGGATTCGCCGAGGAGCGACTCGTCGAGCGGCTGAATCCGCTGCTGCGCATCGGAGCTCGAACTGTTCGTCTCGGTCTTAACGGAAGGATCGCCGTCGGTCATTTTTCAGTCTCGCGGGGTTATTTCAGAAAACGCAGGAGCACATACTGTATCATTATAACAGCGAGGTATCCTGTTTTCAAGAGAGCGTCCGATTCCCGCGCGATTTTTTCGCGGCGGCGGACCGATTATTCCGTTTCGCTCAATTTCGGCGAAATTCCCTCTTTCCGAGCTCCGAAAGCTTGCGCACTTCCCCCCGGCGGGTATAATTCCGTCATAAGTGTTTCCCCCTTAAACGTACCCGTACCACTCAGATTCGGAGATTTTTATGATCGCGAAAGATATGAAACGCGGCGACATTATCGTCTACAACAACGCGCCGATCATCGTCGAAAACGTCCAGGTTCAGACCCCGTCGGCCCGCGGCGCGGCCACTCTTTACAAATTCCGATGCCGGAACCTGATCACCAAAGACAAGGTCGACCTGAAGACAAAGGGAACCGACAGCTTCCAGGACGCCGATTTCAAAAAGCGGGAAGTTCAGTTCAGTTACGCCGACGGAAGCGACGCCTTCTTCATGGACAAGCAGGACTACAACATGTACAACATCCCCAAAGAGGATGTTGAAGAAGAGATGAAGTACGTCTCGGAAGGCCTCGAAGGGATTTACGCTTTGATCTACGAAGACCGCTGCGTCGCCATCGAGCTTCCGGTTACGGTCGAAATGCAGGTCGTGGAATGCGATCCCGCGGCGCGCGGCAATTCGGCGACCAACCGCAACAAGCCGGCGAAAACGGCTTCGGGTCTCGTGGTCATGGTTCCCGAATACCTCGAAAACGGCGAGGTTATCAAAATCGACACCCGTTCGGGCGAATTCCTCGGCCGGGCGAAATAAAACGTCTCTCTTTTTCGCCGAGTTCCGTTCGACCGACCGCGGGGGCGGCTCCGCGGCCGGGGATCTGTTCGCCGCCGTCGGAAGTTATGTTTCAACATTCTAAAAAAGGGATATCCATGCGCCTGTTTCAAACAGTTCTCGTTCTGTCGTTTTTCGGTCTCTCTTCCTTCCTTTCCGCGGGAGACGTCGACGTCGCGCCGACCGTTGAAGAGGGAATCGCCTGGTACAACGCCGCCGATTGGCCGACCGAGGGGAAAGGCTGGGCCGAAACCGCCCGTCCGTTCGACCGGATCCCCGACGCGTTCGCCCAGCGGGTCACCCCGAGCGTCCGCGAGCTGGGAAAGAACACCGCCGGTCTTCTGACCCGGTTCCGCACCGACGCCGACTCGATCCGCGTGAAATACACCCTTCTGAGCGGAAACCTGGCGATGCACCACATGCCCGCCACCGGGGTGAGCGGCTTTGACCTTTACGCGCTCGAGGGGGGGAAATGGTGCTGGGTCGCCTGTACGCAGCCGACGAGTCAGCAGAATGCCTGTGAGCTGGCCGGCGGGCTCGGCCGCGAGATGCGCGACTATCTGATTTACTTCCCGCTCTACAACGGGGTCGAAGCCCTTTCGATCGGGGTGGCCGAAGACGCCGAATTTCACGCGGTCGCCCCGATGCCGGTCAAACCGATCGTCTACTACGGCACGTCGATCACGCAGGGCGGATGCTGTTCGCATCCCGGGAACGTCTACACGTCGATGTTAAGCCGTCGGCTCGGCGTTCCGTTCATCAACCTGGGCTTTTCCGGCTCGGCGCGGATGGAACCGGAAATGGCCGAAATGATCGCCGAGCTCGACCCGGCGCTTTTCGTCATCGACGCGGTTCCGAACATGGACGCCCCGCTGATCCGCGAGCGGGCGCTCCCCTTCCTCCAAATCATCCGCGCGGCGCGGCCCGACACGCCGATTCTGATCGTCGACGGCCGCTTTTACGCCGACTGCCACATTAAGAAGGGGCGCGCCGCCCAATGCCGGGAGCAGTCCGAAGCCCTTCGCGGGGTCTACGACGCTTTCTCCGCCGAGAACGACAACGTCTACTGGCTCGGTCATGAAAACCTGATCGGCGAAGACATCGACTTCGACGCAACGATGGACTCGTCCCACCTGAACGATCTGGGAATGTTCCGTCAGGCCGACAAACTCGAACCGGTAATCCGCGAGATACTCTCCCTGTAAGGCCGTCTTCATGCCGACCACCACCGCCGTCGACTATCTGCTGAAACCGCAAAATTTTCCCGAACGTCCTCCCGTCGCGATCGTTTTCGGGGATGACGCGTTTCTGCGCGCCGAGGTTTTTAAAATCTTCCGCGGCCGCATCTTAACCGAAGAAGACGCCGAATTCTCGTACAGCGAACACGACGGGAATTCGGATATTCGCTTCGCCGACGTCGTTCTCGAACTCTCGTCGCCGCCGATGTTCGGCGGCGACGTCCGCCTGGTCCGCGTCACCGACGCCGACCGATTCGTCAGCACCTACCGCGAGGAGATCCGCGACTACCTCAAAGAGCCGTCGAAAGTCGGGCTTCTCCTTCTTCAGGTCAAAACGCTGATCAAAACCTCGAATCTGTACAAGGACGTCGACAGGTCCGGTCTTCTCATCGAGGCGAAACAGCCCGACCGAACCAGCCTGAACGAATGGCTCGAGACTAGGTGCAAGATATACAACGTCTCCGCCGTGCGGGGCGTGTTCGATTCGCTGATCGAACTGATCGGCGAAGAGCCGGGTCTCCTCGACAGCGAAATACAGCGTCTGGCGCTCCTGAACCCGCCGGACGGAAAACTGACCGCGGAATTCGTCTCGCGGAACGTCGGTTCGTGGCGGCTTCAAAAGGCGTGGGACATTATCGCGCAGGCGCTGTCGGGGGATTTTCCGACGGCGGTCCGCCAGCTCGACGTTCTCCTCGCCTCCGGCGAGCAGCCGATCGCCGTCCTGGCGCAGATGGGCGCCGTCCTCCGAAAATACTGGGCGGCGACGGTGTATTACATCGACGAGGAAAAGCGCGCCCCCCGCCAGTCCGCGGACGATCTGCTTCAAAAAGCCCTCGATAGGGCGAAGATTTTCGTTCCCTACAAAGTGAAATCCAACAGGGCCGCCAAAGAGCACCCGATCAGCCAAATGAAAAAGCTCAGCCGGCGCCGCGGTCTGCGTCTTGTCAATCTCCTTCTCCAGGCCGACCTTGACCTCAAGGGGGGGCAACGCATCGATCCTCGGATCGTCATCGAAGAACTCCTGGCCGAACTCTCGTCGCGAGACCTGCGCAACGGCGTCTACCTTTCCTCCAAAAGACCGATCCAAAACTGAACCTCCTCAAAAAGATTT
>CACXFR010000247.1 GCA_902766935.1 uncultured Planctomycetota bacterium | reverse complement strand
ACGATCGAACAGGCCGCCGCCCGTTCGACGATGCAGGCTCCCGGCAGCGACAAAACCGCCGGCGAGCAGCTTGGCAACAAAGGAGTCGAAGCCGCCGCCGCGGTTCTGGAGATGCTCGATCTTGTTTCGCAGCTCCCCGAACCGACTCCGTTGGAAGACCCCGACGACACGCTCTTTTCCTCCCTGGCCGATAACGCCCGCCGCTATCAAAACGGCGAGTTCGACGACGAGGAAGACGACTTCGACGAATACGACGAGGACGAGGAGTACGACCGACGCCGTCCGTCCCGTTTCGATCACGACTCTTTCCCCCGCCGCGGAAAAGGAAACGATCGGAAGAAAGAAGGGAAATCGGGGCACGGGAAAAAGTCCCGCAAAGAGGGAAAAACGTACGGCGAGCACGGCAAAAAAGGGAAGCCGAAATCTTTTAAGAAGGGAAAGTAACCCTCGAATATGACGAACGAGATCAGAAAACCCGGTTTTCGCGGGCGGAGTTTCGCGCGGACGATCGCTTTTCAGATCATCTGTGAACACGACGTCAATCCCGGCGGGCTGAACGCGTTGGACAACGATTACATCCGCTCGAAGTTTTCGGAGCTTTCCGGTGGGGGCGCCTTCGACGAAGACGACGCGCTCCTGCCGGCCGAAGAGCGCCCCCGCGGGAAAATCTCGTCCGAAGAAATCGCTCAGTGGAGCGATTTCGCGCGGACGCTGATACACGCCACCCTTTCCGGACGGGACGCCGTCGACCGGAAGCTTTCGGAAGCTTCCGAAAACTGGCGGCTTGACCGGATGTCGCTGACCGATCGGAATATCCTCCGAATGGCGGTTGCCGAGATCGAGCTGGGAACCCCCGCCGCCGTTGCGATCAACGAGGCGGTCGAACTGGGGAAAAAGTTCGGGCGGGACGCCGAATCTCCGAAATTCATCAACGGGATTTTGGGACGGGTGGTTCTGGACAGTAATCGCACGGACGACGGGGGGGTGTCTCCCCGGGACTAGAAACGCGCGAGCAGAAGGGAAGCACGAGAAATGGGTTTTTTCAGTAAAATCAAGTCGGGGCTGAAGCAGGGACTGGCCAAAACGGTTTCGATTCTGAACACCGACGTCCGCGACCTTTTCAAAACCGAGGGACGTCTGGTCGACGACGCTTTCTGCGACGAACTCTTTGAAGTGCTGGTGAAAACCGACATGGGGGTTCCGGCGGCGCAGGAGGCTGCCGATCAGGTGAAAAAAGATTTTCGCGGTCGGGTGGTCGAGAGGGACGCGATCATCGAGGCGGTCAAGGGAAAACTCAAAACCCTGATGGCTCAGGACAACGCTCCGCTTCGTTTCGCCGAAAGCGGCCCGACGGTCTGGCTCGTCTGCGGCGTTAATGGGTGCGGCAAGACGACGAGCATCGCCAAGCTCGGCAAACTTTTTTCGTCGCAGGGAAAGAAAGTCGTGCTGGGAGCCGCCGACACGTTCCGCGCCGCCGCGGTCGACCAGCTCAAAATCTGGGCCGACCGTCTGGGGCTCGACTTGGTCGTCGGTCCCCCCCGAAGCGATCCGGCGAGCGTCGCCCATAAGGCGGCCGCCCGGGCCATCGAAACCGGCGCCGATTTGTGTATCATCGACACCGCCGGCCGCCTGCAGACGAACCGGAATCTGATGAGCGAACTCGAAAAGATCAAGCGGATCGTTCATAAGATGATTCCCGGCGCGCCGCACGAGTCGATCCTGGTTCTCGACGCCACGATGGGGCAGAACGGTCTGAGTCAGGCCCGCGCGTTCACCGAGTCGGCGGCGTGCAGCGGGATTTTTCTGACCAAGCTCGACGGAACCGCCCGCGGCGGAGCCGTCGCGGCGATACGCAAAGAGGTCGGGCTTCCCGTTCGGTACGTCGGAATGGGAGAGTCGGCCGACGATATCGTCGCGTTCAACCCCGACGAGTTCGTTGACGCGATGTTTGAAAATTTAGATTAGACGATTGTGAGGGAGTAAATGACAAAGCGTCTTTCGACGATTGAAGAAGCGGTGAAGGCCATAAAAGCCGGGGAACTTGTTATCGTGATGGATGACGAGAACCGCGAAAACGAAGGAGACTTTGTCTGCGCCGCGGAACTGGCCACGGTCGAGGGGATCAACTTCATGCTGAAGAACGGGCGGGGGCAGGTCTGCATGCCCCTTCTCCCCGAGGCGTGCCGCCGCCTTGACCTGAACCAGATGGTTCAGGACAACACCGCCCCTCTCCAGACGGCGTTTACCGTTCCCGTCGACCACGTTTCGTGCCGAACCGGGATCACCGCACAGGAAAAAACCGCGACGATTCTTGCGCTGGCCAACCCGAACAGTAAGCCGAGCGACTTCGTTCGTCCCGGCCACCTCTTTCCCCTCAAAGCGAAAGAGGGAGGAGTTCTGCGCCGCGCCGGGCATACCGAGGCGGTGATCGATCTGACCCGTCTGGCGGGACTTCGCCCCTGCGGAGTTCTGTGCGAAATCCTCAACGAGACCGGAAACCGCGCCAATACCGATCAGCTTATGGAGCTGGCGGAAAAGTTCGATCTTCAGATTATCACGATCGAAGACCTGATCAAATACCGCCGTCAGCGGGAGAGAATCGTCGAGCGGGTCGCCGAGGCAAATCTGCCGACCAAATACGGCCCGGCGCGGATCTACGCGTATAAAATCAAGTACGAGGAGGGAGATCCGGTCGCCGTCGTCTACGGCGATCCTTCAAAGGTCGCCGCGCCGCTGGTTCGGCTCCATTCCTCCTGCTTTACGGGGGATCTGATCGCCTCGCTCCGGTGCGACTGCGGCGACCAGCTTCACAAATCGCTGGCGATGATCGAAAAGGAGGGCGTCGGCGTTCTGGTCTACCTTCCCCAGGAAGGACGCGGGATCGGACTGACCGAAAAGATCAAGGCCTACGCCCTGCAAGACGGCGGGCTCGACACGGTCGACGCCAATCTGGCGCTCGGACACGGGGTCGATCTGCGCGACTACGGCGTCGGAATCCAGATTCTGCAGGATCTGGGTCTCCACAATATCCGCCTCATGACGAACAATCCCAAAAAGACCGACGCTTTTATTTACGAGGGATTCGGACTCTCCGTGACCGAGCAGGTTCCGATCGTCTGCCCGGTCAACGAATATAACCGTTGCTACATCGAGACAAAGCGAACCAGGATGGGACACACGTTCCCGACCGAGAACTGAAAAGTCGGCGCCTCACCCTTCGGAAGGGAGAGGCCCCTTTTGAATATCCGCCGCATTCCGCGGTTTCCCCCTGTCCCATTCGGAGACGATGATGAAAAAAGCGCGTTTGGCTGTCGAGACACTTGAATCGCGTGATCTTTTGGCGGTCGTCGCCGGCGCGGCGCCGGATCCTTCGGCGCTTTTCGAAACGGCCGCGGTTCCGGCGGCGCTCCCCCTGCCGACGTCCGACGAGGGTGTCGTTTCCCTTTCGGGGGTCGGCATCGCGCCGGTTTCCGGAGCGGAGTGCGCCGACGTGACGGTTCACCTTTCGACCACGCGCGCGGCCGCGGCCGATTTCGCCTCCCTCAACCTATACGTCGGAATTCAGGAGACGGGCTTGGCGACCCTTTCGGTCTCGCAGTTCGATCCCGCCGCGGCGGGGTTTCAGATCGCGGACGAGTCGATTTCCGCGATTCCCGACATAACGCTGACCCCTCTTTTTACGACGAATCTGATTTCGAACGGCTCCTGGGCGTTCTATCTCTATTCCGGCGGGGAAAACGCTCCCGTCGACGGCGCGTGGTATATAAAGGCGACCTGGTTTAACCCGTTTTCCGGCGACTGGACCGGCGGCGCCGACACCGTCGGGGCGGGGATCGATCTGGTCTCGCTCCGGCTGAACTTCAATCCCGAACTGGTCAGGCCGACGACGGTCGAGGTCGATTTCGCCGCCGGGTGCGGCGAAGGCTGGACGGTCGATGCGGACAGTTATACGGTCACCGCCGAACCGAAAACCACGCCGAATCTGACGGCGTGCGCCTCACCGAGCGAGGTGACGGTTCAGGCCGGGTGCAAGTTTTTCGTTTCCGGCGCCGGGTCGTATGCCAATGGCGTCCGTGCGGTTTCCTCGTGGCTCTGGAGCTACACGTCGGCGGGGTCGGCCGACGCGGAGGGCGAGGATGTATGGCTTTCCGCCAATAAGTTAAGATATGCGCAAAACAGCGCGTCCGTCTCGCTCGTGGTCGGCGACGCCGCCGGAAATCTGAGCCTTCCGGCGGAGGTCCGGGTGACGCGCGTTCCCGTCGCCCCTGCGGTGAGCGGAAAACTCTCTTCGTTCGCCGACGGCCGGGTGGTGGTCGCCGATCTGTGTTACAGCGACGCCGCCGGAGAAGTCGGGACGTTTTGGGAAATCGACTGGGGGGACGGGACGGTCGAGGAGTTCACGTTCCTTTCGAATACGCTTTCGGCGTCCCATGTGTACGAGAGCGGCGCCGCGGCGGCTCCCGCGGTTCGCGTGACGAATTCCGCGGGGGAAGTCAGCGCGTTTTCGCGGATCGGTTAGAGCCAGTCTTTCCGCTGCCGGCTGCTCGGGATTTTCAATTCGTCGCGGTACTTCGCCACGGTTCGGCGCGAGATGTCTGCCCCCTTTTCTTTGAGCCTGGCGGCGATTTCCTCGTCGGAAAGGGGGTTCTTCTTATCTTCGCCGTCGATCATCTCCTTGATTCTGCTTTTGACCGAGCTCGACGAGAGTTCGTCCGAATCGGATTTGACCGCCCCGGAAAAGAACGACTTTAAAGGATAAAGCCCCGTCGGGGCCGCAAGCCACTTGCCGCTGCACGCGCGCGAGACGGTGGTGATGTGAATTCCGAGTTCGTCGGCGATCTGCTGCATTTTAAGAGGACGGAGATTTTCGGCGCCGAGTTCAAAGAAGTCGTTTTGATGCCGCACGATCGCCTGACCGACCCGGAGGAGTGTCATCTTCCGCTGGCGGAGCGCTTCGATGAACCATTGCGCCCGGCCGATATTGCTGCGGAGGTATTCTTTGGTTTCGTTGTCGGTTTTCTCGTTTTTGAGCATCGACTTGTATTCGGAGCTGATCCCGAGCCGGATCTGGCCTCCTTCGTTGATATCGACCTCCCACCGGCCGTCTCTCCCTTTGCTGACGATCAGATCGGGGATCACCACCGGCGTCGTGTCTTCGTCGAAATCGCTCCCCGGATGGGGATTGAGCTTGCGGATCTGGCCGATCCCTTCTTCAATCTCCTCTTTTGTATAGCCGGTCTCTTTGCCGATGAGCGGGATTCGGTTGTGGAGGATGTCGTCGAAATGGCGTTCCAGAAGCCGGCGGACCGTTTCGTGATGGGGGGTTTCGTCGGTCACCTGCAAAAGGAGCGCCTCGGCAACCGTCCGGGCGCCGACTCCCGGCGGATCCATCGACTGGATCGTCTGTAATCCTTTTTCCCAGATTTCCTTTTCGGCCTCGTCGGCGTCCTTTCCCCAAAGCTCTTCGAGCGGCGTCTCGAGAAGGCCGTTGTGATTGATGTTGCCGATGATTGTCTCGCAGATCTCTTTCTGACGGTCGGTCAGATCGAACCACGGGAGCTGACCGCGGAGGTGGTCTTCAAGCGTCTCCCCCCGCGAGGCGATGTTGCCGATCATATCCTGATGGCGCTGCGCGGCTTCTTCGAGCCAGTTCTGCGAACGGACGGGATCCTCGTCGATGGTGTCGGAGTAAGTTTCGGAAAAGTCGCTGACAAGCTGGAAGTCTCCCTCTTCCGCGGTTTCGCCGTCCGAAGATTCTCCCTCCTCCGAGTCGTCATCATCACTCGAAGATTCTTCTTCTTTTGGGTATTCATCCTCTCGGGAGGGTTCGTCCGATTCGGATTGCGGGAAATCTCCTTCATCGAACGGCTCGGTCTCGTCAGTGCCGTCGTCGATCTCCAGAGTGGGATTTGTCTCCAGTTCGGTTTCGATCCGCTGTTCCAGCTGCTGGATCGGGAGCTGGAGAAGCTCCATCGACTGAATCATCCGCTGGGTCAGAATCTGCTTCTGCTGCTGATTTTGAGTTTGTCCCAGTGAAATCCGCATGCTCATCGTCGAGGCGCCTCTTAAAATTTCTGACGCCCCTTGATGGCATCGGAGAGCATTTCTTTATTCGCGAATTCGAGGGTACTCCCGGTGGTGATCCCGCGCGCCAGACGCGTGATCTTGATCGGGTATCCCTGGAGGCGGCTGCCGATGAACAGGGCGGTTCCGTCCCCTTCGACCGTCGGATTGGTCGCCATAATCAATTCCCGGACATCCCCGTTTTGAACGCGGGAGACGAGCGCGTCGATCGTCAGCTGATCGGCGGTAACCCCGTCCAACGGAGAAATCCGCCCCAAAAGAACGTGGTAGAGGCCGCGGTAACAGCCGGTCTGTTCGATCGAGATCAGATCGCGCGGCTGTTCAACGACGCAGATCGTGCTGCGGTCCCGCGAGGGATCGCGGCAGATGTCGCAGAGGGGTTCCTCGGAGAGGTTGTAGCACTCTTTGCAGTAGCGGACCCGCTCTTTAACCGTACGGATCGAGTCGCAGAGTTCCAGCGCGTCCTCTTTCGACATCTTTAGTATGTGGTAGGTGATTCGTTCCGATGACTTCTTTCCGATACCGGGGAGCTTTTCAAGCTCCTTCATCATCCTCACGACCGATTCGGT
>CACXFR010000246.1 GCA_902766935.1 uncultured Planctomycetota bacterium | reverse complement strand
GGCGAAAAGTTACGCCGACGCGGTCGGTCTGGATCTCCACATGGCGATCATTCAGCAGCGGCTCGCCCCGCAGGAGCAGGTCATGCTGGCGTTCGCCGAATCGGAAGGGCTGCCGTTCATCAGTCTCGACGAGATCCCGGTCGACGAGTACTACGCACCGCAGATCGACCCGAGCATGGCGCGCTCCCATTCGTTTGTGCCGGTGATGGCCGATATGGGGCGGCTGATCCTCGCCTCGCCGGTTCCCCTTTCGCTCGACGTGGAGGAGCAGCTCCGCGTCCTGTTCGACATGCCGATCCGCAGCGCGATCTGTACGCCGGCGCAGGTGAACGCGGCGATCGCCAAATACTACCCGCGCGACGCGGTTCAGCAGGTCGTCCGTCCCGCCGCGGCGAAAGACGAAAAAAAGAAAAAGGACAAAAAGGACGATTCCGGCGAAGCCGAACCGGTCAAGGTCAAAAAGCGCCGCGCCGCCGCGCCGCTGACCGCGCAGGGGAAGAAGAACCGCGCTCTGATCGCGGTGATGGCGTTCTGTTTCAGCATGATGATCGGGTTCGTCGGCAAGAGCCTCCTCGACTCGAACTCCACGATGGTCGAACGGATCATCCCGGCGCTCGTCCTGGCTGCCGTCGCCGTACCGACCGCCTGGCTGATCGGCACCAAAATCGGCGAGCGGGAAGACGATTAGGCGGAGCAAAGCCCTTCTGGTCTTCCACTGCGGGGAACGGAGAAGTCAGTCCGTTCCCCTTTTTAGTGCTTCGAACAGGAAGCGCCGTCTAATACTTCTTTTCCCCCTTGAGGATATACATCTTCCCGGCGTTCGGCTCGATTTCTTTTTTGACCACGGTCTCCTCCCACTTGTCGGGCTCGATCTCCTCGAGCGAGATCGAGATCGCTTCCTGGGGGCAGCCCCAGATTTCGAGAAGCGCCTGGTTGATCTTCTCGACGAGATTCTTTCTGATTTCGGCGGTTTTCGGTTTTCCCTTGATGGCGATATACGGCATGGCGGTTTTCTCCTTGTGCGGAAACGGTAAACGGAAACGCCCGGATCTTTCCGACCCGGTCTGACAACAGTCTATCAGAAACCGGGCGGATATTCACCCCCGGAAGCGAGGTTTTCGAAAGGACCATTCCGGCGCGCCCGGCGTTCCGTTTTCTTTTTCCGCCGTTCCCCGAAGTCTCTTCAAATCCCAAATTATCATAATAATCCGGGATTTCATTCCCGGAATATGATGTTTTTCCCAATTTCGGGAGAATCGGAGCGGATGGCGGCCGGCGGCTCCGTCGGGTAAAATGGAGGAGTTGTTCGCCCCACCCCCCGCTCCCGAAAGGTTTGTCCATGCGGCGTTTCCCGAAAAGAATAATCTGCTGCGTGTTGTTTCTCCTCTCGGCGGTTTTTCTCCGACCCGCCGCCGCTCAGACCGCCTCGGCGGTCTTTCACGTCGACGCCGCCGAACTCGCCGACGAACCGATCGGCAATAAACTGAGCAACGTCAACGTCTGGATGTTTCAGAGCCTTTCCCTCCCCAACGAACGGGACCGGGCCGACGGCGCCGATCTGACGCCGTTCGTCGAGTATCTCCAGTTCATGCAGGCGACCGGCAGCTCGCCGGACCGTGACCTGTTCAAAGACCCGGCGAATGCGGAAATCCTCGACGACTACGATTTCGAGCCGCTTCTGAACGCGTGCGCCAAGACGCTGGCGCTCGGTGCGCGGCCGCATATCAAGTTCAGCGTTCCCTCCAAGTATTCCTCGACGCGGCAGATGGGCGATTTCCGAACGAACGTCTTTCCGCCGGACGACTGCGAGGTGTACGAAACCTTCGTACGTGCGCTGGCCCGCGCGCTAGTCGAACGGTTCGGGCGGGACGAGGTCCTTTCATGGCGGTTCGGCGTGCTGACCGAATTTGACAATCCCGGCTGGTTCAAAGCCGAAAGCGGCACGCCCGAAGATTCGCGGGAAGCCTACTTTAAACTCTACGACTATACGGTGGACGCACTCGCCGCCGAAATCGGGCCGAATATCTGCGTCGGCGCACACGCGATGGCGTGCAGCGAAGGGCTTTGGGACGAACGGGATCTGCTCGACCACTGCGCGGCGGGCCGGAACTACAAGACGGGCGGTGTGGGAACGCGGATCCGCTTTATGGGCGTCTCGTTCTACGACAAAAAACCGGGCGTTCCCGCCAAAGATCCCCTTCCGGTCGTCGTCGGGCGGCTCCGGGCGCGGGCCGAAGAGGTCGGGCTGACCGACCTCTTCTACGGCGTCGACGAGGGGCGAATTCTGTACGGGGTTCATTCCGGCGCGGCGGCGGACGACCTGCTTCAGCGGATGGTCGGCAGGACGTATCAGGCGGCTTTCGACGCCCGGCTCCTCAAACAGGCGGTCGACGCCGATATCGACTACATTTCGTCGTGGAGCTACTCGTCGTCCGGGGCCTATCACGGAATCCCGACCGTCAGCTATTTCGTCGCCCGCCTCTTTTCGGAATTCCGCGGCGCCTTCGCGGCGCGGGTCGAACGGGAAACGGAATCGGCGCCGGAAGGCGTCGAGCTCGACGCGGTCGCCGGTTACGAGCCGGACGCGCGGACTCTGCGCCTGATGGCATATCACTTCAAGGACGACTACGACTACGCCGGATCGGCGCGGGCGAGTCTGAAAATTTCGGTTCCCGATTTCGCCGGAAAGAAGCTGCGCGTCACGTCATGGACGGTCGACGACGGGGTGAACTTCTTCCCCGAATGGGAAAAGGACCGCGAAAAGTTCGGGATCGGGGACGACGATTTCCGGTGGTCTCCCGACGACCCCGGAATCGATTCCCCGCTCACCCTGGCCGACCCGGACGCCCGAGCGCTTTACGAGAAGGAACTCCGCCCGCGGTACGCCCGAATCGCGCGGCTGATCCCGAAGGAAGAGGAGCTTCCCCCCTCGCCGGACGGAACACTTCTCCTGGAAGCCGAACTCGGCCCCCAGGCGGTGGTCTTTTATGAGATCGCCGAGGCGGAATAGTCCGACGTCGTTTGATTTTTTTTCAAAGTAAGTGTAGAATGCCCCGTGTCCGCCGCCGAAAATCGGGATCCGGTCCCGATTCCGGCCCCCCCTTCCCTTCAACGAAAGCCCGAAAGACCGATGATCCCGACCGCCCCGAACCTGAAACGCGTCTTCCTCTCCCTTTTTCCGGCGCTCCTTCTGCCGGCCCTCCTTCTCGGTTTTCCGACGGCGGGAAACGCCGCGAAAAAGAGGGCTCCCGAGCCGACCAACGAAGAGATCGTCTGGAACTACCTCGCCGAACGGATCGGGAATCCCTACGGCGTGGCGGGGCTGATGGGGAACCTCTACGCCGAGTCGGGGTTTATCCCCAACAACCTCCAGAGCTCCTACGAGCGGAAGCTGAAAATGACCGACGCCGAGTACACCGAGGCGGTCGACAGCGGCGCCTACGACAACTTCGTGCGCGACGCCGCCGGGTACGGTCTGGCTCAATGGACCTTCTGGTCCCGGAAAGAGGCGCTTCTCTCCTTTGCGCGGGAACGAAACGCGTCGATCGGCGACCTGTCGATGCAGCTCGACTACCTCTGGTATGAACTGAGCGTGAAATATCCTCCGCTGGCGAAGGGACTTCAAAACGCCGCGTCGGTTCGGGAGGCGTCGGACCTGATTCTTCTCAAATACGAGCGTCCGGCGAACCAGAGCGAAGAGGCCCAAATCCGCCGCGCCGGGTTCGGCGAACGAATCTACCAAAAGTACGCAAACTGACGCCGCGCGGGAAGGCGCCGGCGCCTTCCCCGGTTTCTCCATTTTTTCTTGTTTTACACAATCTTATCCCTTTAACCGTCAAAAAGACGAGTATTTTTCTATAAAACGATAAAATCGCTTGCATTTTCCGGAAATCTTGCCAGAATAGAGTCGCTACGGAAATATAACGCATAATTAAGCGTTGATATTCCCTCCGGCGTCGGGGGGAATCTTATCCCGAAACAGAAATCCCCACGACGAAAGGATCGGTGTCTATGGAACGTTACGAGAATGTCGAACTGATTGTCCGGAAGATCGTCCCCACCCTGACCGGGGATGCGGATAAGGACGAAGACTCGTTTTATGCGATGGCAAACAAATACGCCAATCACCCCCGGTACGGAGTCATCTGCGCCCGGCTCGCGAAAGAGTACGCCGGGCTCGTCGCCTCGCGCATCGCCTCGGAACAGCTGTGCGCCCCCGCCCGCGGGAAGAGTTCCCGCCAAAGATTTCCCCGGGCCGACAGCTACATCTCCTCCTCTTCGCCGGAGATGGAAGCCGCCCAGATGAAGTATGAGATAAAACATATCGGCCTGCTCTTCGCTCAAAACAAAATCGATTGGGCGCTCCATATGGCGTCGAATCTGGTCGAACAAATCGAGAAATACGAAGAGTTTCTCCTGAAAGAGAAAAAACTCAGATCCCGCTTCTACAACGAGCTTTTCGAGGAGATTCTCGATCCGAGCCAACCCGATTCGGAAACGATCGTTCAGACCGTCGACCGGCCGATCCCGCGGGTCTACTACCTCTGCGGCTCGATTCTGAACCACCAGAAGCGGTTCGACGAGGCGAAGATCGTTCTCGAAAGGGGACTCAAATTTAACCCGGCCGACTCCGACCTGTTGTTCGAACAGATCGAGGCGGTTCGGGGAATGGGCGACCTCGAACTGTTCGAGGAACTGACCCGCAAGGCGTTCTCGGTCGCCTTCCGCGCCCGGGATATCGCCCGGTGCTACCGGAACCTGGGGGACTGCTGCGGCGCGAAGAGGCGTTTTCGGGCCGCCGTCGTCTGCTGCTCGCTCGGCGCGAGATACGAAACGAATTCCGAGACCGAGGCGCAGATCGCGAAAATCGCCGGCGGAACGGCGAGAAACACCGCCCCGCCGGACGAGGGGGAGATCGCCCGGTACGCCGAAAAGTACGGGATACCCCTCGTTCCGAACGAAAGGGTGGTCAAACTGGCGGCCGTCTACGCCCAGTACCACGCCGAAAAAAAACAGTCGGAAGAGGAGAAGTATTTCACGGATATTCTCGAAAACGAGCTGAAAACGAGCGGCCCCTTCTGAGTCTCTCCGTTAAAAACCGACCGATTCCGGAAAAAGAATCGAAATGACCGCCGCCGCGCCGGAGGCGAACCGCCCGACCGCGCGCGGCGGGGCGATTTCACCAAAACCTCTGTCAACAAGGAGTACAAACACATGATAAACGAAAAGGAACTGTCGGAAAAAGACAGAACCGAACTCGAGGAGATCACCGAGGAAATCTTTCAGGGATTGCCCGCCGACATCTCCAAAGAGGTCGACTATCTGGACAAGATGCTTCAGAAATACAGCCGCCATCGTTTGGGAGAGAGCATCTTGCCGCTCTGTATGAAAATCTCGCACGAAACTCTCCCGAAAGAGGTTTCGCAGGAACTGGCGATGAGGCTTGTGAACTACGTCATCTTTTCGGACGACAATCTCGACAGGGCCGAGTTCTACATCGGGCAGAGAGAGCTCAAAAAGGCGTACCGGCTCCTGAAAAAAACGAAAAGAGAGGTGACGTCCGCCATCCTCTCTTTCGAAGACAATCCCGAGAAGTATCACGGATTCAGCAATTACTTCGAGGACGCCTTCTACACGCGGTTTTACGATCCGAAGAGAAAGTACGATCCGTGCGGAACCTTTTTCGCTCGGACTTACCGATCTCTCGCGGCCATTGAATTATTGCGTCACCGTCTCGAAAAAGCGCGCGGGATGCTGCAAAAAGCGATGGAATACCGACCGATGGAGTTTGAATTTCACGCCGACTATGCCGAGACGTTCCGGTCTCTCGGCGATCTCGAAAAGTATCGCGAGCTGACGCTCGGACTCTTCGAAGTCGCGTACCAGCCGAAACAGATCGTGCGGTGTTACTACAATCTCGGCGACTATTACAAAGATCAAAAGAGATTCGACGCCGCACACGTCTGCTATTTTCTGGGCTATCGATATTGCAGCGAGGACGAGAACGGGAACGAGAACGTCGGTTTCCTCGCGTCGTATTTCACCCTCGAACGGCTCTCCGGGATCCCCTTCAGGGAAATGACCCGGGACGAAACGGACGCGTTCTGCGAACAATACGGAATCCCGAAAGGCCCGAGTCCGCGGATAACCGAGTTCGCCGAATCGTCGGGACGTTTTTTCTTCGAAAGAGAAGAATTCGGCGAGGCATACTTTTTCCTGTCGATTTTCCTCGGACTCATTTCGCCGCTCGGCGACAAGGAGAAGATCGACGAGGTCAAGACGCTCGTCGAAGAGGCGAAAGTCCGTGCGGAAAAACAGGCAAAAGAGCGGGCCGAACAAGAGCTAGCCGGCGAGACGGACGAAACCGACGAAGAGAATCTTTTCGACGGAGACGAATTCGACTGAAACCGCCGTGTCCGCATCTGAACCGTTCCCCTCGCGGTTCCGCCCATGCCGAGCGGAACCGCGAGGGGAGAAGCCGCCCCCCCCCTCGTCCGAACTTTTCCGTCTTTCACTCTCTTGACATCCCCTCCGGAAAAAAAGAGAATGAACTTATCGTCTTTCCCGTCTATCGGGCTCCATTCGGCAAGCGAGCATCATCAATGAAACAACGCCCCCTTCGCTTCGAATCGCTCGAAGAACGCCGGCTTCTGGCCGTGACCGCCGGATTCGACGCTTCCGCTCCCCTTCCCGCGCCGACCGCCGCCGCGCCGGCGGGATACGCCGTCGGCGACGTCTATATCGCCTCGGCCGTCGACGCCGACGGGGACGGCTTCGTCGGCCCGGCGGAACTTTCGTATATGAGTTACGCCTGGTTCGCCGCCGACGGGAGCGAAAACTGGAACCCGGCCAGCGATCTGGACGGGGACGGCTTTATCGGGCCGGGGGACTACGCGCTCCTCTCCTCCTACTGGTTCAAGACCAACGACCAGCTCCCCGACGAAACGAAGTCGTACGCCGTCTATCCTTCCGACATTTCAAACTGGTACCTTTTCGGCGATAAGCTGTCGAATATGTCCGTAAAGGACGGCTCGCTCACCATCGACGCCTCCGACGGCCCTCTTGAAATGACCTGCGACTACGAAGAGTTCGCCGAGAATCTGCGGGTCACCGCCGATTTCATGCCCGGCGGCGAGAACTTCCGCGCGGGAATCGAACTGGCGGTGCAGTGGAACGGACATCGGTACTACGCCGAGTTCCGTAACGAAAAGGTTGTTCTCTACACCGTCGGGAACAGCGAATCGATGACGCAGCTGCGCAGTGCGAAATATCAGTTCGCCGCATCCGAGACCTATACGGTCTGGGTGCAGAACGCCGACGGGCAATTGGCGTGCGGGGTCGGGGACGAGGTTCTGATCGCGCTCGACGAGGATTCCCTTTCGGGGGGAATGGTCGGTTTCTACGCATCGGCGGGAGTCGGCAATTTCTCGAACATCTCGGTCGAGTTCGATCCCGACCGGGTCGACAACACGCCACTGCCGCAGCCGCGAATCATACGAATCGTCACGTATAACATCCGTTCGTGCCAGGGGGCCAGCGCCTCCTCTGTCGATCCCTCGGTTCCGGGCGCGGTTATCGCCGATCTGCACGCCGACCTCGTCGGAATGCAGGAAGTCGATCAGAACACCACGCGGTCGGGAGGGATTGACCAGGCCGCCGCGATCGGCGGGATCGCCGGTCTTGACTCCTACTTCGCCAAGGCAATCAACCGCGGCGGAGGGGGGTACGGGATCGCCACCCTCTCGGGACTTCCGGTCGTTTCAACGCGCCAGGTCGCGCTGCCGGGGGAAGAGGAAAGGCGTACGCTCCTCGAGCTCGAGTTCGATGATTTCGTCCTCTTTAACACACACCTTTCGCTGACCGTCTCGTCCCGCGAAGAGTCGGCGGTGATCATCCGGGACGAGCTCGCGCTCTACGACAAACCGGTGATTCTGATCGGCGATATGAATATCGACTACGAATGGCCCGACCTGTTCGGCGGCACGTGGACTTCCCTCTGTCCCTACGCCCCGACCTATCCCGCCAAGAAGCCGACGGTCCGCGTCGACTACATCGCGATCGCCGACCCGACCGGCACGATCAGCGTCAATTCCCCGATATGGACAGCCGCGGTGGCCGACGCCGGCGTGGAGGCGGCGGTCGCCTCGGATCACCTGCCGGTCTACGTCGATCTGGACCTGGCGAAGATTCTGGAATATCTCTAGTATTCCGCGTCGGAACGCCGAACCCGGCGCCGAAAGAAGATGATCGAAAAGCTATTTCGGCTTCTTCCCCGAGCCGGGGAAGATCGACCAGACCGCCTTTTTGATTCCCGGAAAACTGTCGCGGCGGATCTCGGCATCGGAGAGCGGGCCTTCGACTTTGATCTGCGCGATCTGGTCCCCCGCGCTTCCCAGAACGTCCGAAACCAGCGGAAGCTGATCGCGCACCTGGCCGAACCGGGAATTGAGCGTCAGGTCGATCTGCGGCTGGCCCCCTTTCAGGTCGAGGTAGCCGTCCCCGAAAAGGGTGACCGAAGAACCTTCCAGAAGGACTCGGTCGAGCTTGAGCCGCGTGCCGTAGATCTGATAGTCGACGAACGCCGTGTTGAATCCGCTGCTGTCGCTCTCCTTGATGCTGAACGACTTTAAAATCTGAATCATCAGCGGTACCTGGTAGAGCGAGGCGTTCTTGATCGCCAGTCCTCCGCTCCCCGTGGCGGTGTCCCAGTTTTTCCCTTCTCCCTGGACGTTGGCGAAGAGGGAGACCTGTCCGGGGAGGATCTCGGCATGCTCGTCCAGATCGCGCACCGCCTCGTCGAGATTCGCGTCCTGCAGACGGAACTCCATCTTGTAAGCTTC
>CACXFR010000245.1 GCA_902766935.1 uncultured Planctomycetota bacterium | reverse complement strand
GCCGAACTCTCGTCGCGAGACCTGCGCAACGGCGTCTACCTTTCCTCCAAAAGACCGATCCAAAACTGAACCTCCTCAAAAAGATTTTAAAAAACAGGCGTTCAAACCGCGAAACCGCCGAACGGCGCCGTCTTCTCAAAGAAACTTGCGCGACTCTTCGACCGCCATGCGGTCGCACTCTTCGTTTTGGGGATGGCCGGCGTGTCCCTTGATCTTCGTAAATTTCAGGGAATGAATCTGTTTCAATTCGTCGAGCCGCTGCCAGAGGTCGAGATTCTTCACCTCTTTCCACGCCTTCCCTTCGCGGCGGCGCCATCCGTTTTTCTTCCACGACGCCATCCAGCTCGAAAGGCCGTTCAGGACGTAGGTGCTGTCGCTGACGATCTCGACGCCGCAGGGGTGTTTCAGCGCCGAGAGCCCTTCGATAACCGCCATCAGTTCCATGCGGTTATTGGTCGTCTGCGCCTCGCCGCCGCTTTGAACGAGCTGTTTGCCCGACGCCGGATGAACCATAATGAACCCCCACCCTCCGGGCCCGGGATTTCCGCTGCACGCGCCGTCGGTGTAAAGGATCACGTCGGTCATATCGTTCCTTTCGATTTCCGTTATGCGGTTACCACACAAGCGCCGCCGTCGGCTCTTCGCGGGCGGCGACCAGAACGCGCACGTCGGCGCGCGGATCGACGCCGGCGCGCGAAAGTTCGCGTTCGACCGTCTCGAGCGCCAGAGCCGGCGTGTTGTTCTTATCGCTGATATGCCCCAGAACGATCTGCCGCGTTCCGCGCGAAACGAGTTCGGCGGCGAACCGGCCGGCGGCGAGGTTCGACAGATGGCCGCGGTTCCCCGCGACCCGTCTTTTCAGAAAATCGGGATACGGCCCGTAATTGAGCATATCGAGATCGTGATTCGATTCGAGCAGGACCAGGTCGGCGCCGAAGAGCGCGGCTTTCACGTCGAGCGAGACGTATCCCAGATCGGTGGCGATCGCCGCGGCGCGGCCGTCGTATTCGATTCGGTATCCCACCGAGTCGGGCGCGTCGTGCGGGGTCGAAAACGCGCTGATCCGAACCGAGTCGGGAAGCGCGTCGATTTCAGGCGCGGCGTCGAACTCGTGCTGAAACTCCCACGGAACCTTACTCACCCTCGGATCGTCCCGAACGAGTTCCCACGTTCCGCGGCTGGCATAGACCGGCAGGCCGTACCGACACGCCATCGCGCCGATACACTTCGTATGATCGACGTGCGCGTGTGTCACCAGAATGAACGAAAGGCCGGCGATATCCTCGCCGACCGCCGAAAGCGCGCACTTCACGCGGCGCATCGAAATCCCGCAGTCGACCAGAAACGAAACGCCGCCGCATCGAACGAAGACCGCGTTGCCGCTGCTGCCGCTGGCGATCGGGTAAAAGAGAGCGTCGCCGCCGGTAAACTCACTCACGCGCCTCTCCGTTCCGTTTGCGGAGGTTTGCCGCGGCGCGCGCGGCGGGCGAGACGGTTCCCCGTTCGGCGGGCGGGAGCTTTTCGAGCTCGTCGAGCGTTCGGAAGAACTCGACCGCCGCGGTACGGTAATCGGCGCCCCCCAATTCCGAGGCGAGCCGAATACTCCGATCGATCAGCTTCTTATTCGACGCCGCGACGTGCGCCATCCAGTTGCTCGACAGGCGGCCGAGTTTCCCCATCGTGGCGCTTGAAATATTGTTCAGCGCCAGTTTCGGCGCGAGATGCCCGAACAGGTCGAGCGGAGTTTTCGGCAGATCGACGTCGATAAAGAAAGCGCGGCCGAACCCATCGGTGTTCGGCGCCGACGGTCCGATCGCCAGAACCGCCTTCGTCTGATATTCCTCCGTCTGAGAATCGTACGCCCGGCGCCACGCGTCGGCGGCGTGAACGCGCGCCTCATCCCCCAGCAGCAGGGCGACCGCCGCGTTCGGCGTCACTTCGGTGCGCGAGGCGTCCGGTTCGTTCCCGATCTGGAACCTGTAGAGCTCCTCCACCCCGATTTTCGGGGGATCGGCGGCGATCGATTCCGGCGCGCCCATCTGCCGGTACTCGCCGGGGGTCCACGATATACAGTTCGGCGTGTGGAACAGAATCGACTTCCACGCCGAGACCGAGTCGTTCGCCGGATCCTTGACCAGCGCCCACGGCGCGGGCGAGACGGTATCGTTATCGGCGCGGAACGGCGGAATTTTAAACGTGGGGGAGCGTTCGGTCGTATCGGTGAAGATATCGATCATCGCCCGATCGGCGAAATACGTCACGCGTCCGCCCTTATCGTATATCGCGGCTTCGAAGTCGATATAGTCGGCGGCGGTCTTCAGATTTTCGGCCGAGCGGAGCCGGGCCAGGAGCGCGCGGAACTCTTCGGCGGTACGTTTCGGCGTCCGTCCGCCGACGCCCAAAAGCCGAAGTTCGTCTTCTGCGAGTTTTTCGCGCGCGGCTTCGGCCAGCGCCAGTTCGAACGCCGAGCCGGCGACGAGCATTTCGATCGTCGTCGCCTGCATACGGGTCGATCCGGCGATCCCCATCGGCCCGGTCGTCAGGTCGATCACGTTGACCGCGTCGTTTTCGATCACCTCGCGCGAGCGGACGATCCTCTCGGCCATCAGCGGGGCGGGATTATTAAACAGAAAATGGGTCCGCGCGCCGGCGTCGAGTCCGGCGTGGATCGTTCCGATCACCGACGACGTCTCGCCCCCTTCGCTGATCGCCACGACGGTATCGTCGGCCGTCAGGTTCCGTTCGGCCATCTGGCGATACCCGAACGCGGCGTAATCCTCGAACGACTCGACCGATTTCACCAGGGCATAATCGCCGCCGGTCATCACCGCGCCGGTCGACTCGAGCCAGCCGCCGACCTTCTCTTTCAGCGAGGGATAAAGGCCGAACAGCTCGGTCCAGAAGCGCCGGTTCGCCGCGTCCAGCAGAATCGCCAGCCGGCCCGTCGCGCCGCATCCGCTGAAGATAATCCGTCCGCCGGTCAGGAGCGACTTTCGGATAGAGGCGGCCAGCTTTTCGAACGGTTCCGACCCGATCACGCGCTCGAGTACAGGCGGGATATCCTCGTCGACCGAATAGAGCATTTCGAGTCCTTCGGCGGTATTCCGCGCCAGCGCGTCCGAAAGTCCGCGTGTTTTCGGGTGCGACTGCTCGGTAATCAGAAAGCCGAGCTGAAACTGTTTTTCGTCGCGGATAAACTGATCGGCCCGCGCTTCCGGCGACAACTTTTCCATTGTGTGAATCCTCTCTATGAATTTTCGACGATACGATCGCGTTTAAAGGTAAAGAGCGCGCAGGAGAGGACCGCGATCCCCCCCAGCACCCACGAGGCGGAAAGAATGACGAACCCGCGCGAGAGTCCTTCGGCCGCCCCGTAGACGTCTTGGAGTTTCCCCAGAAGGAGGGGCGAAAGGGACCCGATCAGAAACGCGGTCATAATCATCAGTCCGACGAGCGAAGAGCGCATCCGCGGCTCGACCACGTCGAAGATCGACGCCTGTGTATTCGCCTCGTAAAGACCGCGCATCGCGCCGAACAGGAACATTGCGGCGCAGACGACCGCCAGCGACCCCGACTTCCCCATCAGAAAGATCAGCGGCGCGCCCAGGAGCATCGCCGTGCACTGGAGACCGACCCGGAACCGCGGCGCGCGGCGCACCATCAGATCCGAGAGGGAACCGCCGATCATAATAAAGACGAGTGCGGCGATATGATGCCAGAACATCGCGTTTGTACCGGCGGCGGCGGGGCTCAGGCTGAACTTTTCCTGCAGGAACTTCGGCGCCCACGAAAGGTACGCGTTATTAACGAAGACGATCGCCACGAACCCGGTCGTCAGGAGAAGAACCGACGGCTTCGAGACGAGCGTCCGAATCGTCCGCCAGACCGAGAGGGGTTTTTCGTTCGGCGCGGCCGCGCCGGCCGCCGCCGCGTTTTTCTCCGGCGCCGGTGCGGCGGTCTCTCCGGGCGCGCCTTTCAGGCGGAAGATAAACAGGAGTCCGACCAGAAATCCGACCCCGCCGAACGTATAGAACGTTACGCGCCATCCGTAGTTCATCGCGATCCATCCGGCGACCGCGCCGCTGGTGATCATTCCGATATAGAGCGCGGCCTGATGCACCGAGAGGGCGAGCGACCGCGTATTTTTATGCCACGCGGCGATCAGCGAAACGGCGGGCGGCGCGTAGAACGACTCGCTTCCGGCGGTAGCGATACTCCGAATCACGATGATCCCCAGAAGTCCCCCGACCCATCCGGTCAGCATCGTGGCGACCGACCAGAACAGGATGCTTCCGGTAATGATCCATTTCTTATTGAACCGATCCCCGACGAATCCGGCGATCGGCACCATAATCGCCAGGGTCAGAAACATCGCGGTCTGAGCCGCGCCGATCTGCGTACTCGAAAGGTTCAGATCGTTTTGGATATCGGTCGTCACCACGCCGAAGATGGCGCGGTCGGCCTGATGAAAGAAATACGCGGCGAAAAGGAGAACCAGCAGTTCCCACTTATAGAAACGGTGAGCGGTTTTTCCGGAAGGCGGATTCGGCATATCAGAATTCCTGTCAGAACGAACAATCGGCCGAAAAGACCGGCATTAACAGGGCGTGTCAAAAACGGAACGCGGCCCGATGGGCATTATAACGGGAAACAAGCGTGCCGAAAAGAGCCAATTTCGGTTTCCCAAAGCCGAACTTTCGCCATATTGCCCCGCTTGTCTCTTGTGCGACCGCCTTTTACTGTTAAAATGACACTGTCGGGTCGTTCGGACGTTTTTGCGTCCTCGCGCTCATTTCCGGCTTTCCCCGCCCGTTTGCGGATACCGGTTCATCATCCGTGGCGGCCGGAAAGAGCCGAACCCCTGAAATTTCAACCTTCTACCCCGGAATCAAACCGTTTTGCCGTTTTCTCTCTAACAAAGGAGTCCGTCATGAGCTGTTTCACATGTTCCCGCAAACTCCGTCTCGAATCTCTTGAAGAAAGAACCCTTCTTGCCGTCATGGCGGGACAGGGCGCCGCCGCTCCGGAACCCGTCGGGGCAGCCGTCTGGGTCGTGAACACAACCGCCGATCCGGCAAATTGGGACAGTGCCGATGACCAAATCTCCCTGCGCGAAGCGGTCGCCGCCGCCGGAGAGGGCGATACCGTCACTTTCGCGCCGGAACTCGCCGGAAAGACGATCCTCCTCAACGGGTCGGAAATTCAGATCACGAAGGGGATC
>CACXFR010000244.1 GCA_902766935.1 uncultured Planctomycetota bacterium | reverse complement strand
TGACGTCCATCGAATCGAAATCGGCCAGCCAGGCCTCGACCCGGCTGTCGTCGACGTAGGGAAGACAGAGGGGCCATTCGGTCTCGATCGGAATCGACAGATCGTAGTTGGCGACCTCTAATGTTTCTTCAATCTCCTTTTTGAATTGGGGATCGGACGATTCGGCGGCGCTTTTCGCGGCGGCGAGCGCCTTGTCGGTCTTGATGGAGACCAGCGTGCGCAGCGCCTGCTGACGGACGCGGAAATCGGGATCGGCCAAACACGCGGCGATCGCGTCGACTTCGTCGTCGGTGCCGGTACGAACCAGTTGGAAAAGGATCCACGTCTTGGCGGGCGCGCTGACCGGCTCGGCGAGCCGTGAGACCATCAGACGGTTGAGCTCGGTCTTTTCGGCTTCTTTGCCGGGGGCGCCCACTTCGAAACAGAGGGATTGGAGCCGCTGCTCGGCATTTTCAAGTTTGCGGAGATCGGCGGAACCGAGATCAGGAGCGATCTCGGCGAAAATTGCGGAAACGCTTTCCGGCTCGTCGGCCGAGGCGGCCGTTCGGAGGGAGACCGCCGGGATCAGAAGCGTTCCGAGGAAGGTGAGTGTTAAAAGAATACGTTTCATCGGTCGGGTTCCTTTCTCAGATTTCGATGGTGTAGGGGGCGCGCTGAACACGGCCGACGAGACGGTTCGCCTCGTCGTCGCCGATGAACCGCGTATTGGCGGAATCCCAAACCAGATCGCGTTTGACTTGATAACCGATGTTCATCAGCTGACAGATCGCCGCGACGTTGGCGCCGAATTGAACGTCCTGGAACGGGCGGACCCGGTGCTTGAACGACCAGGCCGCGTCGGCGCGGATCTCTTCGAGTGCGCCGTGGTAGCGGCGGATATCGACGACGCGCGAGGGAACCATCTGCCAGGCGTTTTCGGTATGGACGGTTCCTTCGGTCCCGACGATGGTAATGTCGTATTGCGGAGCGTGGTGAAGCTGTACGCCGTTGGCGTACTCGACCGTCATAAAGTCGGTTTCGTTCCCGCCGCTGTGCGGCTGAAGAACTTTGACGGGTTCTTCGCCGTCGAGCCCGCACGCGTAGGCCGCTCCGCCGAACTTGTGCGCGCCCCAGTCGGCCAGAAAGCCGTTGCCGTAATCATAAAGTCGGCGCCAGCCGCCGCCGTAACTGCCGCTGAAACGATCGGGATGAAACGGAGCCCAGGGAGCCTGTCCGAGCCAGCGGTCCCAGTCGAGGCCTTCCGGAATCTCTTCTTCGGGAAAATAGTCCTGAATCGGAGGACCCCCGACGCCGCAGAAGATCTCTTTGACCTCGCCGATATTCCCGGCCTGGACGATCGGCGCCAGTTTCCCGTAATCTTCCATCACGCGCTGACTTCCGCTCGAAACGACGCGATTATACTTTCGCGCCGCCTTGACCACCATCCGCCCTTCGGCGAGGGTCAGCGTCAGCGGTTTTTCGGAAAAGACGTCTTTTCCGGCCTTGCAGCTGTCGACGATGATCTTCGTGTGCCAGTGGTCGGGGGTGGCGCAGATCACCACGTCGACGTCGCTTCGCTGAAGGACGTCTTCGTATTTCGGGAAAATGAGCGCGTCGTCGTTGCCGAACTGCTTGTCGAGACGTTCTTTCCCCTCGACGGCGCGGGGTTTATAGCAGTCGCAGACCCCGAGCATGTAGAGATCGGGGAGAGTGGCGTAGTGCAGGAGCGTTTCGCTCCCCCGATTTCCATGTCCGACGAGAACCGAGATCAGTCTGTTCGAGGGGGAGACCGTGTTGTTGAGCCCCAACACCTTTCCCGAGACGATCAGCGGCGCCGCGGCCGCGGCGGCCGCCGTCAGAAATTGTCGGCGCGAGATCGACTTCGCTTTTCGCTGCATAGGAAAACTCCTTCCGGCTGAAATTTTATAAGTGACGTTTGTCGGGGGGGTGAGAGCGCCCTTTTGTCAGACCGCCGCCCCTCGGATTCGGAATCGTACACTTCCATCATAGTCCTGCGGCGGTCGGAAGTCCAGGCTCCGAAAGAACGGAAAAGGGAAATTTCCCGGTTGGAATCCGCGAAAAAAGAGGCCGACCGCGCCGGAACGCCGGGATCGACGCGGATTCCGAGTCTGGTTTTTCGCGTTTCCCCCTGTCTTTTTCCATTTTGCCCCCCTTTACTTTTCGGCGATGTTTAGAAAAATAGGGTTACCGGATATATCGAATAAATCAATTACACCTGTTTATTTTGCGTAAAATAGTCATATTTTGCGAATTGCCTATTTTATTTTATTCAAGATAAATCATAATAGGTGTGAGGATTTGTTCCCGGAGCTCTTTTCGGCTCGGCTTTTC
>CACXFR010000243.1 GCA_902766935.1 uncultured Planctomycetota bacterium | reverse complement strand
GTCGGCGGTCCCGCCCCCTTCGCCCGACATCTGCTCGAGAGTCCGGTTGCTCAGCTTCCCGTAGCCGTCGAACTTGGCGACGTTGAAGTAGACGTCTCCCTTCGACTCGTAGGCGTAGCCTTTGTCGATGAGGTCTTGGGTGAACTTAATGATTCCGTCCATGTGCTCGGTCGCCCGGGGGAAGAACTTGATCGAGTCCACTCCCATCGTTTTCAGGTTGGTGAAGTAGTCGGCGGTCATTTCTTCGGCAACGGCCGACATCGGGATGCCGCGGCGCTGGGACTCGGCGATCAGTTTGTCGTCGACGTCAGTGATATTGACCACGAAGGTGACGTCGTAGCCGAGATAGGTGAAGTACTTACTGATCGTATCGAAGATGACCGGCCCGACCATATGCCCGATATGGCTCGGCTTATAGACCGTCGGCCCGCAGAGGTAGATGCCGACTTTTCCCTCGTTGACAGGTTTGAAGGGTTCTTTGGTGCGCGAAAGGGTGTTGTAGATTTGAAGCATTTTCTTCCTCCGTTGAAGATACGCCGCCCCGCCCCCGTTATTCCGTTTCGAGCGTGGGCGGCGGATAACGCGGCGAACAGTTTTCCTAATTATACCATATTCCCGCGCTTCGGAAAATGTTAAAGTTTTCTCTTCCGTTTTGCATTGTTACGGCGCAGAGGGGGTTCGCGCGGGGCCGGGATAGATTCTCTCGGGCGCGGGGGCGAAGATTTCCCCGGATCTCCCCACGGCGTCGAAGAAAAACTGCGGGAGCTTATAGGTCTGCCGGATCTCGAGTCTGATCTGCGCCCGGTTCAAGTCGGGAAGGGGAGAGAATTCGGCGGCGGCGACTCCCGGCATTCCCAGGGGGGCAAGGTTTTCGTTTCCGTCGGCGGAAAGAGTGAACTCCTCCCCCGTTTCGGCGACGGTCAGCGTCAGATTCTCCCGGATCGGAAGTTTCAGGAGCGCCTCGTCGGCGGGAACAGGGAATTTTCCGACCAGTCGGTTTCCGTCGAGAAGAAGGGTGATTTCGGCGGGCTGATCTTCGGCGCGGCCGATCGCCTCGGTGATTTTCAGACGGACCGCGTAGGCGCCCGCCTCTCTGCCCGGTTCACTCCAGGACGCGGAGACGTCGGAAGTTTCTTCTTCGTCCGGCGCGAACTCTTCGGCGGCGAATTCGTCGTTCTGCCGTTCCGAGAGGAACTTAACGATATCGTTCAGAGCGGAAAAGATTCCGCCGGTTTCCTCTTCTTTTTTCAGAAGAGGGGCGATCGGCGCGATTTCCCCCTCGAGTTTTTCGAGCGCGGTCTTCAGCTCGGCAAGCGTTCTGACCGGTTTCGAGTCGATTCGGTTGTGGTGGCGTGCGGTGATTTCGGCGATCTTTTCGCCCGCCAGGCGCGCCGTGACGTATTCGGAAGCGGCGCGGAGTTTCTCGGCGTATTCGGGGTCGAATTGCACGAGGGAGTCGTACGGCAGCGCGGTTAAAAAGAGGGCGGCTCGGTCGAACCGCGCGCGGCCGCTCTGCGCCTCGTCGCCGAAAACGGCCAGAATCCGATCGAGGGCGCCGCGGATCGGTTCGACGAACTTTTCCCGCGCGTCTTCGCCGCTGAACGATTCGCGCACCGCGCGCGAGAGAAGCGTGTATGCGTCGCGGCCGGCGCCGTCGGGAATTGCGTCGAGTTCGGCCGGGGAGACCGCCGAGCTGAACGTCGAGTCCGGGGGCGCGGCGTCCGGCTGACGCGTGTAGAGCCAGGCGATTCCCGCGACCGCCCCCGCGGTCAGGAGAGCGAGAAGAAAAATGCAGAAACCGTTCGGCCGGCCCGACGGTTTGGGTTTGCTTTTGATCTGGGTCATCGTTAAAACTCTTCCGTAGAGGATTCGGTTTCGCAGAGAATATCCGGGAAATTTTTCCTGACGATTTCCGCAAGCCAGCGCGTCTGCGAGGGACCGGCGTTATCGGTTTCCAGTGCGTAGAAGCGCGTGTATTTTTTCCGCGCGGATTTCGCCAGCTCGTCTAGACGGCGCGAAAGGTTTTCGCAGAATTCCTTCGTGGTGCGTCCTTCAACCGAGATCGGATCCTGTCCGCCGGGAGCCAGAATTGCGCTGAACCCGGTCTCCGGATTCGGGGGATTGTAGCGAAGTAAGATCACGCCGGGAAAGCCGGCGTCGGCGCCGCGAAACGCCTCGGTCGGGGCCGCGTCCGATAGCGGCGCGTCGTCGCCGAGTCGGATGCCGGGCATCGGGTCGGCCGCCGACGGCGCGGACTGTCCCGCGCTCCATGCCGCGAGCCACTCGGGGGAGATCGGCGGGGCGGGAGTCTGTCTCGGTGCGGCCTGCGGCACCGGCGAAAGCGCGGCGCGAATCTTTCGCGCGGCTCTTTTCAGCGAGGCGCGGAACTTTTCGACGCGCGCGGCCGTGGATTCGCCGGTCGGTTCGGAGACGCCGTCGTCTCCCCCTCCTCCCCCGCCGCCGGAGCTGAAGTAGAAGAGCGCCGCCAGGACGAGGAGAAAGAAGATGAAGGGGGGAAGACACCCCCGGCCCGACTTCTTTTTACTCATTGCTTTCGAACGCTTTCCTGCGGAATATCACGCGCGCGCATGACGGGATATCCCCATTTTTTTTCGATTGTTTCGAGCGCGTTGTCCCAATCGTGATCGAACGCGCCTCTTTCCGAAACCAGGATGATGAGGGGAGTTTCCCCCTGCGCCTCGATCGGCGCGGTCAAACGGCGTATATCGGCGTCCGAGTTCTGGTCGACCTCGTCGCCGAGCGAAAGGTCGCTGTTCAGAACAAAACACTTGTTCCGGTTCGGCCCCTCGCATTCGGCGAAGAGCCAGACCGGTTCCCGTCCCCCTTTGATGAAGTTCCAGCCGGATTCCCCCGAAAGATGGCTTGTCTGTTTTTCCTTGGCGCGCTCGTTTTCCTGCGAGAGGTTGGCGGCGGCGACCAGGATGATGAAGAAACCGAGCAGAAGGAGCGTGACGTCCATCAGCGAAAGGAATCGGGCCAGAACGCGGCTGATATTCACGGCGCTACTCCTTGCTTGACGGGACGCGGGGGAGGGAAAACCATATCAGCGCGTTGATGAGGAGATTCGGAATCAGGAAAAAAAGCCCGTTGGCGGTCGTGGTCAGCGCCGGGGCGAAGTCCTGAACGAATGTTTTCATCTGCGCCATCGTCATGACGGCATCCCCCTCTTCGGCGCCGAACGCCTTAAAGGTGAACAGAAGCGCCTGAACCGTTCCGAGAAGCCCCATCAGAGGGAGCAGTTCGCTCAACAGAAGGAGATACTCCTGCGTCCGTTTCAGACGCGGGTGAGGACCGAGGTCGCCGGTAAAAAAGACGGTGAGAAAGAGAAAAAAATGCGCCGCCAGGAGAACGCTTCCGAACCCGACGATGGCCCAATCGAGGTAGGTGAAATCGTGATGAAGTGAAAACATACGGTCTGTTTCCTTTGCGCTTTGCGGCGCGATGCGTGAACCTTATTCCCGATCGATCTTTTCGATCCGAATCCCGGGAAAACTGTTTCGGGCGGCCCGAACGGCCTCTTCGACCTGCGAGGCGCCGGGAGATGCGGCGTTTTCGATACAGAGACAGTCGAACTTGAACTGGGGCTGGGCGGCCAGCGTCTCGAACGCCGCGCCCAGATCGCTGTTAAAATCTTTGGATGAATCGCGCCGGATCTGAACGGCGGGGGTGATCTGCGCCGAAAAGTCGGGATCTCCGGTCCCCGTATAGCGCAGATAGAGCGTCGCCGGACGCCCGCCGGTTCCCAGACGCGAAAGGACGTCGTTCCGGCGGCGGCACTCGGCTTGAAGACGGTCGATTTCGCCTCGCGCGTTCGCGAGTTCCTCGTTTTGAGCGGCCAGACGCGAATTCGCCTCTTCGAGCCGTCCGCGGAGCGCTTCGAGTTCGGCACCGTCGCTTTCCGCCGGAGCGATCACCACGTCGATGTCCTGATTCCGAAATTCTTCGGAGATGTCGGCGTTCGGGAAGTTTACGTCGGGGGGAACGGGGCTGCGATTTCCGGCGAGCCCGTAGGGCGCGCCCCCCGAACCGCCGCTGCGGCCGAAACCGACGCCGCTTCCGCTGCCGAAACCGAGGGCGCCCCCGTTCCACGCCCAACAGGCGACCAGAACGAGAAAAGCGAACGCCAGAACCATCAGAATCCCCGATTTCCGCGCCAGCCCCAACATGAAAACGCCGGCGGACGCGACGATTCCCAGAAGTAAGATCAGTTTGGGAACGACCTCTAAAAGTTTCAACGCGGCAAAAGGGATCATGGCGGCCTACGCGGTTCGGAATGGACGGCGCCGCCGCGGCGGCGCCTTTTCGCAAACGAGACGAACCCCCGAAACGGGGCGATTCCGGCGTATGAAACGCTTCGGCATATTACGTGCTGCCGATCGCTTTCAGAAGACGTCGGCGAAGAACTCTTCGGCGGCAAAGACGGCGTCGAGCGATTCGAACGGAAGCGCGGCACGCGCCGGCGGATAGTAGAGCGGCGTCGCCGTCGAGTACTTGAACCAGTTCGACATGAGGAAGCTCCAGTCCCCCGGTCCGATCAGACCGTCGCCGTCGACGTCGCAGCGCGGATCCCACGAGGAGCTTGTCGAAGTGTCGAGCCATCGCGCGGAAAGGAGAGAGTAGTCGCCGCTGCCGATAAAGCCGTCGCTGTCGATGTCCATCGGGCAGACCCGCAGCGAAGAAGTGCTCGACCAGGCGGAATTCCCGTAGGCGGTGCCGTTGCCGATCGCGCGGACGCGGTAATAGACGAGCGATCCGTAGGTCAGACCGGTTACCACATAGTTGGTTCCCGCCGTGGTGGCCGAATTCCAGTTCGTCTGGTCGGTCGACCAGTCGAGTTGGTACTGCACCGCGTTCGGAACGGACTCCCAGACGACCTGATGGCGGTTCGCTCCGTACGACGAGACGGACGTGATCGTCGGCGTCGTCAGGGCGGGAAGGGAGTTCGTGACGGTGAACGTCACGGAACTGTAGTCGATTTCGGCGGTATTGAGCGTTCCGTGGGTCAGACGGGTCAGATTGAGCCCCTGATTGGCGACCCCGTTTAGAGTTGGGGGCGCCGCCGCCACGGTGACGGTTCCCGAATTGGAGGCATTGAAAGCGGCGTAACCCAAGAGCGCCCAGTTCGAGACGCCGACCGAGGTCGCTTCGGCGTTCGGACAGCCGCCGAAAAGGGAGAGACGGCCGACGCTCGACGAGTCGACCAGATTGGTCGTATTGATAAAGATACTCCCCGGATTAAAGGAGTTGTATGTCAGCTGCGGATAGGTGTAGTTCACGTCGACGTAGCCGCCGGTGATCCCGAGCGTGCTGCCGTCGTTGTTCTTAACCCAGACTTGGACGTAGACGGTCGAGCCGCCGTCGGTGCTGGTGATCGACCCGGGGAGGACCGAAAGCTCCGAGATGGTCGGGGGCGCGGTCGAGACGACGACCGAGACGGAGACCTTCGAGGTGGTCGCATCGAAGATCGTCGCCGAACAGAGGGTGGAGGCGGGAACCGCGTAGTTCGACGAGTTCGTGCCGCTGATCGTGTAGGAGACGGGAACGTTGTAGGTGCCGGGCGCGGAGTTGGGGAACGCGCCGCTCGCCGAAACGATGACGGCGTCGCCCTGTATGAGTCCGCTGACCGTCCCGATATTGACCGTCGCGGCGGTGGTGCCGTCGTACGCCTTGTCCGAAACGGTGGTGCCGATGACGGAGAACGGACGGGCGGTGATGGTCACCGAGGCCGAGCCGGTCCAAGGCGTGTAGCCGGAACGTTCGACCTTGACGAAAACGGTGTTCGAGCCGACGTTGGTATAGGTGGGCGGGGCGGAGAGCGTGTAGGACACGCCGTCGACGCTGTAGTAAACGGTGTCGGTTGCCAGGGCGCCGTTAAGAGCGACCGTGTGCGCCATAGCGTCATAGACGCCGGAGTAACCCGTGACCGAGAGATTGAACGACGGTTTCGACTGCGACTCATACGCGCCGATATCGACGATGCCGTTGACGATTCGCGCGTTCCCCGCCAGGTCGTACACAAGTGTTCCGGCGGTGGCCGAAACAGCGTAGGCGTTGTTTCCCGCGTCGATTGCCGCCGATCCGTCGGCCAGGGTGTAGTCGCCGCTGGTCGGTTTGACGAACAGCGCGCTGGACGACGACGAGTAGACGATATTGTCGTTCCCCGAGATCGTCTTCGAGGAAAGGTTGTTCGACCCGGTCGCGGTGCCGAAGATGTCGCGCGATCCGGCCAGGCTCGCGGCGTTCGACTGCGTATTGGAGTAGACGATCGTGTTGTAAAGGACGAGCGTACCCGATTCGGAAGCGTCGTGATAGATCCCGCCCCCCTGGTACGCGCTGTTTCCGGCGATGGTGCAGTTGCGCGTGACGGTCATTCCGCTGCTCCAGATGCCGCCCCCCAGATCCGACGCCGAGTTGCCGGTCACCCGGCTGTTGGAGATCGTCATGTTGCCGAAGTTTCGGATCGCGCCTCCTGAGACGGCCTTGTTCCCCGTAATGACGGTGCCGGTGATGAGGAGGGTCCCTTCGTTATAGAGCGCCCCGCCGTTGGCGGCGGTCGAGTTTCCGGTAAAGGTGGAGTTGTTGATTGTGACGGTGCCCACTTTATTCGAAACGCCCGCGCCCAGATACGACGAGTTGCCGGTGAAGGAGCTGTTGGCGATGGTGACGGTTCCCCCTTTGTTCCGCATCGCCCCGCCGTACGATTTACCGGTGGCGCGGCACGACGAGAAGGTGCAATGGTCGATGAGAAGTTCGCCGGTATTGTAGATCCCCGAACCTTCCCCGCCGTCTCCCGCGTTCCCGTTCGTGAAGTTGACGTAGTCGATTGAGATGATTCCGCTCGACGAAGCTGTATAGAAAATTCGGCTCATCCCGTTGGCGCTGATCGTAATCCCGTTCACGCCGGAGGAGGCGAGATCCCTCCCGGAGATGGTAATCGCGCTTGTGATCTTGATCTGCTTGCCGTTCAGGTGGATCGTGCCCCCCCGGAGAGACGACGAGAACGTGATCAAATCGCCGTTCGAGGCCATGTCGACCGCCTCGCGAAGAGAGAGATAGTTGTCCGAAGCGTTGACGGTATCGGCAAGGGTCGTGACAATCCACGTGTTGGCCCCTGTCGGCTGCGGTTCGGGAAGGCTTGCGGCGAGCGAGGTGCCCGCCGCGACCGTTAAAAGATTCCGCTCTTCAAGAGATTCAAAACGAATACGGCGCGACTTTAACATGCTTAGACTTCCTTGTTTCGTCTGTTGAGGTGCTTTTCTCGGAAAAATCCTGAAAAAGACTTTTCGCCGGGACCTTTTCCGAACCACCGACTCCCGGCGCAGTATATTCATATCGGGAGAAATCTGCAAGCGCAAATTCTTTGCCGAAGGACCCGCCGCGACGCTGCGGGCGGACAAAAAAACGCGCTCCCTTTCGGAAGCGCGTTTCGGAAATCAGAAAACGGCGGGAAAGATCATTCCCCCTTGAGCTTCAGACCGAAGAGGTCGTTCAGCTTCTTTTTGATTTCGTTGAGGCTGGTCACGCCGAAGTTTTTGCTGCTCATCAGATCTTCGGCGGTGGTGCGGACCAACTCGCCGATGGTGCGGATATCTTTACGGCTGAGGCACTTTTTGGCGCGGACCGTAAGATTGAGTTCGTCGACCGACTTGCTGAGAACCGAGTCGCCCAAGAGGGAATCGGCGCCCGCTTCGGCGGCGTCGGCGTCGAAACCGAGATCCGCCTCATCGTGCTGAGGTCCGGTTCCGAGGCGGAGACCGGCGTCGTCCAGAATCCGTTTGATCTCGTCGAGGCTCGAATCGCCGAAGTTCTTGGTGGCGAGAAGTTCTTTTTCGGTATGCGAACAGAGGTCGCCGAGGGTTTCGATCCCCATCGTCTGCAGAGCTTTCCGAGCGCGGGCCGAAAGTTCGTAATCGGAGACTTGTTTGTCGTAGATCGACTTTGCCGCCGAGGTGTACCGCTGCCGGCCGGTCGAGCGCCCGCGGTTGAGCGAGGCTTCGGCGTCTTTGATGTACATCTGAGCTTTGACGTTCGTCGGGTCGGTGTCGAGGACGCGCTTGTAGCAGTTGACGGCCTCTTCGTAGTTTTCGCGGTCTTCGTAAAGGAGGCCGAGGTTGATGAGCGCGCCGACGTAGGTCGGGTTCAGGCAGACCAGGCGCTGATAGAGGGCGAGCGCCTCGTCGTCGTTGCCGCGGCGTTCGTTTTCGAGCGCCATTCCGAAAAGGGCGCCGGGATTGTTCCGGTCGGTCTCATAGGCGCGTTCGTACCAGTTGATCATCTCTTCGGGCGTCTTGGTGTAGCCGTCGTCGGGATTGGTGATCAGGTCGGCCGTCGTCGCGCCGCGCTGATAGAAGTACTCGACGGTCTGTTCGGTTTCGCCCGAAATGGAGTCGAGTTCATTGACCGATTCGATCGATTTACCGAGGGCGCGGTACGCCTCGGCGCGCCCCAGGGCGCAGTCCCCTTTCGGGTAGCCGGCTTTTTCGGCCTTGTTGAAGCAGGCGATCGCGTCTTCGTTCCGGCCTAAACGGAGAGCGATTTTCGCGCGATAGAAGGGATTCAGAGCGTCACCGTCGTTTTTTTCGGCCAAGGTCTGGACGGCGGCGTCGTAGTCGCCGACCAGGTATTCGCAGACCCCGAGTTTGACCGTTTCGGAGGGGCTCCGTTCTTCGGGACTCTGTTCCGCCTGTTTGGCGGAAAGCTCAGCGACGGCCTCTTGCAGTTCGCTGAACTTGACCGGATCGCGGCTGATCTCCTGAGACAGCTGCTTGATATTGCTCGGTCCGAAAGTCGCGCCGGGGTTGACGACTCGATCTTTAAGGCTCGGTTCGGCGGCGGACAACGACGACTTGATGATTTCCATAAACCCCTCGCTTGAGAGTGCCTGTTACGACGGCTCCGCCGAAAGCCGCGTTGGAAAGGGCGGCTTATCGGATGAGACGACCACAAAATAATACTTCCTACTTTTATACAGCAAAAGGGAAAATCCGTCAAGATAGGAGGATCCCCCGGAATCCGTATGGACTCCGGCGCGATTTTTGTAGTATAATCGCTGAAAAGAGGCGTTCCCGAAAAAGGGAATTTGCCGAAAGAGACGGCAGCCGGCCGTTTCGAACGGAGAGTGAACCGCTACAGACTGTCTGATGGGAGGATGCCGTCTATGGTCTATACCATACATCACTTCGCCCGAATCGCGGGCTCGTTCCTTTTGGCCGCGGCGGTATTGATCGCCCCTTGGCTTTTCCGCTCGTCGATTCCGAATGCCGAAATCACGGTTCGCGCCCTGGTCACCGGCGCGACGTTCGCCGCCTTGACGGCGCTTTTGGTCGCTCCGACCCGGGTTCGGCGGAATCGGAGTTTCGCCCGGCTGGTTCCGACCGCGCTGATTCTTCTGGCCGGGATCGCAATCGGTATTTTTCAGATTATTCCCCATCCGGGAGGGATCGGGAAACTGTCGCCAGGTGTGGATCGGTACGCGTCGCAGCTCCTTCCCGAGGAGGGGAGTCAGGAAGCCGCCTTTGAGACCGAACTGATGCTGGACGAGGAAGTTCGTTCGTTTCCCGAGTCTGGGTTCTGGCCCAACGCCATGTCGGTCTGCACGCAGGTGACGAAAGATCAGGTCTCGGAACTCATCTACGTCTTCGCTGCGTTCGTCTCGGCGGGGATTCTCTTTCAGACGAAACGACAACGTCTTTTTCTCTGGCGGGCGATCGCCGTTAACGGCGTTCTTCTGGCTCTCTTGGTGATGGGGTCGAAACTGTTCGGCGACCGGCTTCCCGGTTACCGTTCATTCTGGCCGGAGGCGGTCTGCGGCCCGTTTATCAACCGCAACAATATGGCGGGGTATCTGGCGATCTGTCTGGCACCGACGGTCGCGCTCGTTTTACTGGAGATACTCGACGGGATCCGCCGCCGGGACGACGAAGATCTTTACTACGAGGGGATGCGGGTTGAAAGCCGTTCGGCGATCCAGAGATTTTTCAACGGCATTTCGGACTTCTTCTCCATCTTTTCGGGGCGGATGATCCCGTGGCTCCTGGCCGCGGCGCTGATGATGGTGGCGGCGGCGATGACCCTTTCGCGCGGCGGCACCCTGGCGGTCCTCTTTACCTTTGTGACCGCGGCGGTTCTCTTTTCGCTCCGCCGCCGCGCCGGATTGTATCTTGTCCCGGTCTGGGGCGGGCTTTTTATCGCGTTCTGCCTTCTCTTCTGGCTCGGCGTGAACGAACCGATTCAGCAGCGGATGGGAACCCTGTTCGAGACCGAACAAAGCGAGAGCGTGCTGAAAACAAACCCGCGGCTCGACAATTGGAAGAGCGCGCTGGAGACGGCCAAAACGTACGATATGCGCGGGTCGGGGCTCGGCACCTATCCGCTGGCGAATCGCAGCCGCGACAAGGCGCTGCGGATCGACCGCTACTTTTTCTTCGCCGAGAATATCGCGATCGAAATTTTCGTGACCGCGGGGCTCGTCGGGCTCTTCCTCCTGCTGTGCGGATACCTCTTCTTCTGGTACTATGTCGTTTTGGCGCTGCGGATGGGGAAGGAGGTCGAAAAGCTTGAGGAGACCGAAGATAACAACCTCGTTTACGCCATCAAGTGCGAGAATGCCGATTTGACCTATATTTTCGGGATAGGGATCGCCGCCCTTTTGGTCGGGCTGACGGTTTCGGGGAGCTTTGACTTCGGACTCTTCCTTTACCCGAACGCGCTGGCCGCCGCGCTCCTTCTCGGTTCATTCGCCGGCGGGCGCCTCGACGACAGCGACGATTCGGCGGGCGATTTTTCCCCGTGGGACGCCGAAGAGCCGCTCCAGCGGCGGATCCCCCCGTTCGTCGGAACGCTGGTTCTTTCGCTGATCGCCTCGGTTCTCGTTTTTAAAGCTTTCTTTTACATGGTCGATCGGATTGAAACGGCGCGTGTGGTCGAGCTCTATCTGGCCCCCGTCCAACCGAACGAACGGGACATGGCCTATTTCAACAAGGCCGAAGCCGATCTGAGATGGGCGATCGGCAAACGTCCCGAAGACCCGGTCTTTCACTATCAGCTGTCGCAGGTCTATCAGGCGAAGTTCCGACACCTCTTCTGGGATCAGCTCCAGAAAGAGTATCCCGACACCGAGAAGGACGAGCTCTGGAACCGAACGACCCCCGAATCGATCTATGCGAGTATGTATCCGCTTTTGCGCGGCAAGATGAAAGTCGTTCCGCGCCAATTCCGTTCGGACCCGATCGTTTCGGAGAACCTCCGGCCGGCCCTTCGCGAACTTTGGAAGGTCCGCCGACTCTGCCCGTTCTATCCCGAACCGTATATCGAATCCGCGGTCATCGCGCCGCTTCTGTTCGAGATGGACGACTACGACGCGTTTACCCGCACCTCGCTCGACCGGCTGGCGAAAGTCTCGCCGAACGAGCCGAGCGCGTTTTTCGCGGCGGGTCTGATCGAATTCCTTTCGGGGAACCGCGACGCCGCCGCGGCGAAGTGGAAAGAGACGGTCGCCCTTTCCGACGACCGGCTCGCCGATATTACCCTGATTCTCGCCTCGGACCGTTTGCGCGCCGATTTCCGCCGACATCTGGGCGAAGTGATCGGAGGAGACTGGAGCAAGGCGCTTCTGGGAACGACGCTCTTCCCGAAGAAGGAGAGTCCGTTGATTTTCGCCGTCTATCTTGAACTGATGGGGCAGATCCTGGCGGCTGCTGACGATAAGACCACGCCGCAATGGTATCACGACAGTGCCGTCTACGCGGCGCTGTCGGACAAGCCGGCCGACGCGTTCGATCTGTACAAAAAGGCGACCGAGGCCGATCCGTTCAACGCCGCGTGGCATTACGAGTTCGGCGAGTTCCTGACGGGAGCCAAACGGGACGCCGAGGCGGCCGACGAGTATTCGCGCGCCTCCGACCTTGACCCGAAGAATCGGAAGTATCGTAAAGCGGCGGGGAAATAGACCCTGTTCCCGCTTTAAATCAAAACCCCGGCTTTCCCGAAAGGAAAGCCGGGGTTTTTTCGGTTCCGCCGGAACAGCGGGCCGTCCGTTACAGGTTAAACGCCGCTTTGAACGCGCCGGCGACCTCGGGATGGAGGTCGGGGTTGATAGCGTTTTCGTCGTAGGGGACGCCCAGGTTGTCGAGGTCGCGTTTAAGCGAGACGACTTCCTCTTCCGGCGAGACGCGCGGGGGGAGATCGCGCGAAAGCGGGGTGAGCCAGGCGTTCAGGGTATGGCCGCCGTCGACCAGAAGGTCGACGCCGGTCACGTAATTCGACGCGTCGGAGGCCAGGAAGACAACCGGTCCGTAAAGATCGTCGGGACGTTCGACGTAGCCGAGCGGCGTCAGTTCGCGGATGCGCTGACGAACCTCGACCGGGGTCGAGGCGTGCATCGGCGAAAGGATGTAGCTCGGACTGATGCAGTTGACGTTGATATTGAACCGGCCCCATTCGGCGGCGAGCATCCGCGTCATTTCGACGACGCCCCCTTTGCTGGCGTTGTACGAAGCGTTGCAGTTGCAGATACGCGCCGACATCGAAGCGGTGTTGATGATCTTGCCGCCCTTCTTACGCTTGATGAAGTATCGACCCTCTTCCCGCGCGCAGAAGTAAGCGCCCGAAAGATTGATCCCGATGACTTTGTTCCAGGATTCGGGCCGGTAATCCTCGTCGCCGCCGAGGATTCCGATCCCGGCGTTATTGACCCCGATGTCGAGATCGCCGAACCGATCGACCACCGCCTGAACCATCGCGGCGACTTCTTCCGGCTTGGTCACGTCGCACTTAACGAAGAAGGAATCGACACCGTATTCTTTGGCGATGTAGGCGGCGGTTTTTTCGCCGGTTTTCACGTCGATGTCCACAATTGCGACGTCGGCGCCCGCCATCGCCAGAGCCGTCGCGTAACCGCGGCCGATACCGACGGCCGCGCCGGTAACCAGAGCCTTCTTTCCCTTGAGACTAAACATCGTTTTATCCTTTCTGTTCAGTGATGGAGACAACAGCGTACAGTATACAAACGAAAGTATAATACGTTTTATTTTCGAAAGAAAGACCCGCACGGGCGGATTCGCGGAAAAAAGAGACCCTCTTCCATTTCGCGCTTCTTCGGAGTAGAATAACGGCTGAGTCTCTCTTTTGAACACCGACCCCAATAATATATAACAGGAATCGTTGCGATGGCACGTTATAATCCTTCCGTTATCGAACCGAAATGGCAGCAGTACTGGGCCGAAAACAAGACGTTCGCCGCCCCGCGTCTTCCCGGCGAATCGGGAAAAATGTACATCCTGGATATGTTCCCCTATCCGAGCGGCAACGGTCTTCACGTCGGTCATCCGGAAGGGTATACCGCGACCGATATCGTTGCGCGCTACAGCCGGATGAAGGGGAAATCGGTTCTGCATCCGATGGGGTGGGACGCGTTCGGTCTGCCGGCGGAACAGCACGCCAAAAAGACGGGGATTCACCCGCGGATCACGACGGAAAAGAACATCGCCAACTTCAAGCGCCAGCTCAAAATGCTCGGTCTTTCGTTCGACTGGGACCGCGAAGTGGCGACGACCGACGTCGCCTATTTCCGCTGGACCCAGAAGATCTTTCTGGTACTCTATGATTCCTGGTTCGACCCGCAGCAGAAAAAGAGCCGTCCGATCGCCGAGCTGCCGATTCCCGACGAGGTCAAAGCCGCCGGCGGGGAAGCCGTCCGCGAATACGTCGACGACCACCGTCTGGCGTATCAGGTCGAAGCGGCGGTAAACTGGTGCCCGGAACTCGGCACGGTGCTGGCCAACGAAGAGGTGATCGGCGGGGTGAGCGAACGGGGCGGATATCCGGTCATGCGGATTCCGCTGC
The DNA here is from genome assembly GCA_902766935.1 of uncultured Planctomycetota bacterium. GTDB lineage: Bacteria > Planctomycetota > Planctomycetia > Pirellulales > Thermoguttaceae > RUG695. Next base: position 779 of record CACXFR010000243.1, on the reverse strand, counting down.
GCCAGTGGATGCTTCGTATTACGGCCTATGCCGACCGTCTCTCCGACGATTTGGACGGGCTCGACTGGTCGGAGAGCATAAAACTTCTCCAGCGCAACTGGATCGGCAAGAGCACCGGCGCCGAAGTCGACTTTTTCATCGGCCGTTCGTCCGACGCCGGGATTCCCGGCGACGACGCGTTCGACGCATGGAAATCCGACCGCGCCAAGACGGGTTACCCACGCAAACCGGGCGACGACGTTCTGCGCGTTTTCACCACCCGGCCTGACACGCTTTTCGGCGCGACCTATATGGTGATCGCGCCCGAACACCCGCTGGTCGGCCGCCTGACCTCGCCCGAACAGGCCGAGGCGGTTAAGAAATACTGCGAGCAGGCGGCGTTTAAGTCGGATATGGATCGTACCGATCTGGCGAAAACGAAGACCGGCGTCTTTACCGGTTCCTACGCCCGCAATCCGGTCAACGGCGCCCCGGTTCCGATCTGGGTGGCCGATTATGTGCTGATCTCCTACGGAACCGGCGCGATCATGTCGGTTCCCGCCCACGATACGCGCGACTTTGAGTTCGCCCGCCAGTTCAATCTGCCGATCATTCAGGTGGTCGCCAAAGATGGGGAGAAACTCGACCCCGCCGCGATGACCGAAGCGATGACCGAACTGGGAACCGCGGTCAACAGCGGCCGATACGACGGTACCCCGAGCGCCGAGTTCAAGGCGCTGATCAGCGCACAGCTGGCCGACGCCGGACTCGGCAAGAAGACGGTCAATTACAAACTGCGC
>CACXFR010000242.1 GCA_902766935.1 uncultured Planctomycetota bacterium | reverse complement strand
TTTACGGCGACCCCGACCGGCGGCGTCGCGATTCCCGCCGACGGCGTCTTTACCGCCTATAACGCCGGGTTCGGCGCAAACGGCGAGTCGATCAACGGTTCGCCGCGCTGCTCGGGCAGCGACGCCTCGGCGCTGACCGGTCTGAATCTCTTTTCGGTCCGGTTCGACAGCAACGACGACGGGAGCGTCAACGTCGTCGACTTCACCCTCTTTGCCAACAACTACGGGCTGGGAACCGCGTCGCAGCCTTTCAGAGACGAAAAGGCCGAAACGTTTAACGTGATGAGCGGAAACGGATTGAACGTTCAGGACTTCACCTTTTTCGCCAATGTCTACGGAACGACCCGCGCCGAGGTGACGGCGGACCGCTTCTATGACAAGTACGGGATCGATCCGAACGCGTGGCTCGAAGCCGCGGCGATCCTTCCGGCCGAAACAAGCGGCGCGGCGGCCGAAACGGCGCACGGCGCGGCGTTTGCTCTTTTCGCGGCGGACGACCGGGACGAATACGAGTGGTTCGATTTCGACGCGCGGTAAAGGGGAAACGCGCGCGCTTTTTTCGACGCCCGGCGGGGATCTTCCCGCCGGGCGCTTTTCGTTTAACGGGCGCCTTTCGGGGCTTATGGATTTTTGAGCTTCTTTTCCTTACAATGAGGGGGTGGTATCCGCCCGCGGCGCCGGTTCCGGCGCGCGGCCGAAAAAGAAGAAAGGTTAAACAATGAACAGAAGAGAATGGTTGAAATCGGGGCTGACGGCGGCGGTTCCCCTTTTGGGAAGCGCGGCGGCCGCAGCCGGGGCGCAGGAGAGCGAAAAGAAAACGGCGCTGACCCTCTGGCAGCTCCCGAATCAGTCGAGCTCGCAGATGGAATCGTATATTCTGCTGACCGACAGCGACCGGTTGGTGGTGATCGACGGCGGAATGAAACAGGACGCCGACTACCTCCTTCATAAGATTCGGGAGATCCATCCGGACGGCCGTGTCGATTACTGGCTCTTGACGCATATCCATCTGGATCACGCCCACGCCCTGGCGACGATCGTCAGCCGGTATCCCGACGCGCTGAAAATCGGGCAGGTCTACTGCGATTTTCCGACCCCCGAATGGATCGCGCGGTTCGAGGCGGGCTCGCACGACGTTTCGGTCGAGATTCTCGAAGCGTTCGGCAGACTGGAAAACGTCGCCAAGATGCCGAAGGGAGAACCTCTCCGCCTGGGATCGGTCGAGATCACCGCGCTCAACGATCTGGACGACCTCGATATGGAAAAGCCGGGCATGACGATCAACGACACGTCGATCCTCTACCGCGTCAGGACGCCCGAGACGACGATTCTCTTTTTGGGCGATCTGTATATCCACGGGCAGGAGGCGCTTCTGAAAAAAATCCCCCCCGAGGCGTTCAAAGCCGACGTGGTGCAGATGGCGCATCACGGGCAGAACGGCGTGACGCGCGATTTCTACGACCTGGTCCGGCCGACCGCCTGCCTCTGGTGCGCGCCCGAATGGCTCTGGGACAACAACCCGCCGGGACAGGGGAGCGACACCGGTCCGTGGAAGACGGTTCAGACCCGCGCGTGGATGAACGAAATGGGCGTGCGAAAACATTACGTCATTAAAGACGGATTGATCAAACTCGAATTTGCCTGATTCAAAACAAAGGAGACTGCGATGAAAAGTTCCCGCCGCGATTTCTTGAAATTCGCCGCCGCCGCGGCGCTTCTTCCGGCGGTCCGCGGGGCGGGCGGAAATGAGACCGCCCCCGCCGCGCACCCGGTGCGTATGGGCGCCCCCCTGTTCTGTTCTGACGAAGATCCCGAGGCGTGGGCGCTTCGGGCGCGCCAGCTCGGCTACGGCGCGGTCTACGCGCCGGGCTGCCGGCTCGACGACCGCGCGCGGATCGACGCGATCGTTACGGCGGCGGCGCAGCATGATATTGTGATTTCGGAGGTCGGCCGCTGGGTCAACCTGATGGACCGCGATCCTGAAAAAGCGAAGAAAAACCTCGACTACGTGACCGAAGGGCTCGCGCTGGCCGACGAACTCGACGCGCGCTGCTGCGTCGATATCGCCGGGTCGATGGCCGAAGAGCCATGGTTCGGGCCCGATCCGGGGAACCTGACCGAAGAGTTCTTCGACCGCGCCGTCGAAAACGCGCGAAAGATCATCGACGCGGTCAGGCCGCGCCGCGCGAAGTTCGCCTACGAGATGAGCGGCTGGGCGTATCCGTACGACGTCGACTCCTATCTGAGCCTGATTGCGGCGATCGACCGGCCGCAGTTCGGGGTCCATCTGGATATCTGCAACATCGTCAACTCCCCGCAGAAGTTCTGGGGAACGACCGAGCTGATCAACGACGTCTTCGACCGGCTCGGCGGGATGCTCGTCAGCTGCCACGCCAAAGATCTCCGCTGGGAGGCGGAAAAGAACATTCATTTCGTCGAGTGCGTCTGCGGGGAAGGGAAGGTCGACTGGGGAACCGCCCTGCGGCGGCTCGCCGCCCTTCCGGCCGACGTTCCGCTCATGATCGAGCATATGCCGGGCGAGGCGGCGTACCTTCGCTCGCGCGACAACCTGAAAGAGTTCGCCCGCGAAAACGGGGTCGAGATTTTCGGATCGGAAGAGCAGACGCTGTGACCGTTCGATTTTTCCCGGAGAGATCAATAATGAAACACGCGAGATTTGCCGTTTTTTTCGTTCTGGTTTTGTGCGCGGCGCTCCTGCCCTCGCCGGCGGGGTCCGCCGCCGGCGAGGGGGACGTCCGCTTCGCGTTCGAACCGGCCGGTCAGATTTACGCGGCGGGGGACGAGATCGCCGTGACGATGACTGTGACCGATCCCGCGGGAGAGGCGGCGCGCGAGGGCATGCTCTACGTCCGCGTGACGAACGACGGGGGCGAGACGCTGGAGTGGCACGAGTTCAACCTGGCCGACGCCAATCCGGCGGTGTTCCGCACCACGCTTTCGTTTCCGGGACACATGCTGATCAAAGTGACCGCGTCGGGAGAACAGATCGGCGGGGACGTCCACCGCTCGGCGGGGCTCCTCTTTTCGCCGGAAGGGATCGAGCCGGGGCTGGGGACGCCGGACGATTTCGACGCGTTCTGGGACGCGGGGAAAGCCGAAGTTCGCGAGATTCCGCTCGACGCTCGCGCGGCGCCGATCGAGGAGCTTTCGAACGGCGGGATCGAGGTGTTCGAGGTCAGTTTTTCCACCCTTGAAGGGAAACGAGTTTACGGTTTCCTTTCGAAGCCGGTCGGCGAGGGGCCTTTTCCGGGGATCATCAGTGTGCCGGGTGCGGGTCCCGGGGAGGGACCCGATCTTGCGCTTCCGAAGGAAGGGTTCGCCGTTCTGGAGATGAACGTCTTTCCGTATCCGGTGCCGATCGACCCCGGCGAACGGCAGAAGGTTCACGACGAATTTAACGAGGCGCTCGGGATGCGCTACTGCTACGTCGGCGCGGAAAACCGCGAGACTTACTTCTTCCGCCCGGCCTATCTGGGAATCGACCGCGCGATCGACTGGTTCGCCGAACAACCGTTCGTCGATCGGGATCGGATCGGTTTTATCGGAACGAGCCAGGGGGGCGCCTCGGCGCTGATCCTGACGGCGATGAACCGCAATGTTAAAGCGGCGGTCGCGTCGGTGCCGGCGCTCTGCGATCACGCCGGCCATCTGAAAGGACGCGCGCCGGGCTGGCCGTTTCTCTATTCGTTCAGCGGGAACAACCCTGACGTTCTGGAGGCGTCCCGCTATATGGACGCGGTCAATTTCGCGCGGAAGATCGATGTTCCGATCCGCGTGACAACCGGGCTGATCGATGTGACCTGTTCGCCCGCTTCGGTTTTTTCGGCGTATAACGCGATTCCGGCGGCGGATAAGGAAATCCTGGTCGAACCGAACCTGGCGCACGCCGACGGCGAAAAGTACGAAGAGGCCCGCGCGTGGCTTTTGGACTTCGTTAAGAACAGAATCGCGGAACCGTAAAGAGGAAGGAAACGAAGAACGGCGAAAAGGCACGGGCGGCCGACGGCGGCGTGCCGATGAACGGAAAGAATCGTTGCCGTAAGAATCGCGGGAATAATCTTTCCGATCCTCTTGTGAAAGGATTCGGCGGCGGCTAAAATGGCGGCGGAGGACCGGTTGAGGCGGGCGGCTTCCGCGCGTTCATCCGGCGCGCTTTTCCGATGGGGGAGAGTGTCTATCAGAAGTTGTATGTTCAGGAGCCGCCGCTTCCCTAAAACCTTAAAATTCCCGAAATTTTGGAAAAACCGGCAAACGGAGGATAGAACATGAATCGCTATTTGAAGACGTTCCTCATGGCCATTTTTCTTGTTATTTTCCTTGTCAGGCCGGGATACACTCAGGAACTGATCGAGGGGGAGGATTTCGTCCTCGTGACCCGCGACGGCGGAGCGGGGGGATACGAGGCGTTCCCCGACATCTGCCGGCTCGCCGACGGACGACTCTTTTGCGTTTTTTACGACGGGTACAAACATATCTCCTATCCGAATGCCTCGACCTTCAAAACCGGCGGCCGAATCTCGGCCTGC
>CACXFR010000241.1 GCA_902766935.1 uncultured Planctomycetota bacterium | reverse complement strand
TGCGGGATAAACAACTGATTCGGGACAAGGTCCGAAGTTCCCTTCCTTTCTTCGGACCTTGCCGACCTCCGAATCTTCATCCTCTCCCGACCGTCATCTCAGAGACTTCTCCTTCACGGCTTTTCCGCTCGCGGACCGCAGGTCCTCTTTGCGCGGTTTTTTGTTTTAACTCAGCTTCTTTTTTTTCGTTTTCCTTTCCGGTTTTCGCCGCCGTCTTACCCGCCGCCGACGAACGATTTTCGGAATCGATCCGGGGAAAATGCGCCCCGGCCGAAAAATAACGTGACATTTCGCTTGACAGGCGACTGCCCGTGGTTCATAATCCACAGGACATTGTGCCGCCGCTTCCCGCGCGTCGAAAACGCCGCTTTCCTGTTTCGCCGGGCTACAGTTCCCTCAGCGCGGCAGCGGCGGTTGCGGAAGCGGAGAGCCGCCGTTTTTCCCGGATTCCCCGTCCGGCGTTTTTTCTCAGAGCCTCAGAAGGAAAATGCGGTGAAAAGACAAAAGACCGGTTTCACCCTGGTCGAGCTCCTGGTGGTGATCGCGATTATCGGGATCCTGATCGGACTTCTTCTCCCCGCGGTTCAGGCGGCGCGGGAGGCGGCGCGCCGGATGAAATGCTCGAACAACTTAAAGCAGCTGGCGCTGGCGGTGAACACCTACGCCGAAGCGAACGGGACGTTTCCCGCGGCGAACACCGCCTACGGGGGGTACGGTCCCTATACGTTTTACGGCTCAACCTGGAGCTGGGATCAGCCTGGGGCCGACGGTCAGGTTCGGTATGCCGGGAACGTCGGCTGTGTCAGCGGTCTGGTGATGCTGACGCCCTTTATGGAACAGAACGGGATCTGGGAGCGTTTCGTCGAGACGGCCGACCGGATCAAAGAGAACGGCGAGACGCACGGCCTGATCACCTTTCCGTTCGGCGAGAAGACAACCCAGCGTTCTGACACGGCTCCGTATCACGGGTGTCCCACGCCCCACTGGGGAATGGGGGGAATTCCGATGACGATGCTCGGCTGTCCCTCCGACCCGATGGGGGGGAAAGCATCGATCTACGCCGAGGGGCGGGTTCTTGCGGGCATTTACGGCACCGAGGAAGAAGGTTCGGTCGCTCCGACCTGTTATATTTTCTGCTACGGCGACGCGCTGGATCATATCGGCGCGGCGGCGACGGCGCATTTCGGCATTTCAAAAGAGTATTCGGCGCTGAACAACGGAACCGCGCGGCGCGCGCCGTTCGGCTCGCACTACTGGCAGACCTTTTCGGGGATCAAGGACGGGCTTTCGAACACGATCGCCTTCTCGGAGACGATCACCGGCGAAGCGCCCTGGGAAGCTAAGACCGTGGAGCAGCGTTATGAAGCCGCGCGGAATCTGAAACATACGCCGCAGGTCGTTCCCGCGGCGCTGGTACGCCCGGCCGAGTGTCTGAACAGTGTCGATCCGAACGACTCCTCGCTGGGTATCTACCAAAATGGCTACGTGGGGGCGTACCGCGGGCGGATCTGGTATGTCGGCTGTCCCGTCTTTTCGGGGTTCACGACGATCCTTCCCCCGAACTCGAGGGTCTTCTGCTCGGTCGACATTCAGCCCGCCGCGCCGATCGTCGGCGGAGCGCGGAGCTACCATGCCGGCGGGGTCAACGCGGTGATGCTCGACGGCGCGGTCCGCTTTGTGACCGACAGCGTCGACACGGGGGAGACGGCCGAGAACTCGGGGCTCGGCCAGGCGCCCCGCAACAGCGGAAAATCCCCTTACGGCGTCTGGGGGGCGCTGGGGAGCGCCGCCGGCGGGGAGAGCGCCTCGCTCTGAGCCGAATGGGAGCGTTTTGCGGGTAAATCGGCGCCGTCTTCCGGGATATTTGAGAAAATTTGTATTTTTCAGACAAGGGGGATTGACCGCAATTTCCCGATATGTTAGAAAAAAGTAGATTCGGGGGATGTTCCTCCGGAAAAGAAACGATTTAAAATTTTGTCCATTAAACAGGAAAGCAAGAGGCCGGCGATGTCGAAGTACGCCGTTTCGTTGTTAGTTCTCCTCTCTTCTCTCTGCCTCGTTGCGGCATGCAAAAAGTCGGATTATCCCGAGGGGTTTCCGAAGATTCATCCGATTCAACTCAAAGTCGTTGAAGACGGCGCCCCGGTCGAGGGGGTACAGGTCGTCGTCCGCTACAACGATCAGAGTCTCGCCAAATGGCGGACGTCCGCTTTTTCCAACGCCGACGGCGTGGTGAAGCTGATGACCCGCGGGTTTGAAGGGGCGCCCGAGGGGGAAGGCGTTCTTCTTGTCGAAAAGAGAGATCCGCCGGTCAAGCAGGATGAAAACGGCAACTTCGTGGCGGGGAATACCGAAAACCAGCTCGACGAGCGTTTCTCCGATCCGGACGAGAGCCCCTTTAAGGTTTCGATCCCGAAAAAACAGAAAGGGTTCATCGTTATCGACCTGGGGAGCGAGACGGTCTCGGCCGAGTAGCCGACGGAAAATAAAAACGGGGAGGTTTCTCCCCGAAGTGTTTCATTCCATATTTTTTATTCATTTCCTTTATTCGGAGAAACTGAAAATGATTAAACCCTTTGAGAAGAAGAGCGGCTTTACGCTGGTCGAACTGCTGGTCGTGATCGCGATCATCGGGATCCTGATCGGGCTCCTTCTGCCGGCGGTTCAGGCGGCTCGGGAAGCGGCGCGCCGGATGAAATGTGCGAACAACTTAAAGCAGCTGGCGCTGGCGGTGAACACTTACGCCGAGGCGCACGGCGCCTTTCCGGCGGCGAACACCGCCTACGGCGGGTATGGGCCGGCCGCTTATGGCGAAACGATTGCCGATAGTGTCGGGGTTGTCAGCGGCTTTGTGATGCTGATGCCTTTTATGGAACAGAACCAGATCTGGGACCGGTTTGTCGAAACCGCGACCCGTATCAAGGAGAACGGCATAACTAACTCTCCCATCACGCTGCCGATGGGCGAAGGCTGTCTTCGCGCCTATCCCGGTTATAACGGCTGCCCTGTGCCCCACTGGGGGCTGGGGGGAGCGGCGATGACAATGCTCGCCTGTCCTTCCGATCCGCTGGGGGGGAAGATCAGAGTTTTTGACGATGCGCAGATCCAAATCGATGCGCACACCGCGACGGAAGAAGAAGTGAACGTCGGTCCCTCTTCCTACGCCTTCTGCTACGGCGACGCCTACGGCGAGGGAGTTGCGCAGGGCGCCGCCGGTACGAACGACGCGTGGAGCAATCCGAAGACCGCGAATGGGAAAAACGGGGGGCTTGCCCGTCGCGCGCCGTTCGGCTCGCACTACTGGCAGACCTTTTCGGGGATTAAAGACGGCGCATCGAACACCATCGCGTTCAGTGAGTTTATTTCGGGCGAAGCGCCCTGGCGCAAAGGCCAGGGAGAGGAAGTCAAGAATCTGAAAGCTATTCCGCAGATTCTCACTTCCGCGAGCTACTCGCCCTCGGAGTGTCTCAACCTGGTCGATTCCGACGATCCGACGCGCGGACGAAGCGGTTTCGGTCACCAGGGGACTTACCGCGGAACGATATGGTTTGCCGGCAATCCTCTTTTCTCCGGGTTTACGACGATCCTTCCGCCGAACTCCAAAGTCTTCTGCTCCGTCACGTTCATAAACGCCGGTTCGATTGCCGGCGGGGCGCGGAGCAGCCATGCCGGCGGCGTGAACGCCTCGATGCTCGACGGTTCGGTCCGCTTCATCACCAACAGCGTCGATACCGGCGACGGTGAGGCGGACGGCGGGCTCGACGTGGTGCCACGGCTCTCCGGCCGTTCCCCCTACGGCGTCTGGGGGGCGCTGGGAACCGCCAACGGCGGCGAAAGCAAGTCGATCTGATTCTTCCGCGCAGGCGCCTTCGGGCGCCTGCTTTTTTTCGGGGCGGCGTTTTCGGGCGCCGCCCCGCTTCGGGCTTGTACCGGAAGAAAAAGCTCTCCCCCGAAAGGGGGAAAGTTCTTTTCGGTTCGTAAATCCGAGAGGAAG
>CACXFR010000240.1 GCA_902766935.1 uncultured Planctomycetota bacterium | reverse complement strand
GGCCGGGACGGGCGCCGGGGCCGGCGCGGGTACCGCGGGGGCCTGACCCGGACGGACCCAGCTCAGACGGCTGGTTCCCAGCGGGGAGAACGAGACGGCCGCGCCGTCGTCGGCGGCGAAAGCGCCGCAGGCCGCAAGGCAGAAGAAGAGTCCCGCCAAGACGCGGCCGCCGCGCCGATTCCATTTCAAAAAGTGCAGTTTTTTCATTGCTGAAGGTCTCCTTACCTGATTCTCTTCGAGCCCCTTTGAATGCGCGGAGCTCTCTTAAGGGACAGCAAAGATTCCCACGCTGCTCCAATCCGTTTTCGGCAGTCTGCGGCGCGCGCCGGCGTCCCGGCACGTTCCGCGGGAATAGCTGTTACTGGTCTTATCGGCCGGAACGCTTTAAAAATGTAAAAATAAAGAAGATTTTCCGATTTTTCCGAAAATTCCGGCTGTCGGAACCCCTCTTTCCCCCGTTTTTACCCCCCGAAATCCCGAAAAAGACCGATTTTTCCCCCATCCGCCTCTTGCGGCGGAGCGCGGGAAGGGGAGAATTTGAAAAGGAGAATTGTTTTGGATATAATAGAAGGACAGAGAAATGTCCCCCGGCCGGCTCTTTCGGCCGGGAAAAACCGTATTCCTTCCGAAAAGCCCCCTCCGAAGGGAGCGTTTTTCGGTTTGCCCCGGGAGCGATTATGTTACAGGAAAAGGTCTGCACCGCGCGCCGCCCGAAACTCGGGCTTCTGGCGCTTTCATTGGAACTTTACGAGACGCTGGCGCCGGAGCTGCGCGCCGACCGCGAAAACTGGATCCGCCGCGCGGTGATCCCCGCGCTCGAAAAGGAGAACGACGTCCTTTTCGGCAAGGCGGTCTACAGCCGCGAGACGATCCGCAGCGAGGTCCGCCGTTTCGAGGCCGAGGACGTCGACGCGCTGGTCGTCGTCTTCCTCTGCTACTCGCCGAGCCAGACCGCGCTGCCGGCGCTGGTCGAGACGCGTCTGCCGATCATCATCTGGAACACGCAGGAGCTTTTCGCCGTCGACGAGAACTACGGCAACGCCGAGCTGTTCGCCAATCACGGGGTTCACGGCTCGCACGACCTGGGGAACCTGCTCAACCGCTACGGAGTTCCGTATAAAATCTTCACCAGCCATCTTTCCGACCCCGACCCGTTCGAGTCGATCCGCGACACCTTCGCCGCCCAGCGCGTGGCGACCGATCTGCGCAGCGCCAGGTTCGCCCTGATGGGGTATCCGTTCCCGGCGATGGGGGATTTCGCCGCCGATGTCTCGGAACTGGTCGCCAAGTTCGGCGCCGAGTTCAGCGTCGTTCCGGTGGAGGAGTATATCACCCGCGCGGCGGACGCCCCGGCCGAAAAGGCCGCCGCTCTGGTCGACGAGTATAAGAGTGTCTACGACGTCGCCGCCGACCTGACGGCGGGCGACCTGGACGCGGCCGCCCGCGCCGAGCTGGCGCTGCGCGGCATCGTCGCCGACCACCGTCTGCAGGGCCTGACCTATCAGTTTACCGCTCTGGGGGACGACTCGCGCACCTCGACCGTTCCTTTCGTCGGAATCAGCCGGATGATGGGCGAGGGGGTCGGTTTCGGCGGCGAAGGGGACGTCGTCTCGACGATGGGCAGCTGGATCTTCCAGCAGCTGACCGGCGCGGCGACCTTTTCGGAGATCTTCACGACCGATTTCGCCGGCGAGGCGCTCTTCTTCAGCCACATGGGCGAGATGAACGCGGCAATGGCCCGTCGCGACCGGAAGATCCCGCTCGTGGCGCGTCCCGAACCGATCACGCGCACGCGCGACCGGCAGCTGGCGCTTCTGACTTCGCTCGAACCGGGGGAGGCGACTTTCTGCGCCCTGGTTATTGACTACAACGCGTCCGACAACTATAAAATTATTATGGCGCACGGCGAAATCGAGGATTTCGGCCCTCTGCCGCAGCTGTGCGTTCCCCATTTCAAATTCCGCCCCGACGCGCCGGTCCGCGGGTTCCTGACCCGCTACGTCGAACTGGGCGGCCCGCACCACAACGCGGTCTGTTTCGGCGACGCCGCGGCGAGGCTGACGGCGTTCGCCGACGCCGCCGGTTTAGATATCGAGGAGATCTGACGTGACGAAAACGATTAAATTCGGAATCATCGGCGGCGGCCTGATGGGGCGCGAGTTCGCCAGCGCCGCGGCGCGCTGGTGCCATCTGCTCGAGTCGGATCTCCGTCCGGAACTCGTGGCGATCTGCGACACCAATCCCGCCATTCACACCTGGTATAAAGAAAACTTCCCGACGGTCGCCCAGTCGACGGCCGACTACAAAGAGCTCCTCGCCAATCCCGCGGTCGAGGCGGTCTACTGCGCCGTGCCGCACAACCTGCACGCCGAAATCTACTCGGCGGTGATCCGCGCCGGGAAACACCTGATGGGCGAAAAGCCGTTCGGAATCGACAAGGCCGCCAACGACGCGATCATGCGCGCCGTCGCCGAGAACCCGAACGTTCTGGTCCGCTGCAGTTCCGAGTTCCCCTTCTATCCGGCGGTGCAGGCGATCGGCAAAATGATCGCCGGGCGCGAGTTCGGCAAGATCATCGAAGTCGAAACCGGATTCCTCCACTCGAGCGACCTCGACCCGAACAAGCCGATCAACTGGAAGCGGATGATCGAGTTCAACGGCGAATACGGCTGCATGGGCGATTTGGGAATTCACGCCTGCCACATTCCGTTCCGCGCCGGCTGGTACCCGAAGAACGTCCGGGCGATCCTCCGCAAACTCGTGACCGAGCGGCCCGACGGCAAAGGGGGGAAAGTCCCGTGCAAAACGTGGGACAACGCCACCCTCTTCTGCGAGGCGGCCGACCCCGCCGCGCCCGACGATATTTTTCCGCTGACGGTTAAGACGTTCCGGATCGCCCCGGGCGAAAAGGACACCTGGACGGTGAAGATTCTCGGCACCGAAAAGAGCGCGTTCTTTTCGACCAAGAATCCGCGCCGGCTCGAAGTCCTGGAATACACCGGCGGCGCCGGCCAGAGCTGGCAGCAGATCGACATGGGCTACGACACCGCCTTTAAGACGATTACCGGCGGCATCTTCGAGTTCGGGTTCCCCGACGCCATTTTGCAGATGTGGGCGTCGTTCCTCTACGAGATCGGCCACGGCGCGCCGAAAGAGCTCTTCGCCGGCTGCGTGACGCCCGACGAGGCGGCCGCCAGCCACCGGCTCTTTACCGCCGCGCTCGAGTCGCAGCGGACCGGAAAGACGATTCCGCTCGAATAAAAACATGTAACGCAAAAATTTGATTTTGAACAACGTTCGTAATTATTTCCAGAAAAGAGGAGTTGCATCATGAGTAAACTTTCCCGCCGTAATTTCCTGACGCGCACCGCGCTCGGCGCCGGGCTTCTGGCCGCCGGGAGCGCCCTGTCGGCGCAGGAACAGCCGATCGCCGGATTCGACCAGACCGAAACCGACATCGACGAAAATTCCGTCTGGCAGCAGAAATCGGACCGGAAGGTCCGGATGGGGATCGTCGGGTTCGGCGTCTGCCAGTTCGGCGCCGCGTTCGGTCTGCAGAATCATCCGAACGTCGAAGTCGTCGCGGTCAGCGACCTGATTCCCGAACGCCGCGACGGTCTGGCCAAAGCGTGCCGCTGCGAAAAGACCTATGATTCGCTCGAAGAGATGATCAAAGACGACACGATCGAAGCGATTTTCGTCGCGACCGATGCGCCGAGCCACGCCGACCACTGCATCAAGGTGCTTGAAAGCGGCAAACACGTCGCCACCGCGGTGCCGGCGGTCTGGGGCGATCTCGACATGGCG
>CACXFR010000239.1 GCA_902766935.1 uncultured Planctomycetota bacterium | reverse complement strand
CTTTCAGCGTCATCCCGAACAGTTTTACGCGGCGATCGCTCCGGTTTACCGCGCCATACTCGCGGCCGAACCGAATGCCGGCCATCGGGTATTGACCGAACTCGAAAAGAGATATCAAAAGAGAGTGATGATCGTCACTCAGAACATCGATTCTCTTCACAACAAAGCCGGTTCTTCCGAGGTCGCCGAAATCCACGGTACGTTCCGTACGCTGACCTGTCTCGACTGTGAAAAACGGTTTGAGGCCATCAAATTTCAAACATCTCTTGCCGTGGGCGCTGTTCTCCACTGTCCCGGCTGCGGGGGGCTTCTCAAGCCCGACATTACCTTTTACGGTGAAGAGCTTCCTCCCGCTCCGTTTGCCGCGGCACGGCGTGCGATGTGGGAAGCCCGTTTTCTTTTGGTTCTTGGCACATCCCTTGTTGTCCATCCCGCGGCGTCTCTTCCGCGCGAGTGCGATTCGGGAATCCCGTATGTGATTGTCAATAAGACCGAAACCTGGTTTGACGGTCGATGCGACCTTGTCTTTCACGACTCAATCGGCGAAGTCCTTTCCGCTGTTTCAGAACTACTCTTCTGAACCGAAATTTGCTCCTTGGAATGTACCGCGGCGGCGGAATTCTTCCTCGATGCTCTGTTTCACTCTTCCTTTTTCGCATGACCAGGGTGGCGCGATGAGAAATTCACTCGGTGCGTCTCCCGCCAGTCGTTCCACCACAACGTCGGGCGGAAAAATTTCCAGAAAGTCAACCACCGAGCTGATATATTCGCTTCGGTCGATCAATGTGATCTTTCCCGCAGTGTACAGCTCTGCCAGCGGCGTATTGGTGACGACGTAGAGGTTGTGCAGTTTGATCGAGTGAAATCCCAGGGAGGCGGTAAGCCGGGCAGTGCGGCGAATCTCGTCTCGTGATTCGCCGGGGATCCCGAGAATAAAGTGCGCGCCGAGCCGGATCCCGCGTGATTTAGCGCGAACCGTCGCATCGGTGACCACCTCGAAATGATGTCCGCGATTGAGAAAGTCGAGCGAGGCGTTGCAGGCGGTCTGGACTCCGATTTCGAGGCAGACCCACGTCTCTTTCGAAAGGTCGGCGATCAGGTCGAGAACGTCGTCCGGCAGCGTGTCGGGACGCGTTCCGATTGCCAGACCGACGATTCCCGGTTCGGCGAGCGCTTCCCGATAGAGGCGTTCAAGTTTCTCCGCCGGGGCGTAGGTGTTCGTGGAAGGTTGGAAATAGGCGATATACTTTGAAGACGTATAGCGTGCGCTCATCCGAGCGATTCCTTCGCGGATCTGATCGCGGATGTTCGGAAGGTTCAGACGCCGCGAGGGGCTGAAGCTTCGATTGTCGCAGAAGATACACCCCCCGCGCCCAACGGTGCTGTCGACATTCGGGCAGGAAAAACCGGCGTCGACGCTGATTTTGCGAACGGGAGCGCCGAACGTCTCCCGAAAATAGAGACTGAGCGGGTAGTAGAAAAGCCCTTGTGAACGCCAGTTTGTGTGAGGGTCGGCCGGAGAAGAAGAAGGCAATCGCTTGATCCTTTGAATAAAGGCGTTCCCGATAAAAAAAGGTTTTCGGAACGAATGCCCGAAAACCTTGCTATACCCCCTACCGGAGTCGAACCGGTGTTACTGGACTGAGAATCCAATGTCCTAGGCCACTAGACGAAGGGGGCCTAAACTCATTTGACCCTTATTTTAAAGGCATTTCGGCCTTTTTCAAGGGGGGGTTCCGGTCTTTTTTGATGCCTCCAAATTTCACTATAAAACGGCTATTTTACCTATTATTCACTGACAAAATCACTGACAACTTTCAGTCAGCGGCGCGGGGTTCGCCGGTGAGGGTTCGCGCCTCCCGGATTCCCGATCAGCCTTGTCGTTGTCAGCATCGTCCGACAAGGCTTTTTTAAACTGTTCGTCCGTAACTTGGAGATAATGTTTCATAGCGACTCGTTCGCTATGTCCCATCCAGGCGGCGGCAACGTGCCGGGGGTATTCGCTCCAGAGTTCGTTGGCGCGGCTCTCCCGAAGATTTTGAAACAGACGCTCCCACCGGGGGAGGCCGGCGCGGAAAATGATTTTTTGGAAGTTTCGGGATAGGCTCGTATTCTCCCACTTGATGCCAGTAAGAACGTACGGGCTTCCTCCTTCCTCAGCCAATTCCCATTGCGCCTTGAGTTCCTTCTTCAATTCCGGGAACATCGGAATGATGCGGCTCTCCTTCCCGGCGTGATGCTCTGTTTTCGGCGATTCTATCAAAATCGCGCCGGTTTCCCAATTTACCTTATCCCAGGTAAGGCGGGATGTTTCGGAGGGATTTCGCAGACCGCCGATGCGGCATAG
>CACXFR010000238.1 GCA_902766935.1 uncultured Planctomycetota bacterium | reverse complement strand
TTGACGCTGCTTATGACGCGGATTATTGCAGATCACGTAGACCTTGCCCTTCCGTTTGACCACTTTGCAGTTTTCGCAAATACGTTTCACGCTTGCACGGACTTTCATGACAGCACTCTTTTACTATGTTAGCCGAAGGTACAGCGGCGGGAAGACAGTATAAAGATACTGCCACCGCGCCTAGAAAAAATCTCTTAGCGAATTATACAGAAGGTTTTTCTTTTTGCAAGGGGGCAGAAAAACCGATAATTCTGCAAATTTGGCGGAAAAACCTAAAAAAATGGTTTTTTTTAAAGATTTCCCGATTTTTTAGTTCCCCTGATAGCGCTGGAAAAATGTTTTGACCATCGCTTCTTCTTCGGGGGTTGTCGGCGGTCCGGTCAGGATGATCGGGCCGGTCGAAAGGATCCCCACGGAATGCTCGATATGAGCGCTCCGCTTGCCGTCGGCGGTGGTGATTTCCCACCCGTCGCGCCCCTCGCGAACCCGCTTGGTACCGACGTTGACCATCGGTTCAATCGCGATCGCGACCCCGGGACGGATACTGAAATCCCCGTACCGGAGAAAACTGTTGTAGACGTAGTTCGGAACCTGCGGTTCCTCGTGCATGTGTCGGCCGATTCCGTGTCCGACAAAGACCTCTACAACCGAGAATCCGTTCTTTCTGACACAGCGTTCCATCTGACCGGCCACGTCGCTCCATTTTTTGGCGGTTCGGAGTTTTTCGATCGCCAACATGAGCGCGGCTCGGGTTGTATCAACAAGTTTCTTTGACTCGGCGTCGACCTCCCCGACCAGGTAGGTGTCGGCGGCGTCGCCGCACCAGCCGTCGATCTTGCATCCGGTGTCGACGCTGACGATATCCCCCTCGACGATTTTACGGTCGGAAGGGATCGCGTGAACGACCTGCTCGTTGATCGAGACGCAGGTCGCCGCAGGATAGGGGAACCGGCGCCCCGGAACCCCCTTGAAACAGGGAAAAGCCCTGTTTGAGGCGAAAAATTTGTCGACCTCGGCATCCAGCTCCCTGGTCGTCATCCCCGCGCGGATGATCTCGGAAATCAGATGATGCGCCGACCAGACCAAAAGCCCGGCCTTGCGCATCTTTAAGATTTCCTGCTCCGTCTTCAGAGGCATATCAACCTTCGTTCACCTTGTCCAGGACCTTTTCGACCCGTACGAAGACCTCGTCGATCGTGCCGGTCCCGTCGATCGAGACAAGGTTTCCGGCTTTTCCGTAGTAGTCGATCAAAGGAGCGGTCTGTTCGTGGTACGAAACCAGGCGCTGGCGGATCACCTCCGGTTTGTCGTCGGCGCGTCCGCGCGAAGCCAGCCGGGTGAAGAGGATCTCTTCGGGAACCTGAAGCTCCAGGACGACGTCAAGTTTCGTTCCCTGGGCGGCGAGCGCCTTGTCAAGCTCTTCGGCCTGAACCACGGTGCGCGGAAAACCGTCGAAGAGAAAACCGCGGTCCGAGTCGGGCTGGGAGATCCGTTCTTTGACGATCGCGATGATCACCTCGTCCGGAACGAGTTTTCCCGCCGACATATACTCCTCGGCCTTCAGACCGACCGGGGTCTTGGCGTCGCGCGCGGCGCGGAGCATATCCCCCGTCGAAAGGTGAAGAAGGTTGTATTTCTTCACGATATGTTCGGCCTGCGAACCTTTTCCGGCTCCCGGAGGCCCCACAAAGACGACTTTCATTCCCATTGTTCTGTCCTTTTTTCAAACCGGCGCCAGGCGCCGGGTACTGGTTACTTTTCGATGATTCCCTTGTAATTGCGCATAATCAGGTGGCTGTCGATCTTGTCGACCAGGTCGATCACCACGCTGACGGCGATCAGAAGGCTCGTCCCGCCGAAGAAACCGGCGATCCGGTAGTCGACGTGGAGCATCGCCATAATGATCGTCGGGACAATGGCGATGATCGCCAGGAATCCCGCCCCGACGTAGGTGATGCGGATCATCACCTTTTCCAGATAGTCGGCGGTCCGTTTGCCGGGGCGGTACCCCTTGATGAACGAACCGTGGTTCTGGAGGTTCTCGGCCATATCTTTCGGGTTGAAGGTCACCGCCGTCCAGAAGTAGCAGAAGAAGTAGATCAGGACGATCTCCATCAGCACGTAGGAGAACGACGATTCCCGGTTGAAGATCCCGTTGAGCGCCGACGAGAATTTCCCCATAAAGGAGGTCGGGTCGGTCCAGTGCTGAACCATGTAGGCGACCAAAAACTGCGGGAACATAAGCAGGGAGCTGGCGAAAATGATCGGCATGACGCCCGCCTGGTTGACGCGCAGCGGCAGATACTGGCTGGCGCCGCCGTAGACCTGACGGCCGCGGACGTGCTTGGCGCTCTGCGTCGGAATCCGGCGCTGTCCCTTCATCACGAAGACGACGGCCAGGACGACCAGGAAGAAGAGGAGGATCAGAATCGCGATCGTCTCGACGCCGAAGTCGGTCCCGAGGGTCAGGCCGCCGTTCGACGACGCTTTCGTCCAGAGGTCGTGGATCGCTTCCGGAGCGCGGGCCAGAATACCCGCCATAATCAGAAGGCTGATCCCGTTGCCGATCCCGTATTCGTCGATCTGCTCGCCGAGCCACATCAGAAACGCGGTTCCGGTGGTCATGATCAGAACCGCCATAAAGAGCCACGAGAACCGAAGCGACCCGGAGGCGGTCACGCAGTTTTCGTAGAAGATGGGCTGCCCGACCTGCGACTGCGCGTTGAGCGTCTGAATGTAGAGGTAGCTCTGAAGAACGCAGATCGCGATCGTTGCGTAGCGGGTGTATTCGTTGATCTTTTTCCGGCCCGTTTCCCCCTCTTTCTGGAGGTTTTTAAGGGGTTCCCAGACCGTCGCCAGAAGCTGGAAGATAATCGAGGCGGAGATGTAGGGCATAATCCCCAGCCCGAAAATCGTCATCTGGTCGAGCTGCGTCCCGCTGAAGACCGCCACCCGCTCGAGGAGTTCCGAGAAGTTACTCCCGGTCACCAGTCCCTGAAGCGCCTTGGCGTTGATCATCGGGAGCATAATATTCCACCCCAGGCGGTAAACCGCCAGAAGGCCGAGTGTGAGCAATATCTTTTTTCTCAGTTCGGGAATCGAGAATATTGTTCGCATTTTCTCAAACATGGGATCAGCCTCTCTTAACAATCATTGTTATAAACAAGAAATCAGCAGCCCGGCAAAGACTGCTGAATTTCTCGTCAACATCCTACGTAATTTACCGTAATTAACACGTCAAAATTCATTCGGCTTTTTTCTGCTTCATCTTGTTTTTGACGACGGGCTTTTTGCGCGGAAGAACCTCGACGGAACCGCCGGCCTTTTCGATCGCCGCCTGGGCTCCTTTGCTGAACGCGTGGGCTTTGACGGTCAGCGCCTTGTCGAGCTCCCGGTTGCCGATGATCTTCACGTATTCGGCGGCGCGGTCGACAATCCGCAGCTGCTTGAGAAGGTCGGGCGTGATCGCCTCTTTTCCGTCGAAAGCGGCGGCCAGGGTCGTCAGCGTGACGCTCTGAACCGCGTCGGCGAACCGTTTATTGTTGAAGCCCCGCTTCGGGACGCGGCGGACCAGAGGCATCTGGCCCCCTTCGAAACCGGCCGAAAGGGAGAACCCGGCGCGGGATCCCTGACCGTTCATACCGCGCGCGGCGGTCTTTCCGTAACCGGAACCGTTGCCGCGGCCGACGCGTTTCTTCCCCTTGTTTTTGGTAATCTCTTTATTGACAGCGGTAAGGTTCATTACAGTTCCACTCCTCTCAGTTTGGCGACTTCACCCTTGGTGCGGAGGCTTTCCAAGGCGGAAATCGTAGCTTTCACGAGGTTTGTAGGATTGGTGCTTCCGTAGCACTTGGTCAGAATATCGGAGATGCCGCAGGCTTCGCAGACGTCGCGGACCGCCGCGCCGGCGATGACCCCGGTACCGGGACGGGCGGGGATCAGAACGACCTTGGCCGAACCGAAGGTTCCGATCACTTCGTGCGGGATCGTCGAACCGGCCAGGTTGATCTTGACGAGCTTCCGCTTCCCGTCCTGAACCGCCTTTTCGACGGACGGGGGAACTTCATTCGCCTTGCCGTAACCCCAAGCGACTCGCCCCTGACGGTCACCCACGATCACCAGCGCCGCGAAACTAAAACGGCGACCACCCTTGACAACCGCAGCGCAGCGTCGAATCTTCACCACCTTGTCAATCAATTCGCCCGGAATCTTTTCAGTTGACATAACAACTCACTCTATTGGTTATTTGAATTTCTGTGTGATTTACCTGAGGAATGTTCCGCTTACTTCTTCGCCTTGGGGGCCTTCTCTTTTTTGGGAGCGGGCGCGGCGGGCTCTTCGCCGGCCGGACCGATGTCGAGTCCGTTGGCGCGGGCGGCGTCGGCCAAAGCTTTCACGCGGCCGTGATACTTATGACCGCCGCGGTCGAAACAGACCTCTTTCACGCCGGCGGCCAGCGCGCGCTCGGCGACCGCTTTGCCGACGATCTCGGCGGCGGCCACGTTGCCGCCGTAGATGTTCTGCGCCTTGAACGCTTTGTCCATCGTCGAGGCCGACGCCAGCGTCTTGTGCTCGTTGTCGTCGATGACCTGGGCGTAGATGTGCTTCGCGCTGCGGAAGACGGAAAGACGAGGCCGATTGGAATGACGCTTAACCGCGTTGGTGACCCGGAATTTGCGGACCGTTCTCTGAATATTCAATCGCTTTTGCTTTCTCACGGCTTATACCACTTAACCTTCTTGTATTGTTTCGAACGTTTGTTCTAAACGGAAATATTGTCTAAACGACCCGGCAGATTATTTCTTGCCGGCGGCCTTGTTCTCTTTACGGCGGATGACCTCGCCCTCATACTTGAGGCCTTTCCCCAGATACGGCTCCGCCTTGCGGATCGCGCGGACCTCGGCCGCGAACTGACCGACCAGCTGCTTGTCGCACCCTTCGATGGTGCAGTGCTGCTGATCGGGGCAGGTGACCTTCAGACCGGCGGGGATCTTCTTGTGGATTTCGTTGGCGAACCCGGCGCGGACTTGAAGAACGTCGCCGGCCAGCGCCATCAGATAGCCCGTCCCGAAGATCTCGAGTTTCTTGACGTAGCCCTGCGTCACTCCGACGATCATATTCTGAACCAGCGCGCGGTAAAGGCCGTGCATCGCGTTGCCGACGCGGGTCTGGGCGACCTGTTCGCAGACAACATGCTTGGCGTCGGCGTCGAACGACAGCGCGACTTCCGGACGGTAGGACTGCTTCAATTCCCCTTTCGGGCCCTTGACGGTAATGACGCCGTCAGCGATCGTGACCGTTACGCCGTCGGGAACAATGACAGGTTTCTTACCAATTCGAGACATGACTTATCCTATTGTTGTTATGACCAAAGTCGTTACTCTCTTTTTTTACTTACGTTGACGATCCGCGGTCGTTTTGATCACCAGACCTCGCAGATCACCTCGCCGCCGACGTTGCTCTCGCGGGCCTCGCGGTCGCTCAGAACGCCCTTGTTGGTGCTCAGAATGGTGATGCCGAAGCCGTTGAGAACGGGGCGCAGATCCTTCGGACCGCTGAAGAAGCGGCGTCCGGGTTTGCTGACTTTCTGGATGTGCTGGATCACCCGCTCGCCGTTGGGACCGTATTTCAGAAGGATCCGGATCGTCTTGAACTTTCCGTCTTCGACTTCTTCGTAATCCCAAATGTAACCTTCCCGTTTCAGAACATCGGCAATGCGTGCTTTGAGCTGGGAAAAGGGGATTTCCACATAGTTGCGCTCAACCTTGAGAGCATTACGGACACGGGTCAGCATATCAGCTACAGGGTCTGAATACATATTTAATTCTCCTTATTTACCAATATTACCAACTCGCCTTTTTCACACCGGGGATAAGACCCTGGTCCGCCAACTTCCGGAAGCAGATTCGGCAGACGCCGAACTTGCGATAGACCGCGCGGGGACGGCCGCAGAGTTTGCAACGATTTTCCAGACGGGTGCTGAACTTCGGAACCCGATTGGC
>CACXFR010000237.1 GCA_902766935.1 uncultured Planctomycetota bacterium | reverse complement strand
CCCTGCTGCGCCGACGACTCACCCTGCTGCGCCGACGACTCACCCTGCTGCGCCGACGACTCTCCCTGTTGCGGCGACGATTCCACCTGCTGCGCCGACGATTCCTGCGGCGGCGAGACGCTCGCTCCGAAACGGGCGTCCCGCAAGAGCATCATTCCCGAATTCCGCTCCTGCGCCCTTCGGCTCGACGACAGTGAAATCGACCGTTACCGAAACCACCTGGTTCTGCGCGAAATCGGCGGGCGGGGCCAGAAACGCCTGAAGGCGGCGAAAGTCGTCGTGGCGGGGGCCGGTGCGATCGCCTCGCCGGTCATCCTCTATCTGGCGGCGGCGGGCGTCGGAAAGATCAAAATCGTCGACCCCGGCGATGTCGCGCCGACCGACCTGCAGTCTCAGATCGTCCATTCCGCGCGCGACCTTAAGCGGCCGAAGGCGGCCTCGGCGAAAGATTCGGCGCGGAACATCAACCGGACGGTTCAGATCGAAACCGAACAGGTCGAAATCGATGCCGACAACATCCTCTCGCTGATCGAGGGGTACGATCTGGTGATCGACTGCACCGACAGTTACAAATCGCGCTATCTGATCAACGACGCGTGCGTCCTTCTCGGGATTCCGTGGATCTTCGGCGCGGTCTATCGCTTCGAGGGGCAGATCGGTCTGTTCGACCCGAAAGAGGGAGGGTGCTACAGGTGCCTATGCCCCACGCCGCCGCCGGCCGACATTCTTCCGCCCGACGGCGAAGCCGCCCTTTTCAGCCCTCTGCCGGGGCTGATCGGCAGCGTCTGCGCGGCCGAAGCGCTGAAACTGATTCTCGGGGTCGGCGCGACGCTGACCGACAGACTTCTGATCGTCGACGCGCTCAGTCTGCAGTTCCGCACGCTCGAGACGAAAAAGAACCCCGCCTGCCCGGTCTGCGGGAGCAATCCGGCGATAAAAACGATGGACGACTTCGACGCCGAAGATTTTCGGCGGCCGGTCGAGGCGGAGCCGGAACTGCCGATCGGAAATATCGCGCCCGAAGATCTGGCGTGTCGGATCGAAAGCGGCACTCCGATGATGATCGTCGACGTGCGCGAGCCGCACGAACGAACCGCGCTCCGTTTCCCGAACGCGATTCCGATTCCGATCGGCCAGCTCGAACGGCGTCTGCGCGAATTCGATCCGAACCGGGACACCGTTTTTGTCTGTAAAACGGGCAGACGCAGTTTATTCGCGGCGAAAACCCTCCGTGAAATCGGATACACGGGTCCCCTGTTCAGTCTGGCCGGCGGGATCGACGCGATGAAAGATATTATGTTCTCCCATGAGGGCGCGTGGCTCTGATTCGGCGTGGGAGGCGAAAGCCGAACGTTTTTGCTTTACAAAACCATTTGCACCACACTTTAAAGATTAAGGAGAAATGACAATGGCCAAAGAAAACATCGAAAAAGAAGTTGGGATTAACGCGCTAAACGCACGGGCGGCGTACAATCTGGCGAACGTCAACAAGACACCCCCCCAATTCGGCGCCCTGACCCCGAAATGGCTGACGCGGTTCCTTGAATTCAAGGGGCTCGATTCGGGTATCTATCGGGTCAACAAGGTGGTCGAGGAGAACTCTCCCCTCGAAGTCCTCTGCAGCCGCACCAAGAAGACCGACATCATCCCCGAAGGATACGTCGACTACCAGGCCGAGCCGCGGGAGTACAAGCTGAACTCCCTTTCGACGATCATCAACGTCAACACCGCGATCGAAGACGTCTACAGCTCCCCCTACGATCAGGTTCAGGAGCAGATCAAGCTCGCCATCGAGTCGCTCCGCGAACGTCAGGAGAGCCAGATCATCAACGACGACGACTACGGTCTGCTGAAAAACGCCGCCGACGCCCAGCGGATTCAGACCCGCAGCGGCGCGCCGACCCCCGACGATATGGACGAACTCCTCTCGAAGGTCTGGAAAGAGCCGTCGTTCTACCTGGCTCATCCGCGCGCGATCGCGGCGTTCCAGCGGCAGTGCACCCGCCGCGGCGTGACCCCCGTCTTCACCAACATCGCCGGCGGAACCTTCCTGACCTGGCGCGGGATTCCCGTCGTTCCGACCGACAAACTCCTGGTCGACGGCCTGAAGAAGCCGAAGTCCCAGAGCGGCAAGACCAACATTTTGCTGGTTCGTACCGGCGAAGCGAAACGGGGCGTGATCGGCCTGTTCCAGGCGGGTCTCAAAAACGAAGCCGCCCGCGGCCTTTCGGTCCGGTTCCGCGGAATCGACAACAAGGGCGTGGCCTCGTATCTGCTTTCGCTCTACTGCTCGGCGGCGATCCTGGCCGACGACGCGATCGGGGTCCTGGAAGATGTAGAGGTGGGTGAATACTATGACTACGATTAATCCGAACGAAGATTCGTTTTCGGAGCTTGAATCGCAGTTACACGATTTTTCTCCGGAAACCGCGGCGGGTTCGCCGGAAAGTTTCGGCGCGTTCCCGCCGACCGCTTTCGCCGGAATTCCGAGCGAATCGGAACTGAGCCGGCTGGCGAACGCCTTCTTCCCCGACCTGACGCAGGGGATCGCGGGCGCGCCGGACACGTCCGGTTTCCGAACGCCGGAATCGGGCGCGGGGTTCGTCCCCTCTGTCGGCGCGGCGTCCGCGCCGGCCTCCGGCATGTTCGATTGGGAAAACCCGCTCAAATATGACGCAGGGGCCGAGCCGTCGTGTCGTTCCGCTCTGGACGCCGCCGCGCAGGCCGAAAAAGTCGACGGT
>CACXFR010000236.1 GCA_902766935.1 uncultured Planctomycetota bacterium | reverse complement strand
TAAAAAGAAATCAGCCCTTTTCGCAGGAGGAATTCCGCGAAAAGGGCCGACTGGCATTTCGGACCGAAATGATCACTTCGCCGCGTTTTCGTTCTTCTTGAGAACGCCGGCTTCGAGAAGCTTGTCAATCAGCTGCTGCATGCTGTTGAACGCGCCCAGGAAACCCTGCGGAGGCATGATGATCCGTTCATTGTATTCCGGGGTCGGAGCGGTGCCTTCGGGACCCGGCTGAAGGGTCATGAAGTCGAAGCGGACCATACCGCCAGCGAAATGAATTTGGCCAATGCCGTCAGCAAAAATCTCTTTTTTCATTTGAAAATTCCTTAACTTTACTAGAATCGAACCGCGGCCGGGACCGTCCCGACCGATACAACTCACATAAATCTTTATACCTTAAAAATGATAAATTACAAGCTGTTTTACCTATTTTCTTTGTTTTTTTACCGAAAAAGTTTGCTCCCCGGGGGAAATCCCCCTCCGAAGGAAAGAATCGGGCCGCCGAAAGAAGCGGAAGCGGCCGATTTCCCCCCGGCGTTTCGGCTTTAACGGTTATGCCGGTTAAAAGCGCGGCGCGCACGCAAAGTTTAACAAAAGCCGCGCTTTCCCAGGAATTTTTCTTTTATTTTTTTCACTTTTTATTAAAGTTTTAATTGCCGACTCTGATACGGGTCGAGCATCGATGTTCAAATTCAACTTGGTTTTAGCAGTTAAGGACATATTTCAGTGATGGACAGCGCCTTTTCCTCAGCGGACGAACTTGTTCGAAACGGGGAGCTCCGGACGGAACTCGCCCCCTACGCCGACGAATCACTGACTCGCGTCGATACGAGCGGCTGGACGACAGAAAAAGAAAATCAATATTTCTCATCGATGCTCGTGTGGGAGAAAGCCCCCTCGCTCCCCGTCTACAAATGGTTTGAACCGGCACTCATCCCCCCCCCGGTCTGGAAGGTTTCCGATGAAGAGCTCCCCCGGCTTCTGAACGACTTGGTAAACAAACTTTACGAAAAGAATATCGTTCTCGACTACACCGACCATCTTTCGGACCGCGAACTCTACGAAATCATTGTCCACAAAATCCTTCCGCAGGACGTCAAAAAAACCGATCAGCCCGATGTCTACCATCACTGGGACTGTTCGCGGATCGGCGACTGCGACGACGAACTCGAAGATTCCCGAATCTGGCTGACCTATTATGCCGACGATAAGCAGCGGGAAGAATCGAGAGCGGCTTACGGCGACCGTCTTCCCAAAAAACGGATTCCGAGTCATCACCGCGATTTCCCGAAAGACGACTCGGTTCACTACTGATTCCGACGGCCGCCTTCGGGCGGCCTTTTTTATCGGCGCGTACGGACGGCTCCGCCAAACCCCCCTTGTTGATTCGCACCCGTTCCGATATACTTATACCGGTTCCGGGGATATTTTCCCCCGGCCCCTCTTATTTTTAAAACGGATTGGATTCGTCTCGGGAAAGGAGTCACGCTATGAGTTACGGATATCGTCGGCCTTGGTGGAAAGATTCGCTCGTTTTCATCGCGGCGTAGTTTGATTCGAGCCGAAAACCGCGGGGGCGGCGGATCTCAATGATTCTTTCCTATCTCTATGATCTGGCTCCGCTTGCGACCCTCGCCGTCTATCTGCTTTACCTCCTTCATCTGCGCCTGCGCCGGCACACGACCGTTTTGAGCGGGCGCGCCGACCGGCTCCTCCTCGCCCTGGGGCTTTCGGGGATCGTCGTCTTCGATATCGGCCCGGCGGTCATTCCGCTCGGTTCGCTCGACCTTTACGGCGCTTTCGCCCTGATTCTCTTTTTCCTCCTCTATCTCCAGGTCGTTTTTTATCTCGACGCGTCTTTTTCCCGGCGGATCATCGTTTATAATTTAAGCGAAAGCGATTTCGACGCGATTCCCGCCGTTCCGATTCCCCGGTGGAACGCCTCGAAAGAGGGGGCGGCCGCCGAAGACGCCTCCGAGCCCGGCAACTCGGAAGAACTCCCCGCTCCGCAGGCCGCTTCGACCGCCGCGCCGGCCGAAACGCCGACCCGCCTCCGCCGCGCGGGGGGAGCGCTGGTCTTCCCGCCGCTGGGGCTTACCCTTTCGGTCGAATATTCCCCCTTCACCCGCTGCGCGGTTCTGCGGATTTCCGGAAAACGCCCCCCGGCCGAAGACTGGAAAGTTCTCCAAAAAGAAGTTCGCGCCTGCTTTGCGGGCAGACCTCAGCCGCCGCTTTCGCTTCGCGCGTTTCTCGCGCTGGCGGGCGTCTGTTTCGCCGTGGGTTTTTTGATTTCGTTTTTGCTCCGGTATCTATGAGCCTTCACGATTCGCAATCCGCCGAAAACTGGTGGTCATCCTCCCTCGACTACGCCGCCGTCTCGAACGTCGGCATGCAGCGGACCAACAACCAGGACGCGCATATCGAAATTCCCGCCGCCAGCAAACGGTTGTGGCGCGACCGGGGGCATTTCTTTATGGTCGCCGACGGGATGGGCGCGCACGCCGCCGGCGAGCGCGCCAGCGAAATGGCCGTTCTTCTCACTTCGCAGAGCTACACAAAGCGGACCGAACAGCTCCCGCACGAGGCAATCCGCGACGCCATCGCCGACGCGCACGTTCAGATCAAAAATCAGGGGAACGCCGACGAGGCGTTCCGCAGTATGGGGACCACCGCCGACGTCCTCCTCCTTCTCCCCGAAGGGGCGCTCAACGCCCATGTGGGGGACAGCCGGACCTACCGCCTCCGCGGCGGCTGGTACGAACAGATCACCTTCGACCACAGCCTCGTCTGGGAACTGACCCGTTCCGGGAAGGTCGATCCGGCGCAGCTTCCCCCCCACATTCCGAAGAACGTCATCACCCGCTCGCTCGGCCCCGGCTCGAACCCGAAGGTCGACCTCGAAGGGCCGTTCCCCCTCCGGAAGGGGGACACGTTCCTCCTCTGCAGCGACGGTCTTTCGGGTCAGGTGGAAGACGCCGAAATGGGGCAGATTCTCGCCCTCCTTCCCCCCGCCAAGGCGGTTCAGGCGCTGGTCAGCCTGGCGAACCTTTCGGGCGGGCCGGACAACGTCACCGTGACCGTGGTCAAAGTCCTCGACCTTCCCGACCCCGAAGACCATACCGGCGAACAAAAGCCCGCGGTCAAGCGCGACCCGATTCCTCCCGCGGCGTGGGGGGCGCTGGGAGCCGCCTTCGGCCTGACTCTGATGAGCGTCCTTTTCCTTCGGGTCGAGGTTTCGGCTCTTTTCCCGATCCTGTCGCTGGCCGCTGCGTTCGGCTCGATCGCGGCGTTCTTCGCCCTGGCGCGCAAGAGCCTCTTTCCCCCGAAAGACCGCCCGCACCGCGACGCGCGTTTCGGACGCGGCCCCTACAGCCGCGTTTCGGCCGAACCGGCCGAACCGTTTGCCGAAAAGCTCCTCGGCTACTGCCGAAAGCTGGACGAGGCGACCCGCGCGCGGATCTCCGAACAGCACCGCCGGGAAAACGACCGCCTCTTCCGCCAAAGCGGCGAAGCGTTCGCCCGGCGCGACTGGCGGCAGTCGATCCTCCTTTCTCTCGAGTATATCAACAACGGCTACGGCGCCCTCTGGGGAGCCGGCGCCGAGTCGGCGGGAGGCGGGTGATGCGACGCGCCGCGCGCCTTGCCGCGCTTTGGACTGCGGCGCTCTTCGCGCTCTTCGCCCCGCAGCTTTCCGCCGAACAAAGCGGAGGCTCTCCCCTTCCCGCGCGGGTGACCCTGACTCCGGCGGGGAGATACCCGCACGACGCCGACTCGTTCTGTCAGGGCCTTTTCTGCGGCGGGGCCGACGGCGCCCTCTTCTTTTACGAAAGCGCCGGCCGCTACGGCCGCTCGGCGATGAAACGCGTTTCGCTCGACGGCAAAACGCTCGAAAAGAAAAAGCTTCCCCGAAAATTTTTCGGCGAAGGGGCGGCGGCGCTCGACGGGAAGATCTTCCAGATCACCTGGCTCGAAGAGACCTGTTTCGTCTACGACGAAAAGACGCTCCGCCCCCTGGAACGCCTCTCCTATAAGGGGGAGGGATGGGGGCTGACCGAAAACGGCGCCGAACTGATTATGAGCGACGGGACGGACCGGATCACGTTCCGCAGTCCCGCCGACTTTAAGCCGATCCGCGAGATCCGCGTCTTTCGGACGAATCCGAAGACCGGACGGCGCGATCCGATTCCCCGGCTGAACGAACTGGAATGGATCGACGGCGAAATCTGGGCGAATATTTTCGAAACGACGCTGATCGCGCGGATCGACCCGGCCACAGGGGAAGTGATCCAGCTTCTCGATTTCGCCCGCTACGTCCCCGAAACCTGCAAAGGGGATCCCGAAAAGGTCCTGAACGGGATCGCCTGGGACCGGGCCGGGCGCCGTCTTTTCATTACCGGGAAGGAGTGGCCGGTCCTCTACGAACTGACCATCGAAAACGACCCCTTAAAAAAGGGAGCCGAGTGATGACGCCTTCGGTCAAGCGTTCCCGGCCCGAGATGCCGCTCCGCGCCAGAGCGGGGTGGATCGCCGTCATCCTCTGGATCGCGGCGCTGGCCGCCCTGGCCCTCGGCTGCGACGAGCTGACCGTGGGGGCGTTCCTCCGCACCGCGGTCTGTATGTCGCTCCTCTGGCTCGCCTGGCCGCAGTTAAGCCGCCTCCCCCGCTGGCTTTACGTTTCCGTCCTGGTCGTCGGGCTGACCGCGTCGATCGTCCCCCGCGTCCTTCTTCTCCTCATTCCGCTCCTTCTTCTGTACGGCTTCCTCCGTCCGAAACCGAAAAAAGTGCATTGACAAACCGCGTAAACGGGGGATAATAGGTTTAGTCTCTCCTCTGTGCGAAAGCACCCTCTTAAGGGGCTCTTCCCGGGCGCCGCGCCGCGGGTTCGCGGAGAGTCCCCCCCCTGAAAAGAGAATCAGAACCGTATGCGTCGGATTCAGATTTACGACACGACTCTCCGCGACGGCGCCCAGGCCGAAGGAATCACCTTTTCCCTGCAGGACAAGCTTCTGATCGCCAAGCGGCTTGACGACATGGGTTTCGATTTTATCGAGGGGGGATATCCCGCCTCGAACGAAAAAGACTCCGCCTTTTTCACGCGGATCGCCGACCGCCCTCTCGAACACTCGACGATCTGCGCGTTCGGCATGACGCGCCGCAAGGGTTTGAAGCCCGAAGAGGACGCCGGTCTGGCGAGCCTTTTGAACTCCGGCGCCCCGGTGGTCACCCTGGTCGGCAAATCGTCGTCGTTCCAGGTCACCGAAGTGATCCGCGCCACGCTTGAAGAAAATCTCGAAATGATCGCCGAGACGGTCGCGTTTTTCAGGGAGCGCGGGCGGCGCGTCTTTTTCGACGCCGAACACTTCTTCGACGGCTGGAAGGCCGATCCCGACTACGCGGTCCGCGCGATTCGGACCGCCGCCGAGGCGGGGGCCGAAACGGTCCACCTCTGCGACACCAACGGCGGGAGCATGCCCGAAGAGATCGCCGCCGGCGTACGCGCGGCGGCCGACGCCGCGTCGGTTCCGGTCGGAATCCACGCCCACAACGACTGCGGGATGGCGGTCGCCAACTCGCTGGCCGCCGTCGACGCCGGCGCCTCGATCGTGCAGGGGACGGTGAACGGGTTCGGCGAGAGGTGCGGCAACGCCAACCTGGTCACGATCATCGCCAACCTCCTTACGAAAAAGAACGGCGCGTACGACCTTCTCCTCCCCGATTCGCTCGCGCGCCTGACCCGTCTTTCACAGTTCGTCGACGAAGTCCTCAACGTCAAGTCGTCCCCGCGCCAGCCCTACGTCGGCCGGGGGGCGTTCACCCACAAGGGGGGGATGCACGTCTCGGGAATCAGCCGCAACACGTCCTCCTACGAGCATATCGACCCGCAGCTCGTCGGGAACGAGCGGCACGTTCTGGTGAGCGAACTTTCGGGCCGGTCGAACATCGCCGCGCGGACCGAAAAATACAAGATCGGCGACAACCCCGAACTCCTGAACAGGATCCTCGACGTGGTGGTCCGCAAAGAGAGCGAAGGCTATTCGTACGAGTCGGCCGAAGCGTCGTTCGACCTGCTGGTCCGCAAGACGATGGGGATCTACTTCCCCCACTTCGAGAGGATCAACTACCACACCGACGTCACCTCGGGGAAAAACGGCGTGCTGGAGACCGCCGCCACGGTCAAACTCCGGATCGGAAACATCATCCGCCACGAAGTCGCCGAAGGGGACGGCCCGGTCAACGCGCTCGACGCCGCGATGCGCAAAGCGCTCACCTCGGTCTATCCCGAAGTGCGCGACATGTCGCTGATCGACTACAAGGTGCGCGTTCTCAACTCCGAAGCCGCCACCGCCGCGCGCGTGCGCGTCGTCATCGAAAGCAAAGACGACGACGAAGTCTGGGGAACGGTCGGCGCCGACGAAAACGTGATAGAAGCGAGCTGGCTCGCCCTGTGCGACAGTTTCGAATACAAACTTTCCAAAACACGAAAGGAAATCCGATGACACTCTCTCGACGCCGTTTTCTGCAAACCACGGCGGCCGGCCTGATGACCTCGTCTCTGGTCACGGCGAAGAGCCGCGTTCACGCCGCCGAAGCGCCCGCCGCCGAAATTCTGGAAATCAAACTGATCGCCCGGCATCCGGGGATCTACTACGGCTGGCCGACCGTCGGGATTCATCCCGAAACGCACGAGCTGTATGTCGCGGCCTCGGCGCGGGAAGCGCACGTCTGCCCGTTCGGGCGGGTCGACCTTTTCCGATCGAAAGACCTGGGAGCGACCTGGACCTGGCCGCAGACCCTTTACGACGGCCCGACCGACGACCGCGATTCAGGCGTCCTCGTCACGCGTAAGGGAACCCTCCTGGTCACCACCTTTACCGAAAACGGGTACATCAACATTCTCAACGATGAACTCAAACGCCGCCAGGAGGGACGGGCCCCCGAGTTCAGCGACGAGCAGCTCGAACGCTGGCTGGCCGTCAAGGCGCGGATGACC
>CACXFR010000235.1 GCA_902766935.1 uncultured Planctomycetota bacterium | reverse complement strand
CGGCCTCGTTCGCGTCGCCCAGCGAGGCGACGCCGGCGCCCCCGACGCGCCGACGGCGGAGGCCCCATCGCCAACCGCGGCCCGCGGTGTGACGCCCGAAGCGGTTCAGAGGGCGATCGACGAGGGAACGCGGTTTCTGATCGACCGTCAGCAGCCCGACGGCGGCTGGGAGGAAGACGCCTACAGGCAATACGCGCCCGGCACCACGTCGCTTTGTCTCTTAGCGCTTCTTTCGTCGGGAATGACCGCCGCCGACGCGCCCGTGAGCCGGGGGCTCCGTTACGTCGAGCAGTTCACGCCCGACATGCAGCAGCGGCAGACCTATCCGATCGCGCTGCAGACGATGGTCTTCTGTCAGGCGGACCCGGAGAAGTACTTCGCGCGGATCGAAGAGAACGCCGAAGCGCTTCTGCGCGGCCAGTTCCGAACCGACAACCCGTACAGCGGCGGCTGGTCCTACTCGGATCTCCGGCAGAATTTCAGTTACGCGGCCGCCGACAACTCGAACTCGCAGTTTGCCGTCCTGGCGCTTTACGAGGCGCAGAAGGCGGGGGTCGAAATCCCCGCCGAAGCCTGGAGAGAGATCGAGGAGTACTGGACCCGTCTGCAGAACAAAGACGGCTCGTGGGGATACCGTGCGTCCTACGACCGAAAGGGGGGGCGTCTTTCCGCCCGAAACGCGAGCGGAACCGGCACGGGGAGCATGACCTGCGCGGGGATCGTCGCGCTTTGGGTTTCCGACGCGCTGCGCGTTTCGGGGGTTTCCGTCTCGAACGGGCGGATCCGCTGCTGCGACGGCGACGCCCGGCCGCGCAACCGCGAGCGGATCGAGAAGGGATTCGACTGGCTGGCCGAGCACTTTTCGGTTCGGAGCAATCCGGGGAGCGGCGCGTATCTGTATTACTATCTTTACGGGCTCGAACGAACCGGCCGGCTGACGGCGCGCCGCTTTTTCGGCGGCGCGGACTGGTACCGGGAAGGGGCCGACTATCTGCTCGGAATCAAAAACGAGCTTTCCCGTTCGTGGAAAGCGGGCGCCTCGGGCGAGACGCTCGACGTGGTCGCCACGTCGTTCGCGCTTCTGTTCCTTTCGAAGGGGCGCTGGCCGGTTCTTGTTTCGAAACTGCGGTACGACGCGCAGGAACGGCCCGCGGAATGGAACTGTCATCCCGACGACCTGGACCACCTGACGCGCCACGTCGAGAAGGCATGGGGGCGGAGCCTGACCTGGCAGGTGATCGACGCTTCGCGCGCGGCGGCCGAAGACTACCGGCAGACCCCTGTCCTTTCGATTTCCGGGCGCGTCTCGCCTTTGCCCGACGACCCCGCCGCGCGCCGGGCGCTGGTCGAAAATCTCCGCGCGTATCTCGAGGAGGGCGGGTTCATTCTGGCCGAGGCGCTCGACGGGGACGAGTCGTTCGAGTCGGGATTCCGCGAACTGGCGGCGCTGATCCTGGAAGGCGGGGAGGGGGAGGGACTTCAGCTCCTGCCCGAAGACCACCCGATCTGGACGATCGAGGCGAAAGTCGATCCGGAGTATATCCGACCGATCTACGGCGCCGATCTGGGATGCCGCACGAACGTCGTTCTGATACCCGCCGCGTCCGACGGCGGCGGAACCGTCTCCCTTTCGTGCCTTTGGGAACTCGCCGATCCCCTGCGCCGCGGTCCCGAGTACAGCGAGTCGGTCGAGGCGCGGATCGACGCCGCCCTGGCGATCGGGCAGAACATTTTGGCCTACGCGACCGGCCGCGAACTGAAGAACAAAGACGAGACGGCCGAAGAGGCCGCGCGCCGGGCCGGCGAAAAGGGAGAGCGCCGCGGCGACTTTTACGCGGCGATCCTCACGCTCGGCCGCGGCTCTTCCTGCGCGCCCCGCGCGATTCCGCGTCTGATGGAAAAGATCAACGAGACGATCCCGGTACAGACCGTCGTTCGGAAAGTTCGTCCCGAAGCGGACCAACTGGGGGGCGCGCCGCTTCTCTTCTTTCACGGTCGGCAGGCGTTTTCGCTTTCGGCGGATCAGACCGCGGCGCTGCACGACTACTTCTCGTGGGGCGGGTTCCTTTTCGCCAACGCCGTCTGCGGGAGCCGGGCGTTCGCCGACTCGTTCGCCGCCGAGATGAAAAAGGTCTTTCCCGACGCCCGGCTCGAGCCGATCCCCGCCGACGACCCCCTCTTCAGTTCCCTTTACGGCGGGAAAGAGATCAAGACGCTCGCCGTCCGCCGTCCGCGCGCCGGGCGCCGCGGCTGGGAAGAGAAATCGGAACCCCCCCGTCTTTACGGGATAAAACAGGACGGGCGGTGGGTGGTCGTCTTTTCGCCGTTTGACGTCAGCTGCGCGCTCGAAGCGCGCTCGCAGAGCGCCTGTCCCGGCTACACGCCCGAAAGCGCGTATAACCTGAGCGTCAACGTCGTTCTCTACGCGATGGAACATCTGTGACGGGTTTCGGTCATGCTGCAGCGCGCCGTTTTCCGTCCGCACCGCGTCGCGAGAGGAAGATCAGGTAAGGGGAAGACAGAGGATGTTCAGCGCCGTCAGAATTGAGACGGCCGTCCGGGAGAACAGCCTGAGAT
>CACXFR010000234.1 GCA_902766935.1 uncultured Planctomycetota bacterium | reverse complement strand
GCAGCCGCGGCCGGCCCCGCCAAAAGGAGCGGGGCAGAATTACCTGCCGCGGTTCGCGGCCTTTTCAGAGATTCTTTTTTCCCTTATACTTTTATGTGGAGTCCGTTTCTTTTCGGAACGGAACGGCGGTATTCAAAAATAAAACGCGGGTCAGGCATGGCAATCAGAATAGGAACACGTTCAAGCGCGCTGGCGTTATGGCAGGCCGACCGGGTTCGGGAGGAACTCGAAAAGGAGTCGATCGACGCCGAAATCGTCCGCGTCAAAACCGCGGGGGACAGGAACCGGACCGACCCGATCCTCAACCTGGGCGCGCAGGGGGTCTTCGCCAAAGAGATTCAGCTCGCCCTTTTGGAGAACCGAATCGACCTTGCGGTACATTCCCTGAAAGACCTTCCCGTCGAGCCGGTTCCGGGTTTGGTCTTCGCCGCCACGCTCGATCGGGAAGAGGTGAGCGACGTTTTCGTGAGCGTGAAATACAAGACTCCCGACGAGCTTCCCGACGGCGCGCGGGTCGGAACGGGGAGTCTCCGCCGCCGATGCCAGCTGGCGCATCGTCTGCGCGGGAAAGACGTCCGGATCGACGACCTGCGCGGGAACGTCGAGACGCGCCTGAAAAAGCTCGACGCCGGGGAATACGACGCGGTCATTCTGGCGGCGGCGGGACTCAAGCGGCTCGGATTCGGCGGCCGAATCGACGACGCGCGGCGTCTGGCTCCTCCCGAGTTTCTTCCCGCGCCGGGACAGGGGGCGCTCGGCCTGGAATGCCGCGCCGACGACGCCGGGACCCTCGCCGTTCTCGAGAAGATCAATCGCCGGGAGGTTTACGCCGCCGTTACCGCCGAACGCGCCTTTCTGGCCGCTCTGCGCGGCGGCTGTATCGCGCCGATCGGCGCCTACGCCCGGCTTGAAGAGGGCCGGCTCGTCCTCGACGGCCGAATCCTTTCGCTCGACGGCACCGGGCAATACGACGTTCACACGTCCGGCGGGTCGGACGCCGGCGCCGCCCGGCGCCTGGGAGAAGCCGCCGCCGAAAAGCTGACGACCCCCGAAGTGAGATCGATTCTGGACGAGGTCAACCGGATTCGGGAAAGGAACGGAAAATGAAGCTGCGAACGGTATTCCTCTGCGCGCTCTTCCTTTGTGTGTTGCAAATCTCCGCAGCGGCGGACCGTCTCGACCGCCGCGCAATCGTCGCCCGCCACGATATTCGGTCCGAGTCGGCGGAACTGACCGTTCCGCTCGGCAGCGGCGAGTTCTGTTTTAACGCCGACGGAACCGGTCTGCAGACCTTCGCCGGCTCGATTTTCGATTACCGCGCCTGGTTCGCCGTTCCGCTCCCCGAAGGGAGAACCCTCGGCGACGTTCCCGAAACCGGCACGTTTCAGGTCGGCCGCAATACGGGGCCGGACAAATTTCCCGCGGGGAAAGAAGACCTCTTCAAATGGATGAGCGACTCCCTCCACAAGATGAATCTGGGCCGACTTCGGTTCGCCCGCGGCGACGGGGCGCCGATCGCGCGCGGCGAGGTCGGCGGTCTTACGCGGAATCTTGATTTATGGACCGGCGTTCACCGCGCCGAATGGAACTTCCGCGGCGCGCCGGTCACGGTCGAGACGGCGGTCGGCGTCGGCGCGTCGGTCGCCTTTCGTGTAACGTCCCCCGCCGTCGCCTCGGGCGATCTGGCGGTAACGGTCGACTTTCCCTATCCCACGTCGGACGAGGAGGCCTGGGCCGGACGGTTCGACGCCGACGGGCTGCATCGAACCGACATCGTTTCGGAGGGGGAGGGTTTCCTGACCCTGGCGCGCCGTTTCGGCGAAAGCGCCTGCGGCGACTTCGACTATACCGTCGGCATCGCGGCCGACGCGGACACAAGCGTTAAGCGTATCGGTTCGAACGCCTTTTTGCTCACGTCGAAATCCGATCGGCTCGACGCCGTCGTTTCGTTCGGGAACATGGAACCCGCCGGGCGCGCCGCGCCCTCGGAAGAGAAGGAACGTCTCTTCCGCGACTGGCGGCCGGAGCCCGCCCCTTCCGACGCCGCCGGCTCCATATTTGAATCCGCGCGCCGCGTCTCGGCCGCGCGCTGGGAAGCCTACTGGCAGAGCGGGGGAGCGATCGACCTTTCGGGAAGCGCCGATCCGCGCTGGTTCGAGCTGGAACGGCGGATCGTCCTTTCGCAGTACCTGATGAAAATCAACGCATCCGGAACCTATCCGCCGTCGGAAGCGGGGCTCCTGGCGTTCGACCCCTGGAGCGGCCGATTCCACATGGAGATGACCTGGTGGCATCTGGCGCACTGGTTCCTCTGGGGGCGGGAAAACGAGGCGGATCGCCCCTTAGCCGTCTACGGGAAATTCAAAGAACCGGCGCGCCGGCTGGCCGAACAGCTCGGTATGCGCGGACTTCAGTGGCAGAAGTGTCTCGGTCCGGAAGGGCGGACCGCGCCGTGGGCGGGGAACCAGGTTCTCCTCTGGAAAGAGCCGCACCCGATCTTTTTCGCCGAACTGGATTACCGCGCCCGTCCGACGCGCGAAACGCTCGACCGATGGGCCGAACTGATCGACGGCACCGCCGAGTACATGGCCGACTACGCCCGGCTCGGCGCCGACGGCCGATACCATCTTTCCCCCGTGATGCCTCCGAGCGAGGTCGGCTACGCGTCCGACACCGCGTTCGACCTGGCCTACTGGCAGCTCGGACTCCGCTGGGCGAACCGGTGGCGGGAACGTCTGGGGGAAGAGCCGAACGCCGAATGGGCGAAGATCGCCCGCGCGATGGCGCCTCTGCCGAAAGGAGAGACCGGTCTTTACCTGCGCACCGCCGACTGGCCGGTCTGGAAGGCATGGGAACATCCCGATCTGATCGGCGCGTTCGGTCAGTTTCCTCCTCTGGAAGGTCAGGATCCCGACGCGGCCCGCGCCACGCTCGTCGAGGTGGTCCGCCAATGGGACTGGAGCCGCTGCTGGGGGTGGGATTTTCCGTGGACCGCGATGGCGGCGGCGCGTCTGGGCCTTCCGAACCTGGCGGTCGATCTTCTTCTGAGCGAAGAGCCGCGCAACGATTACGACGAGCGGGGCGTCTGTCTGGGCGGTCCCTGCCTCTATCTGCCGGGGAACGGAGCGCTCCTTTACGCGGCGGCGATGATGGCCGCCGGCTGGGACGAGAGCGCCGATGAGCTCACGCCCCCCGACCCGCCGGAAGAGGGGGTTCACGAAACCGCGCCCGGATTCCCGGCCGAAGGATGGCGCGTCCGCTGGGAAGGACTTCGTTCCGCGCCGTAGATTGCGGGCGCTTCGG
>CACXFR010000233.1 GCA_902766935.1 uncultured Planctomycetota bacterium | reverse complement strand
TTGCGGGCGATTTCGGTGAACTTGGCGCCGTCGCCGATGTCTTCCAGATAGAGGGCGATGACGTTCGTCTTGGGGTCGTCGGCGAGGTATTCGAGAAGGTCGACCTCTTTGACGTCGGCTTTGTTCCCGAAGCTGACGAACTTGCTGAACCCGATCTTACGGGCGACCGCGAAGTCGAGCACCGAGGTGCAGAGCGCGCCCGACTGCGAAATGAAGGCGAGCGAACCGGCCAGACCGAGCTTGCTGGCGAAACTGGCGTTCATGGCGACGCCCGGCTCGGGGTTGATGATCCCCAGGCAGTTCGGGCCGATGAGCGGAATTCCCGCTTCCTGAACGGCGGCGGCGAGGTCTTTTTCCATCGCGGCGCCCTCTTTGCCGGTTTCCTTGAACCCGGCCGAAATTACGACGATCCCCTTGGCGTTCTTCGCCTTGCACTGCTCGACCACGCCGATCACCGCCTTGGCGGGGATGCAGACGACGACCAGATCAACGTCGGTCGGCACGTCGGTCAGATTGGCGTACGCCTGGCGGCCCTCGATTTCGCCCCCCTTGGGGTTGATCGGGTAGATCGTCCCGGGATAGGCGGCGACCAGGTTCTTGACCACGTCGTTCCCCACGCTTCCGGCACGGGCCGAAGCGCCGATCACGGCTACGGATTTCGGATAGAACATCGCGTTGATCTTTTCAAGTCTCTCTGACACGTCATCGCTCCTTTCAAATAGGATCTAAAGCTCTCTTCGGCCGATCCGCCGCCGCGAATGTCCGACGGACGCGCCGGGCGGACCGGAAGTTAAAAATACTCTTTTATTTTATCTTAAGGGGGATTTCCTTCAATATCTTCCGGTTGCGTCTTCCCGAAATTTATCGCCGGGATCGGCTTCCGCGCCGCTAGACCAGGTCGACCGCCGCCCAAAGACTCGGGTCTTCGGCGACGGGGAAATAGTCGGGGAGCTGCTGGGTGAGCCAGCCGAACTCGTTGTCGAACAGGACGAAACTCATTCCGATCCGGGTATGTTCCGCCGGATCGTAGCCGGTCAGGGTGTCTCCCGGAATGAAAACCGACAGCTGCCAGCCGTCTTTTTTGGCCGCGTAGGCGGTTTCGAATCGGGCGGTGTCGACCGGATTGGGATGCGCCTTGGCCCGATGGATCGGAAGCCAGACGACGCCGGGCGCCGCGCCGGAGGCGTCGCTCTTCGGGTCGATCGGCGTGAAGAGGAGCCGATGGCAGAACCGGGTGGCGCGGTGGATCACCCGGACGTCCCGCGTGTCGAGCATGAGCGACAGGGCATCGCTCGTTTCGAGCCGCTGCGGCGCGACGACGACCGGACGCTTCTTCCCCCGCAGAATGACCGTTAGGAAAAGACCGTCGGCGCGCCAGCCGAATCGGAAGTGAAAGTCGGGCCGGCCGGCCGCGTCGGACGCGCCGGTTCGCGGCGGCGCGTATCTCCCCAGGACGGGCAGCTCGTATTCGGCGCCCAGAAATTCGGGAGTCAGCCTCGTCCGCCCCGCGGGAACCGATTTCGCGTCGAGCCGGAGAGAAAAAAGGAAATTGGGGGGGAATGTCGACATTCGTTACGCCTCGTAAACCTGTCCGCGAGCCGCGGCGGGCGATTTGCGCGCCGCCGAAATGTGTAAATCGGGCGCCGGGCGCGCCTCGTTGGGCGCGCCGAACGACCCCGAACTGTTGTTTCCGCGAGCCGGCGGGAAAACGGGATCGATAGTTATCGCTGTCACCGGCTACGCCTCGTAAACCTGCCTTCGCGCTTCAAAAAGGGTGACGCCGACCGAAACCGAAAGGTTCAGACAGCGGATCCCCGGCTGAATCGGGATCTTTAAGGTGCGGTCGGGGTGCGTTTCGACGATCTCATGCGGCAGGCCGGTCGATTCGGCGCCGAAGACGAAAACATCGCCCCGGCGCAGCTCGGTTCGGGTGTAGTCGGCCGCGCCCCGTTTGGTCATGAACCAGAATCGTCCGGGGAGGGGGCGCGTAAAGCCGCGCTCTCCGGAAACGGCGGCGCCGTTCTCCTCGGCGATCCGGTCGAGCAGATGATCCCAGTCGTCGACGATCTCCCAGCTGAGGTTCGGCCAGTAGTCGAGCCCCGCCCGCTTGAGCCGGCGCTGATCGATCTGAAAGCCGAGCGGACGAACCAGCCAGAGCTTGGCGCCGACCCCGACGCAGGTGCGTCCGATCGCGCCGGTGTTCTCCGGAATCTCCGGCTGATACAGAACCACGTGAAAGAAATACGGAAAATTTTCCATCGGCAATATTCCCCGGCCGCGGACCGGGGGTTAAAGGGGTGAATTCCGGCTTTGCGCGCGCGGGGATTCCTCCCCGCGTATGGCCTTACTGCAGGGTGAAACGCGTTACGTCGATCTTCGGCAGATCGACGCAGACCGCCCCCGGCGTTTCGCTCCTCCGCCGGAGCGCGCCGGGGTTCAGGAGGATCGTCTCGCCGTACATCGAGAACTCGTAGCGGTGCGTGTGGCCACAGCAGATCAGGTCCCACTTGCCGCTGTCGAGCTCCTGTAAAAGACGCGTGCGGTTCTGCCCGTGGAGAAAGGCGATGTTCTTTCCCGCCAGACGGAGCGAGCCGAAGTCGCCGTGAAGCGTTCCGCCGTACGTCTCGACCGCCCGTTCGATCGACAGACGAACGCACGAGTCGCAGTTGCCGTAGACGAAATCGGTCGGAATCTCCTTGAACAGGGCGACGTTGTCGGGAACGCACAGATCGCCGCAGTGGAGGATCCGCCCGACGCCGAGCTCCTTAAAGACCTCCATCGCCTGACGAATCAGACGCTCTTCGCCGTGTGTGTCGCTGATCACTCCGATACGAACCATTTCGTCACCTTTTCCGCGGCCTCTTCGCCGGTATGAATGCAGTTCGGAAGGCCGACCCCGGTAAACGAATTGCCGCAGAGCGCCAGGGTCGGCTCCTTTTCGAGCGCGCGGTTCAGTTCGGCCAGACGGTCCAGATGCCCGATGTGGTACTGCGGCATGCCGCGGGGCCATTTCGAAATTTCGACCTCGACCGGCTCCCCCTCGGCCCCCAGGAGGGGACGGATTTCCGACAGGACGCGCGACAGAAGCGGCGCGTCGGCCGTCTCGGCCAGTTCCGGCGCCCGTGCGCCGCCGACGAAGATGCGCAGAAGCGTATAGCCCGCCGGGGCGCGGTGGGGGTATTTGTGGCTGCTGAAACTTCCGGCGATGATCGAACCTCCCTCTTTGGTCGGGACGACGAACCCCATTCCCTTAAAGGCGCGGCGGATCTGTTCGTCGCGAAAGGCGAGCGAGACGACCGCGCAGCCGGTCTGCTCGATCGCGCCGTAATACCGCGCGGCCGCGGGAACCGATTCGGTAAAGAGCGCCCCGGCGACGGGGGAGGGGAGCGCGCAGATCAGCGCGTCGGCCTCTTCGGCCGCGCCGCGCTCGTCCGTCGCGCGCCAGCGCGGCGCGCCGTTTTCGCCCGGAAGACGGTCGACGCGCGCCGCGGCGCGGCCGTATTGTATTACGCCTTCGCCGAGCGCCTCGGCGCACTTGGACGCCAGGTGCGAAAGCCCATCTTTGAGGGTGACGAACATGCTGTAGCGCGCGCCCGATTCCTCTTCCCGCTTCGCCCGCCGCGCCTCCTTCTGCGTCTTCGTCATGGCGAGGATCAGCGAGCGGTCTTTCTTTTCCATCTCGCGGAATCGGGGAAGGGTCGCCAGAAGGCTGATCTTTTCGGCGTCGCCGGCGTAGATCCCGCTCAGGAGCGGCTCGACGATCCGGTCGAAGACCTCGCGCCCGAGCCGGCGCCGCGCGAACTGCGCGATCG
This sequence comes from uncultured Planctomycetota bacterium, assembly GCA_902766935.1. Lineage (GTDB taxonomy): Bacteria > Planctomycetota > Planctomycetia > Pirellulales > Thermoguttaceae > RUG695. The sequence continues at coordinate 1,375 of CACXFR010000233.1, read as the reverse complement.
ACTCGTCCCGGTCGTCCGCGAGGCGGGGAAGGAAGAGTTCCAGACCGGCGCGCGCTTTTCCCAGCGGACTTAAAAGAGGCGTGGTGACCATCGGCCAGAGCCGGGTCGGGGCGAGCATCATAAAGCCGTCGGGAAGAGGGTAGAGTTTTCCGCGCCGCGCGACGTATGTGCGCCGGTCGCGGTTGTTCGTTCGGACGAGGCGGTCGGTCAGCCCGAGCTTGGCGCAGAGGTTCAGCCCCCAAGGGACGAAGGTGATGAAGTTGTCGGTGCTCTGTTCGAACTGAAAGCCCCCCCGTTCGACCGTGTGGAGGACTCCGCCGGGACGGTTCGACTTTTCCCAAAGCGAAACGCGCGCCCCGGGTTCGAGTTCCCGAAGCCGAAGCGCCGCCGCCAGGCCGCTGATCCCCGCGCCCAGGACGAGATATTTCGATTGCATTTTGCGCCTAGCCGAGCGGGGTGACCCCCTTTTTCAGGATGATGTTCCCGTAAATTGCCGTTTCGCCGGTCAGAAGAACGCAATAGGCCTGCTTGGCGCGTTCGTAAAAGGCGAACCGTTCGATTCGGGCGATCTTCGGGGTCTTCGGCGCGTGACGGTCGATCACCTCCCGGTAGCGGACCTCGACGTTCGGGTCGAACGTGTCCCCGGGAACCGGCTGCATCATAATGACCGGCGATTCGACGTAGGCGTCGAGTTCGAAGAGGGGAAGAATCCCGTCCAGGAGCTGCGTGACCGTCAGGCCGTCGGCGCGCAGAACGCGCTTGTTGAGCGTGTGCGCCGGAAAATGCGCGTCGGAAAGGACGATTTCGTCACCGTGCCCCATGCGGCAGAGTTCCGCCAGAAGTTCCGGGGAGAGGAGGGGAGAGATTCCTTTGAGCATAACTGTTCCTTTCTCATCTCAAATGGCGATGGAGCCTCCGCGGACGGCGCGGCGGGCGTTACGGAGGTTCGGTGCCTTCCGCCCCTTTATTTTAGCACACCGCCGCGGCCGGCGCTACCCCCGCGACGGCCGCGGCGCGCCGGGGAGGCACGGTTTTCTCCTTTTTCCCGACCGGTACAATCGGAAGAAGTTTCGGAATCGGAAAAACCGGTTCGATCTTAACGGCCGTCGGGAGGGCGGCCGATAATCGGAGTGAGTTGTTCCCCGTTAGGAAGCTGCGCTGCGGAATATGGAAAACGACGTTCAAGAGAATCAAATGCGCGAAGAAGCGACCGCGGGGGAAGTCCCGGCGGTGAAGGTCGGCGTACGGGTCGATTCGGCGGAACTGGCCACCCGTCCCCTCTCGCAGTTTATCCTTTCGAAAGAGTACGCCGGGGTGAGCGCGAACCCCGAACTGATCCGTCCCGTAACTTCGGTCGCCGCCCCGTGTCCCGCCG
>CACXFR010000232.1 GCA_902766935.1 uncultured Planctomycetota bacterium | reverse complement strand
TTCGGGAACGAGACCAAAAAGCCGACGGCGTTCCCGCCGGGGGTGCCGTCGGGAAGGGTCGAGCTGTGAGACGCCGAAACCATCAGGACGCGGATGTTATACGGGGGGGTCTTGGTTTTGATCCGGAGCGAGCCGCCGACGTTCATCGGCTCGACTTTCCGGCATCCCTTCTGCCGGAACCACGTGGCGACCTCGGCGATTGCGATCAGCGTCGCGTCGTTGATCGTCAGAACCATCTGCGCCTCGGCGCAGTGGTCGACGTGCCCGTGCGAGAGGAGAACGTAGTCGGTCTTGACCACGTTCTGCATCTTCATCGAGTCGCCGTCGTGAAAGATTTCCGGGACGTCGTCGACGACCCGGTCGGTCGCTTCACGCGTTTGAGGGGTAAAGAAGGGGTCGACGGCGAAAACGGTCTTCCCCAGGCGAAGCCGCCAGAAATTATGTCCGAGCCAAATCAGTTCGTTGTTCATTCTTCATCCTTGTCTTTCGTTTCGGGGTTCGGATTCATTTCAATCTTGTACGCGATCACGCCCATATTGTATGTGACGATGAGATACGTTCCCTCGTTCCAGGCGGCGGCCGCCGCGCCGACGACTTCGCGGCCGATCGAGAATCTGTCGAAGTAGGAGCCGTCCTCGTTGAAGAACCAGATCACCCCTTCGCGGGTCGGAACGATCCATTCGGTGTTTCCGTCGCGGTCGAAGTCGCAGGTCGTGATTCGGTCGGTGCGGAGTTCCCACGAGCTTTCGGGCAGTTCGGTTTCGGAAAGGATTTCCCCTTCGGTCGAAAGAAGCGCGAAACAGGGGGTCTGGGAATTGTTATGCCTGATCAGCGCCGCGAACGACTCGGTCGGTCTGGTCGGATCGTTCGCGTCGTCGGGGGTGGCGAACCAGAGGACCGACACGTCTTCGGGCGTTTCGAGCGTCGCGAGCCGCTGGCCGTTTTCGATGTCGATTTCGAACAGAACGCCGCGCTGGTTCGTGGGGGCGCTCAGCGCCATCAGCGCGCGGCGCGTTTTCCCGCCGGGAACCGTCTTCCGGATAAAGCCGAGCCGGATCGGCGACTCGGCGTACTTCACCTGCCAGAATATCTCGGGCTGATTCGAACCGATTTCGGGACGGGTGGCGATCGAGCAGATCCCGTCGATCGGCATCGCGTTCGAGGTGCTGTCGCCGCAGAGCGCCAGAAGGAGTTCGGGCGTGGAGTCTTTGTCTCTGTCGTTAAGAAGCGCGTCGGCGACCCACTGATGATACGGTTCCGTCAAATCGGCGATGTTGATCAGTTCGAGCCGTTCGCCGAAGATGGAGACCTTGTGCGTGTCGTAGAACGACGTGGCGGCGAAGCAGCGCCGTCCGTCCGCGGTGCGGGCCGTCCGCATAAAGCTGACCGGCTCGACCGAACCGGTCGGCGGCGAGCGGAGGAGTTTCCCGTCGGGGCTCATCACCGCGATCAGGGATCCGCTGTAGGGAATCAGAATCGATTCGGCGGGAACGGCGTCCGAAGCGGGGCCGCCGTCGTCGGTGAGAATCAGCGGATTCGCCGCGTCGTTAAGAATCCGTCCCCAGACCTTTTCCGCCGTCATATTTTCGGGGGACGAGACCGGTTTGTATTTGACGTAGTTGCCGGCGTTCAGGGTGTTGGTGGCGTAATAGTCGTGCTCTTCGGCCGAACTGAGGAGCGCCTCGAACTTTTCTTTCCCCTCGTCGAGCGCGGCCAGATACTCCTTGTAGATGTCTTTGCCTCCGTAAAGCGTGAGCAGACTCGAGCTGAGGGTGTTGAACGAGACCGGCTTGTTGTAGTACATCTGCACGATCCCGTTTCCGTCGACGATCAGAATCGAGGGTTTCGACATCTTGCTGATCGGCGGTTTTTCGAGGTCTTCCGTTTCGACCCGATAGAGGGGGAAGTCGGTGTTGAGATCCCTGTAGTCCGAAAGAACCATCGTGTCGGTTCGGCTTCTGTCGTCGATGTTGACCGCGTAGAACTCGACTCCCGGCCGGTTGACGAACATCGCGGCGGCTTTTCCGATCTCTTTCATAAGCTCGATGCTTCGGTCCCAGGCCTGGTACGAACTGCCCGCTCCCCCCCAGAACGCGTAAACGCGGATCTTTCCGTTCGGCTCGTCGAGTTTCAGACGGGGATCGCCGCTGAAGAGGGGAAAGAGGGTGGCCGGCTTGACGGTGTGTCCGTAGAAATTGCGTTCGACGTCGTCGAACGATTCGACCTCTTCGACCGTTTCGCTTTTGACGGGGACGAATTCTTCCGGCGGGACCGTTTCGCTGAGGGGAACCTCGTCGGAGATGACCTGGTTGGGGAAGTCCATCGTAATTTCAAAAACGCGGTCGACTCCTTTCGGAACCGGGAGCTGCTCGATCGGCAGTTCGATTCGGACGATCCCTTTCGTTTCGCGGTTGATCCAGAAAGTGCGTCCCCCCTTCGGGGAATTTACCAGAATACGGTCGCAGGCGATCTTTTCGGCGTTGGGGTCGTTCTCGTTGAAACGGAGATAGCGCGGCGGCAGGAGCCGGACCATCGGCGTTCCGGGGGACGATTTCAGCGCGTTGATCCCGATCAGGGTTTTCAGCGGCTCGCGCGCCATCAGCAGGATCAGCTGCGGCGGCGCCCAGAAGACGTCGTTCGGGATCGGCAGCCACATCGCGCCCGCGAGACTGACGTCGGGATAGAACTCCCGAACCGACGAGAAGAGATCCGGCGCGTCGACTTTCAATATCTCGTTATTATACAGAGGCAGGTTGATGGTTCCCCAGAGATGCTCGCCGTCGCAGACGAGCCGGCCCCCGATGACGTCCATTTTCAGGTAGTTCGGCTTTTGGAGCTTCACGCTGACCGGAACTTTTTCTTCGAAGATGTTGCCGGAAGACTCGTAGAGGGTTCGAACGTAGCCGTCGTCGGAGTAGAACTTCAGCATGTCGTGCTGATAGACGTTCAGCACGTCGCGGAGGATCTCCTCGATCGACTCGGCCGTCGCCGGCGGCTGGGGTTCTTCGGCGGGGGCGGGCTCCGGAGCCGCGGCTTCCTGTTCCGTCTCCTGTTCCGGAGCCGGGGGAGCCGCGGGCTTTGTTTCGGAACGGCACCCGGCGGCGAGCGCCGCCGAAACGAAAAGGAGCAGAAGAAGCGGTCCCCCGAGGCGTGTCGGCCCGAAGAAGGCCTCCCGCGGCGGGCGCTTCGCTCTGCCGGGCGTATCCGAATCCGTTGCTGTACGCTTTTGCGGCATGATGATTTGTCTCTCCGAAATAGATCGATTACCGGTGTACAAGGATCTCGGCGATGTGGAAGATGTCGACCTTGCGGCATGCCGGGTCGTGGCGCATCATCCCGCCGAAGTGCATCGCGCACGAAAGGTCGGGCGTCGCGACGGCGTCGGCGCCGCTTTTGAGAATGTTTTCGACTTTCAGTTTCCCCATCGCCAGCGACGTTCCCGCCATCTTGACGCTGAACGTGCCGCCGAATCCGCAGCATTCGTCGACCGACGGGATCGGGGTGTATTCGAGGTCTTTGACGTTGAGCAGGAGCGTCTCGGCGGCGTCGGCCATCCCCAGCTCGCGCCGGCCGTGGCAGCCGACGTGAAGACCGACCTTGCGCGGATAGCGCGCGCCCAGGTCGGTGACCTTTAAAATATTGACCAGGAATTCGCAGAGTTCAAAGACGCGCTTTCCCGTTTCGGCGGCGGGCAGGTTCGGGTCGGCCTCGGCGAAAAAGACGCGGGCCATCGCGGCGCAGGCGCTCGACGGCGTGACGATCAGATCGTAACCGCCGAAGACCTCGTGGAACTTGTTCATCACCTTGATCGCGTCTTTCCGGTAGCCGGAATTGAACGCGGGCTGGCCGCAGCAGGTCTGTTCCGGGGGATAGGTGTACGCGACGCCGAGCCGGTCGAAGATCTTCGTCATGGCGATTCCCGCTTCCGGGAAGAACTGGTCCATAAAGCAGGGAATAAAAAGCGCAACCTTTTCGCCGGGACGGTATTCGGGGAAATCCCAGTGCGGCACGGCCTTGTTCAGCTGTTCGATCGTCATGCGAATCTCCTGAAAAT
>CACXFR010000231.1 GCA_902766935.1 uncultured Planctomycetota bacterium | reverse complement strand
TCCCCCTGGCGGATGAGCCACGCGGCGGTTTCGGCCATCGCCTCGATCATCAGCACGCCCGGCATTACCGGAAATTTCGGGAAATGATCCTGCAGGTACTCTTCGGCCAGGGAAAGGGACTTCGTGGCCACGATTTTTTTGTGGGGTTCCAGAACGTCAATCTTATCGATCAGTGAGAAATGCATTGTCTTTCGCTCGTCAGTGGCGCGGTGCGCCGAATTTCAATCCGCCGGAAAACCGTTCGGTCCCGGACGGACCGCTCTTTTTTTCGGCCTGCGCGGGCCGGGGCGGATGATACATTTTCGCCTTTATCGGCGAAAATCAGGAGTCTCCATTATCCCTATCCGCGCTCAATGAGAAATTTTATTCCTTTTTCTTAAAATCAGCAATGCTGATATATTATTTCTCTTGCCTAACTTTGCAAAGAAAATTCGACGCGGGGAGGAAAAGAAAAACCGCCCGAAGTCCCGCCGGATCGGTCTCCCGGCGGCCTCAGGCGGTGTTCGTCCCGACCCGATCGCCGGATCACGGACCGATGTTCGGGGGGTTCTTCATCAAAAAGTCGCGCGGGCCGCGGGTTACGGTGTGGCCGGCGTACGGGTTGTTCGCTTCCGGATCGATTCCCTGATAGGGATTCTCGCCGCCGCGGTATCCCGGACGGACAAAACCGAAGATCGCCCCGTAGCGCGCGTAGGGCGCCAGACCTCCCGGATAGGTTCGGTACATCGAACTGCGGTCGTAGAGCGTGTAACGCCCGAAGATCGGAACGGCCGGCGCGTAGGCGCCCCCGCCGACGTAACCGCCGTCGACGTAGCCCCCTCCGGCGTAACCGCCGTAAAACGGCTCGGGACACTCGTACGAGGAGGCGACGCTCCCGCTGACCTGATAATCGGAAAAACTCTGGGCGCTGAGCCCCGCCGCGGCGGCCAGGACGACCGCGATCCCAAGTAAACCGGAAAGAATAACTTTCATATTCTGCGCCTTTGATTCGAGGAACGCCGGAAATACCGTCGGCAAAGAGCCGGAAAATATACCTTTGCGGTTTATCGGCAGGGGAAGAAGGGCAACTCAAACCGAAAGAGCCTTCTCTATCAAATTGCTCTATTTTGCCTATTCTCTCGAAAAGGTTAAAAAAGCCGGGCGCCGCGGCCCATACCGGCCGGCAGCGCCCGACTTGGGAATGCGCCGCGATTCTAGCCGACCAGAACCAGGTCGTCGTCAAGTTCGATGCGGCAGGCGCCCCACGAAAGACCGACCCCGAAGCCGACCAAAACCGCCGATTCGCCCCGGCGGATGAATCCTTCGCCGACCGCGTCGATCAGTGCGATCGGAATGCTGCTCGATACGGTGTTCCCCCGTTCGCGCATATTGACGTAATAGCGTTCGTTTTCCAGACCGCAGAGCTCGCGCAGGCGCGCCAGCATGTAGTTGTTCGCCTGATGGAAGATGTAGCTGTCGATCGGGAGGTTCCGCTCGGCGCAGTCGGCCCTGATCTGCTCGATCAGCGGAGGGACTTCGTCGATGGCGAAGTTGAAGATTCCCGGTCCGCTCATCTGGATCTCTTCGTCGGAATGATAGTTCCCGCGGATATCGACTTTCGGAAGTTTCGTCTCGGCGGTGGCGGGGTGGCGCTGCGCTCCCGCCTTGACGATCAGAAGATCCGCTCCTTTCCCGTCGGTGCCGAATCGGAACGGCCCGATCGGCAGACGGTCGGCCGGGGCGTCGGCCGAGACGAGGGTGGCGGTCGCCGCATCGCCGAAGAGCGGACGGCTGACCCGGTCGTCTTCGTTGATGTAGCGGGAGTAGGATTCGCTGGTGATCAGAAGGAAGTTCCGCGCCAGACCCGCTTCGAGGAACCCTTTGGCGATCCCCAGCCCGTAGACGTAGCCGCTGCACCCCAGGTTGAAGTCGAACGCGCCGCACGATTTCGGGATCCCGAGTTTTTCCTGAATGATACACGACGAAGAGGGGAGGAAATAGTCGGGCGACTGCGTGCAGAGGACGAGAAAATCGATATCTTCGGGTGCGCAGACCCCGCTTTGAAAGAGAGCTTCCCCGGCCGAAACCGCCATGTCGACAGCCGTGCGCCCCTCTTCGATGATGGGGCGGGTGACGATGCCGAGCTTCTTTTCCATCTTGGCGGCGGTCCATCCGGTGAATCGGGCGACCAACTCGTCGTTCGTCAGCCGGCCGCTCGGAATGTGGCTGCTGATGGCGCGAATACGGGACTTAGACACTCTCTTTTTCGACTCTTTCTTACGGCTCCGCCCGCGGGATGCGGACGGGTTGAAAGTTTTCGGGTTTCCCCAGTTTCCCGGGACGCCATTATAGCACGAGTTCCGGCCGGGGGAAAGCCGATTTTTCGCCCTCCCCCGGCTTCCGTCCGGGAATCGGAGGAGGGAACTGCGGGCTACGCGGTACGGTTGATCACCGAAGTGTACGGGAGGGGGCGGATCGGCTCTTTCTCTTCGACCATCTCTTTGGTGATGACGTAGCGGCATCCTCTCATCTGGTCGGGGAGCTGATACATCGCGTCGAGAAGGAGCTTTTCGGTGATGCTCCGGAGCCCCCGCGCGCCGGTCTTCCGCTCCAGCGCCTGCCGCGCCAGGGCCCGAAGCGCCTCTTCGGTGAAATCGATGTGGGCGTCTTCCATCTGGAAGAGCCGCTTGTACTGCTTGATCAGGGCGTTGCGCGGCTCGCGCAGAATCCGCACAAGCGTTTCCTCTTCGAGCGGATCGAGGACGGCGGTCACGGGGAGCCGGCCGATCAGTTCGGGGATCATCCCGAACTGACTCAGATCGTCGGGCGTGACGCGCGGCAGATAGGATTCGCCGCGCGGGGCGGCGGCCGGTTCGGCCGCGGTAAATCCGATATGCGTCCGGCCGATCCGATGCCGGATAATATCTTCGAGTCCGACGAACGTCCCCCCGCAGATGAAGAGAATCCGCGAGGTGTCGATCTGGAGGTACTCCTGCTCGGGATGTTTCCGTCCCCCGTGGGCCGGGACGTTGGCGATCGTTCCCTCGAGCATTTTCAGGAGCGCCTGCTGAACCCCTTCTCCCGAGACGTCGCGCGTGATCGAGACGTTCTGGTTCCGTTTGCCGATCTTGTCGATCTCGTCGATGTAGATGATCCCCCGCTGGGCGATTTCAATGTCGTAGTCGGCGGCGCTGATCAGTTTCAGCAGGAGGTTCTCGACGTCTTCCCCGACGTAGCCCGCCTCGGTCAGCGTGGTGGCGTCGCCGATCGCGAAGGGGACGTCGATGATCCGGGCAAGGGTCTGCGCCAGGAGGGTTTTCCCCGATCCGGTCGGGCCGAGAAGAAGGATATTCGACTTGTCGAGCTGAACGCCGCTGACGTTTTCCGAGAAGAGCTGGCGTTTATAGTGGTTGTGGACCGCAACCGAGAGAACCTTCTTGGCGAGCGTCTGACCGACCACATACTCGTTCAGCCGCGCGGTGATCTGCCGCGGGGTCGGAACGTGCCAGGCGATTTTGTTCCCGAACCGTTTTTTCTGCTGACGGCGGAAGACCGACTGGCAGAGGTCGGCGCATTCCCGGCAGATGAAGGAGTGGTCGAGCCCCTCGACCAGGGTGCCGACCTCGCCGCTGCTCTTGCCGCAGAAAGAGCAGAGGTTGGGCCGGGGGCGCGCGCCCGGACCGATCGGAGGAAAGCCTTGCCCGGAAGACATATTCTTTACCTTAACGGCGGCGTGAAAAAGACCCGCCCGCGCCGAGCGGACGCGGCCTTTCGGAACGGTCTGCCGACAGACGCAGACCCTGGCACTATATCGGCAGTTCGGAGAGGCTTTTTCCGCCGAGGGCGGCGGGACTCCTTTATTCTTTCCGATCGGCAGAAAAGGAATAATCGGCATCGGCGCCGAGCGGGGGCGGGGAAAACGAAGAGGCTAACGGCAGGTTTCTTCGAGTTTCCCGCCGCTTGGAGTCTCTTCCGCCGGGTCGAAAGCTGGGGGAGTATAGACGATGGAGCTGATTTTATGTTTTTTGAAAAGCTTCGAGTTTGTTTTTCCGTGTGCTTTTTCCAGGAGAGCCAGCGCCTCCGCATTCACGGTGTCGCCGAGGGACGAGGCGTCTTCGGACGCCGGGACGATTTTCAGCCCCCGGGGCGCCCTCCGCCGGAAAGCGTTTCCGAATTCGGCCATGTGCGGAACGCTTTCCGTTTCCGCATCGGAAGGGACGGATTCGCGGTTTAAAACTTCGCCGACCAGGCGGTCGCGCAGGCGGAGGCGGATGATCTTATACTCTTCGGGAGAGAGGAGTTTTCTTCGATAGAGGCTGCGGAACATTTCGGCTTCGCTTCCGTAGTCGAACTTGTCGTTCTGCCTCTCTTTGACGCTCCGGCTGATCCGGATCAGGATGACCAGTCCCAGAACGACGTAGGCAGCAAACGCCAGAATCCAGAGGAGAAGTTCGGTCACTTTCGCGGCGTCCAAATGGCGCGCGGCGAAAAGGGGGAAAAAAGCCGGCCAGGCGAAAAGAGCGCCGCAGAAGACCCCGCCCGCGGAGCGGGAAGAGCCCCCGGAAGAGAAGCCGGAAAGGGTTCGTGCCGAAAAATGATGGAAAACCCGGCGAAAACCGCGCCCGAGCATAGGCGAAATCCTCATAATCGTTACAAGCGGAACGACCGCTTTGATTCAATCTTTCCGCACGATCGCTATCTTGGGAAATTTTAAAACAACAGTCAGGTTCGGCAATCGCCCTTCCGATTCCTACGAAGAACATCTTTATGCAAACGGATGATCCGTCATCTGAATATAGGGAGTCTTCGTTATGGATGGACGAAACGACGTCAACGGACTGCGCAAAAAGGGAAAATGGTTCTGCGCCTTCCCCCTGCTTTTCTGCCTTTCGGCCGCGGGTATTTCCGGGGCCGCCGCCGCACAAAGCCCCATTGTAACCAATCAGGCCGAATTCGGCAATAAGAATGCTGTCTATTTCCAGCAGGCACCCGCGCCGATCAAGCTCCGCTCGCTCGAAGAGACGAATCCCGACGAGGAAACGCAGCTGGTCGACGTCGTCATTCCGCCGAACCCTCCGATTACGCTGAATTGCCGGAATTTCAACCTTACGTTCCCCGCCACGGCGTACGACGCCGGTTCGGTCGTCGCGAAAGGACTTCTCTATTCCGACGACAAGGGGGGAAACTGGCACGAATACGGCCCGATGCGTTCGGCGGCCGACAACGGCGCGTTCCCGTTCGAAGCGCCCCGTGACGGCGAATATTATTTTGCGCTCCATCTGATTCATCAGGACGGTTCGCACACCGCCTCGCGTGCGCTGAAGTATGTGGTCGACACCGGCAGCGGGGTCGCCGCGGCGGCCGCGGCGGGAGACGGGGGCGACCGAATGGTGCAGGGGCTCCTGAACCTGACCCAAAAGGACGAGACGGTTCAGCAGACCGCCGGCGGCGGGGACGCGCTCACTTCGCGTCTTGACGAGAACGGCGCGGCCGCCGATCCGTACGCTCCGTCGAAAAATGAAGCCGCCAACGTTCCGTATCCCGGCAAAATCGATAAGATTCGGCGCGGCACGTCGTCGAAGAACGGCAAACCCGCCTTTTCGATCAACTGGTTCGCCCCCTATCAGTGCGGGATGAATCAGTCGGAAGGGAACGTGACGATCGAGCGCGCGCCGACCCCCGAGGGGCCGTGGACTCCGGTTTCGGAGAGCGCGAAAAACATCGATATCAACGCCGCGGGCTACTGGTTCGAGGCGGGGGAGAACGACGTCGAGCCGTTCTACCTGCGGACGGTCAGCAACGTCAAAAACGGCGAAGAGAACACGCAGTGGCTCGACACGCTCGACGAACCCCTTTCGTTCGCGGCCGCGGCGGGCGGCGGCACTTCGGTCGCCGAAATCCCCCCGTCCGAAAAGAAGGAGGAGATTCAGGCGTGGTCCGACCCGAAGCCGGAAACCGAACAGAGGGTCGCCGGGCGCGATATGCGCGACTCGGTCGTCGACAGAACCTCGTCGGTGAACTCGTCGACGTCGTCGTCGGACAACGCGTCGAGTCTCGCCGACCGCGCGCAGCGCGAAAGCCAGCAGGCGGCGCGTCCGCAGCTGACCGATCCGCACCAGCTTTCGGTCAACCCGATTTTCCGATACGGACTGGGCGTCTTTACCGGGAAGGACGGCAGCGGCAACCGTCTGCCCGATTACTCGAACGCCGGAAACTCCCCGGCCTACGCCGAACAGCAGTCGCAGGGACAGAAGCAGGAACTCGAACTTCCGCCTCCTCTGCCGCCCCGGCCGATCTGGATGTCGAAGCGGGAATACGAGGAGCATCAGCGCGCCTACGAAATGGAGGTTCAGCAGATCCGTTACGCCCAGGCACAGCGCGAGGCGTTCGAACAGCAGCAGAAAATGATGCGGAACACCGCGCAGGGGTGGAATCCGAACGCGGAACAGGCAACCGTGACCGACAGGTCGGGGAACGAGTTCCGGATCAGCGCCGGGAGCGTTCTCTACGAGGACGGCAACGGGAATTTCTCGTCGACGCCGCTCCCCGGGCAGTTCAATAACGGCGCGCTCCCCGAGATGACCTTCCCCGACCAGACGTTTTCCGACGGGCAGTTCCAGAACGTCGGACAGCCGATGTCGGCCGACGGAATGCCGATCGGCGGGACGGTCATGCAGCCGATCCCGAACAACGCGGCGCCGTTCGGCGACCCGTACACCCAGCAGGAACAGGCGATGAGCCAGGACGCGGCGGTCAATCCCTACAACGCGTCGAATATGTCGGGTCTTCCGAACCAGAGCATCATCCAGGACAACCTCCCCCCGAAACCGGACCAACAGCAGTAGACGCGGGTCGGAAAGACGGGAAGAGTCATCGCCGGACAAGCCCTCGAAAGAGGGCTTGTTTTTTTTTGCTCCGCACCGGCGCGGACGCCGGTCTTGCCGTTTCCGGGGGCGGGGAAAATTTTTTAAAATTTTACGTTCAGCTCCCTCTATTCGTTTGACATCATCTCTTTTTTGCCTATAATAATCCACATAACCTTTGTAAATCGTCCAGGGGAGCCAAACTTCCTCTTTTACCATCCGGCCGGCGGTCATTCCCCCGGCCGAAGCGGAGGACGGTTCGGGGAAACCGCGTGTTGAAAGTTCGAGTGCCGGACGCGGTCGGTGTTTTGACCGCGGGCGCTCATTTGCCAATTTCATTTTTACGGAGATTCGTTCCATGAAGTTCGTTTCCACTTTTCTTGCCCTTGCCGCTCTGGCGGTTTTCGGGTGCGGTCAGGCGATGGCCGACTGCGCCGCCTGTTCGGCTGAAGCTGCGCCGGCTGCCGTTGCCGCCGAGCCTGCCGCCGATTGCTGCGCTCCCGTTCCGTGCGGTCTGACCTCGCTCATGGCGCTGAACTGCGCTTTCGGTCTTGACTGCTGCGAACCGGCGTATGACATCGTGACCGAAGAGGTTCCCTACACGGTCAACGTTCCTGTCTGGACGGAAAAAGAAGTCGAGTACACCGTGAACGTTCCGGTGACGACCCAGAAAGAGGTCGAGTACACCGTCTGCGTTCCCGAGACGACTCAGAAAGAGATCGAGTGCACCCGCCTGGTTCCGGTTCAGAAGCAGCGTGAAGAGACCTACACGGTCAACGTTCCGGTGACCACGCAGAAAGAAGTTCAGTGCACCCGCCTGGTTCCGGTTCAGAAACAGCGCGAAGAGACCTACACGGTCTGCGTTCCCGAACGTTCGTTCCGCGAGATTCAGTGCACCCGTATGGTTCCCTGCCGCGTCGAGAGAGAGGTCCAGTGCACCGTAATGGTTCCGGTTCAGAAGCAGCGCGAAGAGACTTACACCGTCTACGTCCCCGTGAAGTCGCAGAAGGAAGTTCAGTGCACCGAGATGGTTCCGGTTCAGAAGCAGCGTGAAGAGACCTACACCGTCTGCGTCCCCGTGACGACCCAGAAGGAAGTTCAGTGCACCCGCATGGTTCCGGTCGAAAAGACGAAGGAAGTCGAGTACACCGTCTGCGTCCCGACCAAAGAACAGCGCACCTGCAAAAAGACCGTCTTTGACCGCGTCGAGGTGAAGGACACCGTCGAACAGAAGGTCTGCACCGGCTCGTGGGTCGAGGAAGAAGTTCCCGCCTGCCGCCCCTGCGCTTTCTGCTCCCCCTCGGCCTGCGCTCCGGCGTGTGACGCTCCGGCGTGCGCTCCCGCGTGCGACGCTCCGGCGACCGTGACCGTCAAGAAATGGGTTCCTTCGGTCGAAACGGTTCAGAAGGAAGTCAGCCGCTGGATCTGCCAGCCCCGCGAAGAGGAAGTCACCTACGAAGTGACCGTGATGCGTCCCGAAAAACGGACCAAGACGGTCACCTGCGTCGTCTGCGAACCCGAAACGTTCACCAAGACGATCGACGTGACAACCTACCAGGCCGAAGAGCGGACCCGCACCTGCACTTACACCGTCTGCGAACCTCGGACCTTCACCAAGACGGTCGACTGCATCACCTACCGGCCCGAACAGCGGACCCGTCTGTGCACCTACACCGTCTGCGAACCCCGGGTCTGCACCAAAAAGGTCTGCGCCATCGAACTCAGACCCCAGGTCTGCACCAAGAGGATTCCGGTCTGCACGATCCGCCGCGAACTGCGGACCCGCGTCTGCACCTATACGGTCTGCGAACCGCAGACTTTCACCAAGGTGATCGACGTGACGACCTGCGTGCCGGAACAGCGGACCCGTATCTGCACCTACACGGTCTGCGAACCGCAGACCTTCACCAAGACGGTTGACGTGACGACCTACAAGACCGAGAAGCGGACCAAGACGATCGACGTGACGACCTGCGTTCCCGAGAAGCGGACCAAGACCGTCAAGGTCTGCACCCTCGAGCCCAAAGAGTGCACCCGTACCGTGAAACGGTGCGTCCCGCGCGCTCCGAAGTGCGTCGAGCCGTGCGCTCCGGTCTGCGGCGGAAACCTTCTGCGCGCCTGCGCCGCCTGCGCTCCGGCCGAAGAGGCCGCTCCGGCTGAAGAAGCCGCTCCGGCTGAAGAAGCCGCTCCGGCTGAAGAAGCCGCTCCGGCTGAAGAAGCCGCCCCGGCTGAAGAAGCCGCTCCGGCTGAAGAAGCCGCTCCGGCTGAAGAAGCCGCTCCGGCCGAAGAAGCCGCTCCGGCCGAATGATCTTTGACTGAGCGAACCGGTTTCCCTCGGGGAAAGCAATCAGCCGGTTCGATTTGTCTCCCCCCTTTTCGGCATTTTCCTCCTTGGCCGGAAAGGGGGTTCTTTTTTGTTCGGCGGAATCCCGCGGCGCGGCTCGCGAAACGGATCTCTTTCAGAACTTTTTTAAAAGCGGCGCGGAACCCTGTGCCGAATCAGCATCGGTCGAGTTCTTTGAAAAGAATCATGACCGCCGGCAGAAAGATGATCATCGGCAGGAACGCGCAGAGGGACGAAGGGAGCGTCCCGCGGCAGGTGAAGTTGATAAAGAAGCCGGTGCCGACGTAGAGCAGCGCGGCCAGCGCGGCGTATAAACCCCGTTTATAGACGTTTCCGTCCTTGAAGACGAAGAGAATCGGCAGCGCCAGAAGGAGGGGGAAAATGTCGGCGATCGGCTTGACGATCCGCTGATGAATCTGATTTAAAAGGTCCGACTCTTTGAGAAGACTCATGCTTCGAAGCGCGGCGGTCAGGTCCGCCGTCGAAGCGTAACCGAGCCACTCGTCGCCGACCGCCAGGTATCTCGGCGGGACGCCGCAGAGGACGAACGACTCGTCGGGCGCGGTTCCGGGTGCTTCCCCCGGCGCATAGACCAGGATATTCTTCGGGTCGAAGGTCTCCTCGGGCTCGGTCGCGGCGACTTCGTGTTCCGAAATCGGGGGGGCTTCGGCCAGCGCCTCTTCGGCCCCGGCGTCGGGTTGACGGGGGGTTCGCGCGTTTCCGGCCGTATCGATCGCGCCTTCGGCGAAAAACGCTTCGGCATTTTGGATGCCGCGCAGGAGGTAGCCCTCGCCGCGCTCCGGCCGGGCGGGCTGCCAGAGAGCCTCGTCGGCGCGCAGAACGCGCGGTTCGCTCCCCCACGGGGTCGGCAGGGTAAAAACCGGATGAACGATCCGCATTCCGTCGATCGAAATCGATTCCCCGTCGATCTTCAGACGGGTCCATTCGTCCTGCGTGGGGATGACGTCGATCCGGGGCGATTTCTGCGTAAAGAATTCGCTCTTCCCGCAGACTCTGATGATCTGTCTCGGCACGAACGACTCGCGCAGCCAGAGCGCGCCGACAAGACAGCAGAAAACCGCGAACAGAATGGGGTAGATGATCCTTTTCGGCGGAACGCCGAGCGCCATCAGGGCGATGATTTCGTTCCGTCGGAACATGTTGATGACGATATTGAGCGCCGAGAGCAAAACGATGAAGATCAGCATCATGTCGAAAAGGCGCAGACAGAAGAAAAAGTAGTAAGACGCGATTGCCACCAGAGGGTTGACCGTCGCCTCGTCGTTGAAAAAATCGTCGAAATGGGTCAGAAGATCCGAAACGATGATAATTCCGCAGATCGCCAGATACCAGAGAATCAGGTTCGCCAGGAAGCTGCGGATGATGGTTCGGTCGAGAATGGTCATGCGGCGAGGGTACTCTTTTCGCCCCGGAAGGTCAAGGGAAAACCCGCTCCGCGCCTCTCTCTGGGGACGGGGAAAAATAACCAGATTTTGAGGGCGGTTCCCCCGCCGGGAAGGGAAAAACAGGCACTTTTCGGGAAAGGCGGGTATAAACAAAACAAAGGAACCGTATTATAATGGGGCTGCAGGAATTTTACGATTTCTTAAACCATCAGATTGCAGAAAGAAGACGGCAGGCAGTTCTGTGCAAGAATTAAAACTCCAGTTTCTGAAAGAATTGGCGGCGGCCAAGACCGCCGAGGCGCTTGAAGCGGTTCGCGTGAAGTATATGGGGAAGAAGGGGATCATCACCAACTTCACCAAGACGAAAGACCTCAAATCCCTTTCGTCCGAGGCGAAACAGGCCTTCTACCGCGAGTATAACGGACTTAAAACGTTCGCCGCCGAACAGCTCAAAAAGGTCGTTCCCGCGCTGGGAAACCAGGCCGGCGCCTCCAAGAAAGGGGTCTCGATCGACCTGACCGCGCCCGGCATCGGCCGGCGGCTCGGCGCGCTCCATCCGATCACGCTCACCCAGATCGAACTGGAGCATATTTTCGAGGGAATGGGCTTTTCGGTCTACTACGGACCGGAAGTCGAGTCGGAGTATTTCTGCTTCGAGGCGCTCAATATCCCCGCCGACCACCCCGCGCGCGATATGCAGGACACGTTCTGGCTCAAGAACAACCTGATCATGCGGACGCACACTTCGGCGAACCAAGTTCGG
This sequence comes from uncultured Planctomycetota bacterium, assembly GCA_902766935.1. Taxonomy (GTDB): domain Bacteria; phylum Planctomycetota; class Planctomycetia; order Pirellulales; family Thermoguttaceae; genus RUG695. Next base: position 757 of record CACXFR010000231.1, on the reverse strand, counting down.
ACGATCTTAAAGGCGGGCGCTCCTCTGCGGGCGATCTTTCCGGGCCGGTGCTTTCGCTATGAGGCGATCGACCCGAGTCACGAGAACACCTTCTATCAGTGCGAAGGACTCGTGATCGACAGGAACATCTCGGTTGCCAACCTGATCGCGGTGATGAAGACGATCCTCGGCGAAGTCTTCCGGCGCGAAGTCAGGGTTCGGCTCCGTCCCGGGTTCTTCCCCTTTGTGGAGCCCGGCTTCGAACTCGATCTGAACTGCCTGATCTGCGGAGGGAAGGGGTGCCCGACCTGCGGCGACGGCTGGATCGAACTGATTCCGTGCGGGCTGGTTCACCCCGAAGTGCTCCGCCACGGCGGGATCGATCCGAACGAGTATTCCGGTTTCGCCTTCGGAATCGGGCTGACTCGTCTGGCGATGATGAAATACGGAATTCGGGATATCCGATATCTGAACGGGGGCGATCTGCGCGTGAACGAGCAGTTCACGACGCTTGTGTAATACGTTTCTTTCACAAAAACGGGGGACGGGGAAATGAGACAGCGAAAACTTTCGACTGCGGACATCTTTTACGCCGGGCTCTTCGGGGTTCTGGCTCTCTTTTTCCTTCGCGGGACTCTTCGTGCCGAAGACGAGAACGTTCTCTTCTTCGACGAGGAACCCGCCGTTGAATCCGCGTCCGCCGACGCGCCCGCGGTTCCGACGGAATCCGACACCGCCGCCGCGGCGCAGGCCGCGCCGGGCGAACCGGCCGAAACCG
>CACXFR010000230.1 GCA_902766935.1 uncultured Planctomycetota bacterium | reverse complement strand
CCCGATTGGCTTTTGCGATTTTCGATTTGCTTGCCATTTCTCTTGTTACCTTTGCGTATATCAGTTGGCGGTTGCTTCGTTTTTGAAAGGCATCCCGAAGGCGCGAAGAAGCTCGCGGGCCTCGTCATCACTTTCGACATTCGTCACGAAGGTGATATTCATCCCCTGGCTCTTGGTGTACTTGTCGGGGTTCAGTTCCGGGAAGACCAGCTGCTCGGAAAGACCGAGGTTGTAGTTCCCGTGGCTGTCGAAGCTCTTCGGATTGAGGCCGCGGAAGTCGCGGACACGGGGAAGAACGATGGAAATCAGCCGGTCCATGAACTCGTACATCCGGTCGCCGCGGAGCGTGACCTTGCAGCCGATCTGCATCCCCTCACGAAGGCGGAACCCCGCGATACTCCGGCGGGCGCTCGTAACGACCGGCTTCTGGCCGGTGATCTGAGTCAGCACGTCAACGGCCTCTTCAAGGTATTTCTTGTCTTGAATAGCGCTGCCGACACCCATGTTGACAACGATCTTCTCGAGCTTCGGGACGGTATGGACGTTCGTCTTCTTCAGCTTCTCGGTTAAAGACGATACGATCGTCTGGTTGTATTTTTCCAAAAGTCTGGGCACCATGGCCGTTTTCCTTTACTGCTTTCTGTTGTTGGCTGATTTCAACAAATTGACTCTGCGGAATTTCAGTTGATCGCAACACCGCACTTCTTACAGACGCGGGTCTTCTTGCCGAAAGCGTTGACCCCCATCTTGACGCGGGTCGGCTTCTGGCAGGTGGGGCAGATCAGCATCACCTTGGCAACCGGAAGAGGCATGCTCTTCGAAAGGCGGCCGCCCTGCATATTGCGCTGCGAACGCTTCACGTGACGGAAGACCTCATTGACGCCCTCGACGGTCACGGTGTTTTTTTCACGGTCGACTGAAAGGACCTTTCCCCTTTCGCCGCGGTCACGGCCGGAAAGAACTTTTACCGTATCATTCTTTTTAATTTTCATCAGACCACCTCGCTAGCCAGAGAGACGATTTTCATAAAGCCAAGGTCGCGCAGTTCACGGGCGACCGCGCCGAAGATACGGGTGCCGCGGGGATTCTGGTCGTTGTCGATCAGAACGACAGCGTTCGAATCGAAGCGGATGTAACTTCCGTCTTCGCGGCGGGTCGGAGCTTTCGTCCGAACGATGACCGCCTTGACAACCGACCCCTTCTTAACGGCACTGCCGGGGATGACCGACTTGACACTGCAGACGATGATATCGCCCAGCCCGGCGCTGCGGCGGTGAGTTCCGCCCAGGACCTTGATGCACTGGAGCTCTTTCGCCCCCGTGTTGTCGGCCGAATCCAAACGAGTTTGCATCTGGATCATTTTGATCACTCACTATCTTATCTAGGGATTTCTCTTGCTGGTAATTTGAGGAAGTCTCAGTTTTCGGGTTCGATCACTTCCGCCTTGCGGAGGATGTTGACCAGGCGCCATCTCTTGAGCTTCGACATCGGACGGCATTCCTCAATCTCTACGGTATCGCCGACCGAAGACTCTTCGTTTTCGTCGTGAACGTAGCAAACCGTCCGCGCCTTGACGAATTTCCCGTATTTGGGATACTTCATCAGACGGGGGATTTCAACCCGTCGGGTCTTCTTCATTTTGTCGGTCTTAACGACACCAACAACTTTCATCTTAGGCATTTTCGTCCTCTATCGAAAACTATGATTTGTCTCGTTGATGATTAACTTTCTTTCTGAGCGCTTTCGGTCTCGATCGTCTTGATGCGGGCGATCAGACGTTTGGCCTTGACGACTTCACTCGGCGAGTCAAGGCGTTCCATTCTGGCCTGAACCCGAAGCTTGAAGAGCTTATCGGCGGTCTCTTTCAGGAGAGCGGCGCGCTGCTCTTGGCTCATTTCTCTGATTTCTTTCGCTTTCATCGTTTATACCTTGCAATTCGGTTCGAGTTGACTCTTTCGCGGGAAACGCCTGGCGCGTCAGATCACCCGCCGCCGAATCATTCTGCATTTCACGGGGAGTTTGTGAGCCAGACGGTTGAAGCAGAGCTTCGCGGTTTCTTCGGGAACGCCGCTGATCTCGTACATGACCGTTCCGGGACGCACGACCGCGGCCCAGTATTCCGGCTCCCCTTTTCCCTTACCCATACGGGTTTCGAGCGGAATCGATGTGATCGACTTGTGGGGGAAGATCCGCACGTAAAGTTTCCCTTCGGAACGAAGGTACTGCTGGGCAGCGATACGGCCGGCTTCAATAACCTGAGCACTGATCCAACCGCCTTCGAGCGTCTGAAGACCAAAATCTCCGAGAGCGACGGTCTGGCCGCGCGTGGCCTCACCTCTTATACGCCCT
>CACXFR010000229.1 GCA_902766935.1 uncultured Planctomycetota bacterium | reverse complement strand
GCGTCCGCCTCGAAGACCCCTTCGACCGTCCCTTTGGGCATCCAGTCGGAATCGGGCAGAGGGGTCGCGCCGAGCGCCTTTCCCGACGCGGCGAACCCTTCGTTCGGCCATCGGGCGAGGGTCTGCGGCGTTCCGTCGACGAACATTTCCTGCCGCCCGCCGTCGGCCTCGGGCGCGTAGCGCCGGGATTCGTACGGCGCGTAGTTGGCGGTCCAGATCCGCGGCGCCGCTTCGGGGCGGACGCGCGCTTTCAATTCCGCCGGCGCGTCTTTCCAGAATCCGCTCGACTCGAGCGGCTCCCAGCCGGTTACGTTCTTTTCGCCGGTAAAGACGCATTTGCCGGCGGCGCCGGGGGCGCTGCGCAGGAGGATCGGCTTTTCGGCCGGCGCACGGAGTCCGTCGAGGAGGATCGGCTCGTCGAGCGCGTAGACTCCCTCTTTGAAGCAGACCGCGACCGTCTTGCCCGGTTCGGCGGTTTTCGCCTCCGCGGCCTTTCGCACGGCCGCCGCGGGGGTGGCCAGGGGCGCGGCCTCGGTTCCGGCGGCGGCGTCGTCGCCGTCGGGCGCCGCCCAGACGATCAGGTCGGCGTCGGGCGGGCCGGGGATCGCGATCTCAAAGCCGGCGGCGAAAAGAAGGGACGACGAAACCGCGGCGAGGAAGAGGGCGGCGGGGCAGATTTTTCGGAGGCGCATCTGTTTTTCCTTTCGGACTGAAGAAAACCGTTTCGGGAAATTCCGCCGACATTATACCAGAAACGAAAGGGGGTGTCATCTTTCCGAAGAGGACCCGTGCGATCGAAAAAAAGGCGCGGGCCGTTTCCGGCCCGCGCCTCGGGGGGAACGTTCGGCGCCGCGCCGCCGAAGACTATTTCTGCTTCCCGCCTCCGAAGATCGGGTTCAGTTCGCTGACGTCCTCCTTGTCGATGATGTCGAGCCCCTCTTTGGTGAGTTCGAGCGTCTTGCGCATCTCCTCTTCGGTGTGCGAGTAGGTCAGGAAGAAGCGGATGCGCGCGGCCTTTTCTTCGACCGCCGGATGGAGGATCGGGTTCGCGTTCACGCCGTGGTCGAAGAGGTACTTCGACAGTTTCAGGCATTTCACTGAGTTGCCGATCACGACCGTCACCACGCCCGATTCGGTCGCCAGGCCGGTGTTCAGTCCGAGTTCGTTCGCCGTCTTCTTAAAGAAGCGGCTGTTGGCACGGAGCTGTTCGCACCGCTGCGGCTCCCGTTCGAGGAGCTTGATCGACGCCAGGGCGGCGGCGGCGACCGGCGGCGCCATCGCGGCGCTGAACATAAACGCGGGGGTCGTGTATTTCAGGTAGTCGATCAGCTCCTGCCGGCCGGCGATATACCCGCCGCACGAGCCGAACGTCTTGCTGAGGGTGCACATCCACAGGTCGACGTCGCGGCGGTTCACGTTGAAGAACTCGCCGATGCCGCGTCCGGTTTTGCCGAGGACGCCGATCGAGTGTGCCTCGTCGATCATCAGGAGGGTCTTGTATTTATTCCGCAGTTCGATGAACTTCGGCAGGTCGGGATAGTCGCCGTCCATGCTGTAGACCCCTTCGAGCACGATCAGAACGCGGCGGTATTCGCTGCGGTGGTTCTTCAGAATCCATTCCGCCGCCTCGTAGTCGTTGTGCGGGAACGGACGCCGCCGCGCTCCCGAAAGAACCGCCCCCTCGTAGGAGCTGTTGTGAATCAGCTGGTCGAACAGGATCAGGTCGTACTCGTTCATCAGGTGGCCGATCACCGACTCGTTCGTCTGATGCCCCGCGGTAAAGGTGAGCGAGTCGTCGGTTCCGAGGAAGTCGGCGATCGCGCGTTCCAGTTCGACGTGAACCGGCTTGGTCCCCGAGACGATGCGGCTCGCCGAGGCGCTGGTGCCGTAGAGCTTCGCCGCTTCCTGCGCCGCCGCGATCACTTCGGGGTGGCCGCTCGCGCCGATGTAGTTATACGACGCGAAGTTGATGAACTTCTTGCCGCGGATATAGGTGACGTCGTCGGTGATCGATTCGTGCACGTCGAAGAAGTGGCTCAGATTTTTCTTGTCGAGGTAGACGAGCTTTTCCTTGATCTGAAGGTATTCCGGGAAGAGCGAGAAATCGTTCGAGGCGTCGTTGACCTCGTAGATCTTCCTTTCGCGCTCGTTGACCTTCACACCGTGCCCCAGGTACTGCCGAACCGCGTCGACCACTTCGCGCGCGGTGGCCAGGTCGGGCAGGATCGCTTCGGGGAACTGCCCGCCGAACCGGTCTTCGAGCGAGGCGAGGATCTCCATCCGTTCGAGGGAGTCGAGCCCCAGCTCGGTGATGTCCGAATCGAGGGTGATCCCGCGGGCGCGGTCTTTGGCGATCCGATGAACCTCTTCGAGAACGATCTTCGCCGTTTCCTGATAGCTCAGGTCGGCCGGCGAGACGCTCGGCGCCGCGGGCGCGGCGGGTTCCGCCTTCGGCTGGACGGCCGGTCTCTTCTCGACCTTGAAGACGTCTTTCATCTCGCTGACCGGATAGGGGGACTGTTTCGCCTGGCCGGCGATCGCCGCGTCGTCGTCGAGAAGTTTTTCGGCGTTCGGGTCGTAGTTGAGCGGATTGTCCGCCTCGGTGTAACTGCCGAGCGACCGTTTTGTCGGCAGGGTGACCACGTTGACCTGATCGGCCGACTCGTCGGAGACCGACCAGCGGGCGACGACGCTCAGCTCGTCGTTCAGGAACATATCGCGGCACGAATGGCGCTGAATCTTACCGCTGGACGTCTTCGGCACCGTGCCGGTCCGAACCAGAACGATCGTGTCGATCGGCACTTCGTGTTCGATGGCGATCGCCTTTCGGATTTCGGCGAACGTCTGGGCCGCGTGCTCTTCGGGGCGGAACCGGCGTTCGACTTCCTGGATCAGCACGAGTTTCTCGTCGTTGTCGGCGCCGATCATAAAGGCGCCCCCGGCGTTGAGCTTGAGGAGGTTCGGCATCGTGCGCTGCGCCGTCGCTTCGATATCCTGCGGATAGAGGTTCACCCCGCGGATGATGATCAGGTCTTTGATGCGGCCGGTCACGAAGAGTTCGCCGTCGCACATGAAGCCCAGGTCCCCGGTGCGCATGAAAGGACCCTCTTTCGTGTCGGCGGTGTAGGCCTGGAACGTCTCGGCGGTCGCGTTCGGGTTTTTCCAATATCCCTTGGCGACGCTCGGGCTGGAGGTCCAGATTTCGCCGACTTTGTTGTCGGGGCAGATGTTGAGCGTTTCGGGATCGACGATCCGCACCTTTTGATCGAGAATGATCCGGCCGCTCGAAACCAGTCTTCGGACGCGGTCGGTTCCGGGGATCGCGTCGATCACGCTCCCGTTGGCGAGCGAGTCGGCGTCGACCGTTTTGATGACCGGCGCCTTGCTCTTCTGGCCGCCGGTGACGATGAGCGTCCCTTCGGCGAGTCCGAAACAGGGGTAGAACGCTTCGTAGCGGAACCCGCACCGTTCGAATTTTTTGGCGAACCGTTCCATCGTTTCCGCCTGAACCGGTTCGGCGCCGTTAAAAGCGACTTCCCAGCACGAAAGGTCGAGCGTGTCGAGGAGTTCTTCCCGAATCCCCTTGACGCACGCGTCGTAGGCGAAGTTCGGCCCGCCGCTGGTCGTGCCGCGGTACTTGCTGATCGCCGCCAGCCAGCGGTACGGCTTCATGATGAACGAAAGGGGCGACATAATCACGTTCGGCCGTCCGCAGTAGATCGGCTGAATGATCCCCCCGATGAGTCCCATGTCGTGGTAGCTCGGAAGCCAGAAGACGCCGCTGTGGCTGCGGGTGTGTTCGAACCCGGTCGAGATCAGCAGCGAGTTGTGGAGCATATTCCCGTGCGAGATCATGACCCCTTTCGGCGTTCCGGTCGAACCGGACGTGTATTGCAGAAACGCCAGCGCGTCGGAGTCGAGGTTCGGGTCGTTCCACAGGTCCTCGAAACCCGCCAGATCGCGGTCGGTCGTCGACCAGGCGATCTTTTTCAGGTTCGGCGTCTCGTCGATCATCTCGCGCACCCGCGACATCACGTCGT
>CACXFR010000228.1 GCA_902766935.1 uncultured Planctomycetota bacterium | reverse complement strand
CAGGTTGGCGTAGGGGGAGAAGTCGGCTTCGAACGGGCCGAAGAAGAACTTCTCGCCGCTGCCGGCGCGCGCGGCCCATTCCCACTGAGCTTCGGTCGGCAGGGCGGCGGCGCAATGCTGCGTCTCGCTCAGCCAGGCGGCGAATTCCTGCGCCTCGAGCCAGCTGACGCGAGCGACCGGCTGTTTCGGGTGGTTGGCGATGTAGCCCGGCACGATATGGTCTTTCCCGTGCTCGTCGAGGTAGCGGGTGTCGTGGTCCGGGTTGAACGCGGCGAACTGCTCGTTGGTGATTTCGGTCTCGGACATCCAGAACGGCTTGTCGATCGTCACCACGCTGCGCGGGTTCTCGTCGGGATACCCGTCGAGCGAGCCCATCACGAACGAGCCGGCGGGGATCCGGACGAAGTCGATTGTAACGCCGTTCCCCAAATCGAGCGATTTGCGCGCCGCGCCGCCGGCCAGGGCGTCTTTCTGAAGCTGTTTCGCCTTCGCCTCGTCGAACGGCCAGTTTTCGGCGGTCAGAGCATCGGTCGGCTTGACGAACGGTTCGGGCTGGATGAATTCCGGTTTCGGCTTGTTCCGCTCCTCGGCGAGAAGGCGGTCGAAGTCGGTTTCGTAGTCTTCGGAAATACCGGCGTAGAGCTGCGAAAGTTCAAGACGCCGTTCGGCCTGTTGGGGACGGTCCCATTTGCCGCGCCACGGCGCGTTCAGGTCGATCCACGAGGCGATCCGGTTCTTCGCTTCCTCGTCGAGTTTGACGTTGTAATGCCCCTTTTCGACGAGCATCTTCCACAGTTCGCTGGTCGAGACGTGGAACTCGTACGGCGGGAAGACGTCCATATCGGTTTCAGGGCCGGGCCGATGGACGAACGGATGAATGTTGTCGTAGGCGGTCCGCGGGTCGGCGAACGAGGGACGCCCCTCCTGGGTGCCGTCGTGGCAGCCGATGCAGTATTTCAGAACGACGTTGTAGTACAGTTCCGTCTCGAACGTCATGGTGCGGCGCGGGCCGTGGTACTCTTCGATGGCGCTCGACGGACGGCGCGAGGCGCTCGTCAGAACGGCGGGGGTGATGTCGAGCTGCGACTCGTGGCAGCCGTTGCAGGTCGCCTTTTCGCCCGGCATGCCGACGGTCCAGGAGCGCATGATCTGCACCGCGGCGCCGTCCTCATCGAGCGGAAGGATCCCGAACGACGTGTTCGCCGGAACGGTGAAGTTGGCGCTTCCGTCCTCGTCGACCGGCACGGTGCCGAGCACCTGTTTGATGTCCCAGCTGCTCTGCACGCCGACCGACTCGTGCCCGCCGCTGTCGAGGTAGCAGAAGTGATAGGCGAACAGGAGAAGCTTCTTGATTGTTCCGGGCGGAACGCCTTTCGTCCCCTCGCCGTTATAGACGTTGGTGATGAACATCGTCGCCATGTCGGTGTTCTTGGCGCGGCGGTCCTGAATGACCGGCGGTACCGGCTGCTCTTTGATCGGGGTCGGCCAGAAAAGCCCCTGATGCTCGATTTCGGCGATCAGGGTCAGGTTGCTGAACGTGTCGGCCAGATAGATTCCGTACGTGCCGGGGTTCTCGGCCTTCTCGCAGTTGACCAGAACGTATTCGCCCCCCAGCGGATAGGGGAAGACGAAATTGTAACGCAGACCGGACGACTGCGTATCGACGACGTTCCCGACGACGTCGTTCCCCCGGCGCGGGATTTCGGCGTAAAAACCGGTCTCCTCGAACGGAAGGACTTCCGGATGCGCGTCGAACTGCGAACGTTCGGGCCCCCAGACTTTCGATTCCGGGTGATAGCGGAACGGGTATTTCCGCCCGACGGTCGGGTCGATGATCAGAAGCCGGCCGGTGTCGCCGCGGCCGTGATGACCGCTGCCGATCCCGACGATGCGGGACGAGTCGGGGAACTCGCGCGCGTGTTTAAACGCGGTCGGAAAATACGAGCCGCTCCCGTACAGTTCCGCCTGGTTCGTGCCGTCCGGATTCATGTGGAAGAGGATCCGGCTGTAGTAGTGCATAATGTCGCTGTATTCCCAGCGCAGATACATGATCCGGCCGTTTTTGAGCGGGGTCGGGTGCCAGTCCGAGTCCTGCTCGAACGTGAGCTGGCGGACTTTTTTCGTTTCGGGGTCGATCTTATAGATGTTCGCCATCAGGTCGCTCCCGTTAATGCAGGGGAGCCCCTGAAGCCCGGCGTTCGAACAGCTGATGATCGTGCCGTCGGGCGCGTAGCAGGCGTCGAAGAAGTTGACGTCGGGCTGGTCGGTCGGCGAGAGGGTCTTTAAGTTTTTCCCGTCGAGCCCGACTTCGAAGATCGCCAGGTTGCCGTTATCTTCGGAAACGCTCGTAAAGAGGACCCGTTTGCCGTCCCAGTGGAGTTCCGGCTCGCTGATCGGCCGGCTGTTCTCGGGACGGAAGATCGGGGTGATCGTCGGGTTCTCGCTCCGCAGGTCGCTGACGACGGCGAACTCGTTGTCCCACCCGCTGCGCGCGATTTTCAGAAGGGTCAGGAAGTTGTCGTTCGGCGCGGCCATCGCGTTCGACCGGACGACCAGAAGCTTCAGGTCGTCGAGAAGAGGATTCGCCAGAAGCGCCCTGCGGCGGAACGCGTCGAACCGCGCCTGCCAGTCCGCGCCCTGGTCCGGCTCGGCCTCGAGCGCGTCGAGTTCGTCCAGGTACGCCTCGCCGTCGGCGTAGTCGTCCCCGAACCGGTCGATCATGTCCTCAATCGCCGCGCGGACCGAATCGAGCGTGTTGACCGGATAGTCGTTGTTGTTCCCCTCGAGCCAGTCACCGTCGGCACGGAGAGCGGAGCCGGTAAAAAAACCGATCAGCGCGGCCAGAAGCGCGGCGGCGAAAAGACGTCCTTTTCCCCTGAATGAAAACTGTGTCATCGTCAGTAAATCCCTGAGTCTTTCTAGTCTTGCGTGTTACATGTAAAACGGTCGTTCGCTCTTTTTCAGTATGTCGCCGGCGCCGTTTTCGGCGTGTCGCCGAGCATGGCGGCAATATCGTTTTCGACGGCGGCGGCCCAGCGCCAGTAGCCGAGCTCCGACGGATGAACATGGTCGGTCATCAGCTCGGTGGGAACGACGCCGTTCTCGTCTAGCCAGATTTCGTTGATGTTTTTCAGAATCACGTGCGGATCGTCTTTCAGCAGTTCGTTCAGGCGGGCGTTCGCCTGAGCTATGCGCGCGTTGGTCCCATGATCCATCTGCGTGCCGACCGGAAAGTCGTTCAGCACCAGAATCTTGACATCGGGATAGAGGTCTTCGAGCTTACGGACGATCTTCAGCGTGCCGAGCGGCACGTCGGCGGGATTTTCGCCGGATCCCGCCCAGAGGTTGTTGACCCCGATCAGGAGCATCACCGCTTTCGGATGGATCTTTTCCATCGGCAGGTCGTCGAGCCGCCAGATGACGTTCCCCGTCTGGTCGCCGCCGAACCCCATGTTCAGGCATTTGCGGTCGCCGTAGTAGTAGTTGAAAACCGGCAGGCCGTTGGTATCCCACATGTGGGTGATTGAGTCGCCGATCAGCAGAAGATCGACCTTCCCCTGCGAAATGCGGCGTCTGTTCGCCGCGTGACGGTCAACCCACCAGTCGAGTTCCATGTGGTCTTTCGGAAGACAGGAGGGGGGAAGCGCCTTCGTGATGTTATACAGATCCGGGCCGGTGTGAACCGAGATGTTTCGGAAGGTGTTCAGACCCTCGCCGCCGCAGAACCCGACCTTCCCCCCCGAAAGACGGGTGTCGGCGACGGTCAGAAAAACGTCTTCGTTCATTCCGCAGGCGAGTCGGCCGCCGGAATACTGCGCCCAGACGGTGTAGGTCCGGCCCGACAGGCACGAGACCGCCGTCGAGGCGAGAAGAGTCGGCGTTCCGTCGGCTTTGACGTAGTAGAGCGCGGCCATGCCGGGACTGAATTCGGCGTAGTAGTGCGCGCCCGATTTCTGAACCGCCAGTTCGATCCCGGCCTTAAAACCGACCGTCGGGTCGGTCGCCTTAAAATCGGCGGTAACGCGGAGCTCGTTCGGAAACGCGTCGTAGCCGCAGATCACTTCGCCGGAGCCGGTTCGCGCGTCAATCTTCAGCTCGCCGTTTTTCAGGGAGACCTTCGAGCTCTGAATGCCGCGGAGGGACCAATTCTGTATATCGGCGGGATAGATCTCGTAGGAGAGAATCGGCTCGTCGAGGGGAACGCCGTCCCGGACGTAGTCCGTGATAATGAACACGTCGCCGACCTGATTCTCGGGAGATTCCATCTGCTCCGGATTCAGCTCGACGGAGATGTTGCTGAAAGAGACGACCCCTTCCGAAGCGTAGAATCCGAGCATTCCCCCCGAAAGGGACGCGCCGCTGACGGTCAGAAGCGTTTCGCCGCCGACGCCGATCGCGAGCTGATCGCCCGACCTTTGCAGCCAGACCGTGTACGTCCGGTTCGGCGCGAACGAATAGGACGCCGCCCTCAGAGCGGTGATCACCTCGCTGTCGCTGACCACGCAGATACTGATGCGGTCCTTCTGAATTTCGGCGTAGTAGCGGCGACCGGTCTGCTGAACGTCAAGTTCCAGCCCCGCCTTGAACGTCGGGGAATCGATCGCTTTAAAATCGGCGGTCAGACGCAGATCGTCGGGAAAACCTTCGTAATCACAGACCGCTTCCAGAGGGCCGGTACCCGCGTCGATGGTGAGCGAACCGTTCCGCGCGGAAATCTTCGAGATCTTGTCGCCGAACAGATACCAGTACTGGGTGTCGGCGGGATAGATGGCGTACGACTTGAGGCCGTCGGGTAGTTCGTCGTTCGACTTGAACCAGACCGAGGAGAGAAGCGCGTAGTCGCCCGGGCCGATAAATCCGTCCCCGTCCAGATCGCTCGCCGGATTCCAGTTCTCGCTCCCGTCGGCGCTGAACCAGGCGTAGCTCATATACGAAAGTTCCGCCGGGCCGATGAACCCGTCCCCATCGACGTCGACGGGCGAGGCGACGTAGAGGTCGCCGATCTTCTGCCCGACGGGCGCGTCGGCAGTCGGCGCGGGGAGCGCGGCGGCCGCGTCCAGTCCGGCGGTCACGGCCAGGAGCTGGCGTTCTTCGAGCGATTCGAATCGCAATGCGCGTTTTTTCATTCGGAGGACTCCTCGTCTGTAAAGCGGCAAACAGGTGTGTTACTCGGCCATCGGCGCTTTCGGCGTGTCGCCGAGAATCGCCGAGATTTCCGGCTCGACCGCCGCGGCCCAGCGCTTATAGCCGAGTTCGGTCGGATGGACGAAGTCGGCCATCAGTTCGGCGGGAACGCGGTTCGCCTCGTCGAGCCAGACGTAGTTGATGTCTTTGAGGATCACCTGCGGGTCGTCGCGCAGAAGATCGAGAAGGAGCGCGTTCGACTTCGCCACGCGCGAACGGGTCGGCTGTTCCCCTTCGGGCCCGACCACGAAGGTGAAGAGAACCAGGATTTTAATGTCGGGATAGAGCTGCTCGAGCTTATCGACGATCATCTTGGTTCCGAGCGGAACGTCGGCGGGATTCTGGTTGCACGCGACCCAGAGGTTGTTGATTCCGATCAGAAGCATCGCCGCTTTCGGGCTGATCTTTTCCATCGGCGCGTCGTTAAGCCGCCAGAGGACGTCCCCCGTCTGGTCGCCGCCGAATCCCATATTCACAAAATTGCGGTCGCCGTAGTAGTAGTCGAGAACCGCTTTGCCGCCGCCGTCCCACCCGTGGGTGATCGAGTCGCCGATCAGCAGCAGATCGACGTTCCCCTGCGCGATCCGCTCTTTGTTCGCCTCGTGGCGGCCGCGCCACCAGTCGACGTCCATGTGGTTCGACGGGGTGAGGGCGGGAGGAAGCGCGCCGTCTTCGGCGAAGAGGGCCGCGGAAAAAAGAAGGGCGAGGACAAAAACGAACGGGGAGGCGATTTTTTTCATGGGAATACTTTCGGTTGCGGATGATGATTCGTCGATTTCAGAGTGCGTCCGGCCGCGCGCTGCGGCGCGGACGCGTTCGGTGCCGGCCGAGGTTTTCGGAAAAACCGCGGCGCGGGAAATACGTTGTTTCGGGGCTTCGTCGGCCGCTCGGTACAGCCTGAGAAACGGAATCAAAGGGAAACGCGCGTTTCTCTCGGATTCCGTTTCTCGCAAAGCCCCGTTTCGGGGCGGGGCGCTCGGACTTCGCTCAGACCTCGATGTTTTCGTAGCCGGGCTGGTACTTCGGACGAACCAGTTCGGCGACGCCGGGGGTCTTGAGGGAGTCGAGGTTCCTGACGATGAGATTTTCGGCGTCCCATTCGACTTTTTCGCCCCATTTGCCCGGTTCGGCCGCCGTCCAGATCGCCAGGTTCCCCAGGAGGATCGTCTCGGTGAGGGGGCCGGCGTGATTCGGGAAGTTCGACCAGCAGATTTCCGGTTTTCCTTCCCAAATGGCGGTGAACCATTCGAGCTTGTGGCGCGCGTCGGCGTCGGCCGCTTTTTCGTCGGTCGGCGCGAGGACGAAATCGGTCTGCTCTTCCGGAAGACGCGGAATCTCGGCGCCCCCTTCGGCGTGGAACGTGCCGTTATAGCCCGCGCCCTTTTCGCCGATCACGAACGTGCCGTTGACGTCTTCGAAGTCGAAGCCGTATTTCTTGCCGAGTTCCGGCGCCGGCGTCTGGCTGCTGTCATACCAGTAGAAGGTGAGCGGCCCGCGCCACGAGTTGGCGGGGAACTCGAACTTCGAAATCGACTGCGCCGGGAAGCTGTTGAAGTCGTGCCCCGAGCTGGTGGCGACCACGCTGGTCGGGTTTTTCAGTTCCAGACCCTTGAAGATCATGTTG
>CACXFR010000227.1 GCA_902766935.1 uncultured Planctomycetota bacterium | reverse complement strand
GTCGTATCGGTAGTTTTCGATCAGGCCGCTGCTGACGAACCATTCCTGCAAGACGTACGCGTTATCCTTCACCCGGAACTGAAAAAACGGGTCGACGAAATATGCCGCGGCTGCGAGGAGCAGAATCGCCGTCGTTTCGATCGAGAAAAACGAGAGAATCCATTTTCGGGGAGTTTTCATCGGCCTCTCCTCAGAAATTAAAATAGATGAAAACAGACTGCCGCGAGAGACAAAGGAACGCGACGAGAAAGAGAATCGACGAGACGGCAAGCGTTTTGGACGAGACGGCGAACCGATCGAGGAGGGACGCGCTGTTTCGGCACGCGAAGACGACCGTCAGAAGAAGGAGAATGTAGACGATGACATACGGAATGTCGATCCCCGTTGGGAAGTTTAGGTATCCCGCCTGCCCGACGACCGTGTTTAATTGGGAAAGCCCGAGATTCCCGATCGCGATCATTCCTTTATAGACCTCCGCCGCCTGCGCGAAACTTTCGGCGCGAAAGAGAACCCAGAGGGCGTTGACAATCAAAAAGGTGGCGAAGACCCGCAGAGCTTTGACAAGCGGCCGCGGCGGGGCACCTTCTTTCGGCCGGTTCAGGCCCAAAATCCTTTCGAGCGTGACGAAGACGCCGTGCAGGGTTCCCCAGAGGACGAAGGTCCACGCCGCGCCGTGCCACAGGCCGCTCACGAAGAAGGTCAGAAGCAGGTTCGCGCAGGTGCGCGGAAGCCCTTTTCGGTTCCCCCCCAGAGGGCGGTAGATGTAGGTGCTCAGCGCGCGGCCGAGCGTGATATGCCACGTCCGCCAGAATTGGCTGACGCTTTCGGAACGGTACGGTGAAAGGAAGTTGAACGGAATGTCGATGTTGAACATCTTTCCCAGGCCGACCGACATATCCGAGTAGCCGGAAAAGTCGAAGTAGATCTGGAGCGTGTAACTGAGTGACGCCGCCCAGCCGGCGGCCAGACCGAGTCCGGTCATTCCGAAACCGTTGTCGGCGAAATACGCGAGCGTGTCGGCGAGAACCACCTTCTTGAAAAGGCCGATCGAGAACATATAGATTCCCGCCGCGAAATTTTCCGGATGGAAGAAGCGGCGCGTTTCGTCTTTGAACTGCGGGATCATTTCACCGTAAAGGACGATCGGTCCGGCCACCAGCTGCGGGAAGAACGTCACGAAGAGGGAGTAGTCGCGGAGCTTTTCGACTTTTTCTTCACGGCGGCAGACCGAGACGAGAAACGAGAGCTGCTGAAAGGTGAAGAAACTGATCCCCAGCGGGAGAAGAATGTGTTTCAGCGCGAAATCGGTTCCGAAGACGGCGTTGATATTTTCGACGAAAAAGTCGTAATACTTAAAATAGCCGAGAAGCCCGACGTTGAACAGAACGCCGAGGGTTAAAAAGAGTTTGGAAATCCCGCCCGACGACTTCTGAATCCGTCCGGCGACGACGTAGTTGACCGCGATCGACGCGACGATCAGAAGGAGATAACTGACGTTGAAATAGGCATAGAAGAAAAGGGAGGCCGCGATCAGGAAGAGCCGCTGAAAGAGGCTCCTTTTGCAGACGGACAAGAGGTAGTATCCCCCGAGCGTGATCGGCAGAAAAAGCAGAATGAACACGTAGGACGAGAAAACCATACTCTTCTCCGGCTGAACGAGTCCGCGCCCCGCGTTTCGGGGCCGACGCCGCAAGACCCATTATAGCCGAGAACCTTTTCGGCGCAAGCGATTCGCGCCGGAACGGGCTCTCTCGGAGACCTGAAAAAGAGAGGGTTTCGAAAAAGAGAACGGCCCTTGTTCCCGAGCGGAACCGCGCTGCCGCAGGACGATACCGCGGCGGACGGAGAGGACGGAACCGAACCTTCGGCGGTCAGACTGCGCGGTCGTTTTTTTTCGGCTCGCCGCGCGGGTCGAGGAGGGCGCGGAGATCGCGGCCCTCTTCGAGGTTGATCCCGAAATCGCGCAGAATCTTGTGCGTCGCGTAGCGTGTCTTATTGACGCGCGCGGCGAGCGTTCGGACCGACCAGCGGTCGGAATTCATCGGCTTCTCGTTGAGAAGAACGTGAATGATCGTG
>CACXFR010000226.1 GCA_902766935.1 uncultured Planctomycetota bacterium | reverse complement strand
CCGCGGAAGTCGCGGACACGGGGAAGAACGATGGAAATCAGCCGGTCCATGAATTCGTACATCCGGTCGCCGCGGAGCGTGACCTTGCAGCCGATCTGCATCCCCTCGCGAAGACGGAACCCCGCGATACTCCGGCGGGCGCTCGTGACGACCGGTTTCTGACCGGTGATCTGCGTCAGAACGTCGAGAGCCTCTTCAAGATATTTCTTGTCCTGAATGGCGCTTCCGACACCCATGTTGACAACGATCTTCTCAAGCTTCGGGACGGTGTGAACGTTCGTCTTCTTCAGCTTCTCGGTTAAAGACGACACGATCGTCTGGTTATATTTTTCCAAAAGTCTGGGCACCATGGCCGTTTTCCTTTACTGCTTTCTGTTGTTGGCTGATTTCAACAAATTGACATGCGGAATTTCAGTTGATCGCCACGCCGCATTTCTTACAGACGCGCGTTTTTTTGCCGTAGGCGTTGAGCCCCATTTTGACGCGGGTCGGCTTCTGGCAGGTGGGACAGATCAGCATGACTTTGGCAACCGGAAGAGGCATGCTCTTCGAAAGGCGGCCGCCCTGCATATTGCGCTGCGATCGCTTCACGTGACGGAAGACTTCGTTGACGCCCTCGACGGTCACGGTGTTGTTTTCGCGATCGACCGAAAGAACCTTTCCTTTTTCGCCGCGGTCACGGCCGGAAAGAACTTTTACCATATCATCCTTCTTAATTTTCATCAGACCACCTCGCTAGCCAGAGAAACGATTTTCATAAAGCCGAGGTCGCGCAGTTCGCGGGCGACCGCGCCGAAAATACGGGTGCCTCGGGGGTTCTGGTCGTTGTCGATCAGAACGACCGCGTTCGAATCAAAGCGAATGTAACTTCCGTCTTCGCGGCGGGTCGGCGCTTTCGTCCGGACGATGACCGCCTTGACGACCGAGCCCTTTTTAACGGCGCTGCCGGGGATGACCGACTTGACGCTGCAGACGATGATATCGCCCAGCCCGGCGCTGCGGCGGTGAGTTCCGCCCAGGACCTTGATGCACTGGAGCTCTTTCGCCCCGGTGTTGTCGGCCGAATCCAAACGAGTTTGCATCTGGATCATTTTGATCACTCACTATCTTATCTAGGGATTACTCTTTACTGTTACTCTGAGGCAGTCTCAGCTTTCGGGCTCGATCACTTCCGCCTTACGGAGGATGTTGACCAGACGCCATCTCTTGAGCTTCGACATCGGACGGCATTCCTCAATCTCTACGGTATCGCCGACCGAAGACTCTTCGTTCTCGTCGTGAACGTAGCAAACCGTCCGCGCCTTGACGAATTTCCCGTACTTGGGGTACTTCATCAGGCGGGGGATCTCGACCCGCCGGGTCTTCTTCATCTTGTCGGTCTTAACGACGCCAACAACTCTCATTTTAGGCATTTTCGTCCTCTATCGAAAACTGTGATTTGTTTCGTAGTTCGGGTTTGTGGATTAACTGTCTTTCTTGGCGATTTCGGTCTGGATCGTCTTAATACGGGCGATCAGACGCTTGGCCTTGACGACCTCGCTCGGGGAGTCGAGACGTTCCATTCTGGCCTGAACCCGGAGCTTGAAGAGTTTGTCGGCGGTCTCTTTCAGGAGAGCGTCGCGCTGCTCTTGGCTCATTTCTCTGATTTCTTTCGCTTTTCTGGATTCTGTGTTTTTCATCGTGTATACCTTGCAATTCGGCTCGAGTTGACCCTTATGCGGAAGACGCCGGACTTCAGATCACCCGCCGCCGAATCATTCTGCACTTCACGGGGAGCTTGTGAGCCAGACGGTTGAAGCAGAGCTTCGCGGTTTCTTCGGGAACGCCGCTGATCTCGTACATCACCGTACCGGGGCGGACGACCGCGGCCCAGTATTCCGGTTCCCCTTTCCCCTTACCCATACGGGTTTCGAGCGGAATCGACGTGATCGATTTGTGGGGGAAGATGCGAACGTAAAGTTTTCCTTCGGTTCGAAGATACTGCTGGGCGGCGATACGGCCGGCTTCGATAACCTGGGCGCTGATCCAACCGCCTTCGAGCGTCTGAAGACCAAAATCTCCGAGAGCGACGGTCTGGCCGCGCGTGGCCTCACCTCTTATACGCCCT
>CACXFR010000225.1 GCA_902766935.1 uncultured Planctomycetota bacterium | reverse complement strand
CTATCCCCGCGCGCTCCGCGCGGCCGACGCGGCCTTTGCGGGCTACGAGGCGGGCGACCTGGACGTTGATATCGACGTCTTCTGATCTTTTTCGTTTCATCCTTCGATGAAACGAGCCGTTCGGCGCTTTCTTCCCGGTTCAGGAGAAAGCGCCGATTCTTTTTGAACCCCGAGGATCGCCCGCCGGAGAGGCGAAACGGATTTCGTCTTCCGTTCCCGTCGTTCCGCGCCCTGTCGTCCGGAAAGATACGGAATGACAGCGACTTTAAAAAATTGGGGGATTTTAGCGTTTTTTTTGCTTCGCCCCCTTTTTTTATCGGGAAAACCCGGTTAAAATAGGTCTATGTCGGTTATCACCGTTTTGTATTTTTCACTTTGATCAAGAAAGAAAGTCAAAGAACATTATGAAAAAAGAGATTTATGCTGATGGTATTGGCCAGATTCATTTCGCCGGGAACATGGTTCGCTTCGATTTCATGACCCTTCAGCCGGGCGCCGAGGGTTCCGCTCCGACCCCCGAGTACAACGAACGGATCATCATGCCTCCGTACGGTTTCCTTGCCGCTTACAACAGCATGCAGCAGCTTATCGACAAACTCGTCGCCGCCGGCGTTCTCACCAAGAACCCGCAGGCCAAGTGACGAGTCCGGTCTGAGTTTCCGTCGGGAACAGAAAAGAGCCGAAGGTTTTCCGGAGGCTCTTTTTTTATGTCCGGACGGACGATCGGAATCTCCCGCCGGTCCTGTTGCGCCGGACTCCGTCGTCTGATAGAATTGTTTTAGTCTTCGGTTCGACAGAATCCACTTTTGAGGGAGAAAACGATGAGAGTGAAAGCCCGGCTTTGCGGCGCAGTCCTTCTGATTTTAATTCTGACGGCGTCTCTGCGCGCCGACGTGTTTCAGGGAATCGTCGTCGGCGTGACCGACGGCGATACGATAACCGTTCGCGATTCCCTGACGATGACCCTGTACACCGTCTGCTTTGCCGACGCCGAAGCCCCGGAATTGGGACAGATCGACGGCGCGGAAGCCCGAAACTACCTTTCGAATATCGCGTTCGGCCGACATGTGATCGTGACGTATTACGAAACCGATTCGTTCGGGCGGATCGTCGGGCGCGTCTATACCGACGACGGACGGGAACTCGGTCTGCGTATGATTCAGGCCGGTTACGCGTGGCACAACGACACGTTCTATAACGACGCGGCGTACGCGCAGGCTCAGATCGTCGCCCGCGCCGCGAAGATCGGGCTGTGGCTCGCGCTCAATCCGGTCGCCCCCTGGGATTACCGCGCGCTCAAGCCGGGGCCTCCCCCCCCGCCGCGCCGTCCCGCCCCGTACGGCCGTCGGCCTCCGGAACCTCCCGTTCCTCCCGCGCCGCACGGCCAGCCGGCCCGGCCGCACGCCGCACCCCCCAAACCGGCGCCGCACCCTCCGGCGCCCGCGCCTCGTCCGAGTGCCAAGCCGGGTCCGAAACCGGCACCGGCGCCTTCGTCGCACAAGGCTCCTCCGCCGCCGGTTCCCCGTCCCGGCGCCTATAACGGCGCGCGCCCCGCGCCGGCGCCGAAGCCGGCTCCCGGGCACGCCGCCAATCCGGCGCCGAAACCCGGGGCGCGTCCGGCGACGAAGCCGGGAGAACGTCCCGCGCCGAAACCGGCTCCGAAGCGTCACGGCCGTCCGTAGCGCGGATTCGCCGGGCGCCGCGTTCGGGAATTTTCGCGCGGCGTCTTTTTTCATAGAAGGGAGAAACACGGTTTTTTACGGGGAAGCGCGTCTTCCCCTTTGGTTTTTCGTTTTACAGCATTCTTTTGATCGATAAAGGAGTCATGATGGCTGACGTTAATGCGGCGCCCGCGGTCGATACCCGTCCCTGGTATCGTCAGTTGAGCGGAAAGCACTGGTTTATTCTGATTGTCTGCACTTTGGGCTGGGCGCTCGATACCCTGAACCAACAGCTCTTCGCCCTGGCGAAAAGCCCGGCGATCGCGGGGCTGACCGGGATGGGGGAGTGGACGAGTACCGTCTCGTCATACGCGGCGTGGGCGACGGCGCTTATGCTGATCGGCTGGGCGACCGGCGGGATCATCTTCGGCGTCTGCGGCGATAAATACGGCCGCGTCCGAACGATGTTCTGGATGATCCTCCTCTATTCGGTCGCCTCGGGGGTGACCTGCTTCGTGAAAGATGTTAATCAGTTTCTCGCGCTGAGATTCATTTCGGGACTCGGGTTCGGCGGCGCGTTCGCGGTCTGCGCCACGGTCGTCGCCGAGAGTATGCCTTCGACCGCGCGGCCGTACGCCCTGGCGTTTCTGCAGGCGATGAGTTCGCTCGGGAATATCACCGCCGCGCTGATTGCATTCGTTCTGGGGCAGGTGGTTCCGCATTCCGGCGGCTGGGGGGTCTGGAACTGGACTTTCTTCTTCGGATTCTTCCCGGTCATTCTTCTCTTCTTTATCCGGACGATGGACGAGCCGGAAGCGTGGAAAAAGGCGCACGAAGAGGCGAAAAACGCCGGTCGGAAGACGAGCCCCCTGGTCGAGCTCTTCGGCAACGCGTTTACCCGCAACCGCGTGATCCTGGGGATGATTTTCGCCTCGATCGGAATCATCGGGTTCTGGGGGATTATGCTCTTTGCAATTGACCTGAACCGCTCGGTCTTCCGGAGCAACTGCGAGACGGAAAATATCGAGGACTTCGCCGCGAACGAACAGATCTTCTTCGCGAAGCTGGTGACCGATAAAGAGTTCGCCAAAGCGGTTAAAGAAAAAGAGATCAAACGGGGATTCTTTATGAACCGGGTCAACGAGCCGGGCCTGGCTCTCTGCGGCGGAGAAATTTTCCACGTCCTTCAGGACATCGCCGACGGCGAAAATGACGTGGTCGACGACGAAGTCAAGGACGTGATCGCCCCTCTGACCAACGACGAAGAGGCCGCCAAGGTGGTCCGGTGGATCGACGAGGGAAAGCCCGCCGCCGAAAACTCGGATGCCGAAACCGTGATCGGGGATATTCAGGCGAATAAGAGTCGAATCGATAAGACGGTCAGCAACTGGGGAGCGATCACCTCGGCGCTGATCAACCTGGGGGCGTTCTTCGGAATGTACGCGTTTGCGCTGATCACCCGCCGTCTCGGCCGGCGTCCGACCTTTATCTTTTTCCTGCTGGCGGCGATGTTCGCCTCGCTGGCCGTATTCGCTTTCGCGCGGACCCGCCTTTCGGTTCTGATCCTCAACCCGCTGATGGGGTTCTCGGTCGCCTCGCTTTTGAGCGGGTATACGATCTATTTCCCGGAACTCTTCCCGACCCGCGTGCGGAGCACCTCGGTTTCGCTCTGCTATAACGCCGGGCGGTACATCTCGGCGATCGGACCGTTCTTCATCGGGTTCCTCACATCGAGTGTGTACGCCCATAAAGCCGAACCGATGGCGTGGGCTGGAGCGACCCTCTGTCCGATCTTCCTTCTGGGAATCATTCTGATCTTCTTCCTTCCCGAAACGAAAGATCAGCCGCTTCCCGAGTAATCCGAAACGCCGGATACGAAAGGTTTCCGATGAGACGCTTAACCGTTTTTGCCCTCTTGTGC
This sequence comes from uncultured Planctomycetota bacterium, assembly GCA_902766935.1. Classification (GTDB taxonomy): domain Bacteria; phylum Planctomycetota; class Planctomycetia; order Pirellulales; family Thermoguttaceae; genus RUG695. The sequence goes on along the minus strand of CACXFR010000225.1, from coordinate 218 downwards.
GCGCTTCTTCTGGCGGCGGGCCTTGTTTCGCTCAGCGCCCAGGTTGCGTCCTGGACCCCGCCGTCGCTGGTTCGGGAGAACGACTGGACGATGGTCGTGATCCCCGACCCGCAGGCGTATTCGCGCTATGCGCGGAACCAGGGAATCTTCGAGCTGGTGACCGCCTGGATCGCCGAGAACCGCGAGAAGCTCGCGATCAATCAGGTGGTCTGCGTCGG
>CACXFR010000224.1 GCA_902766935.1 uncultured Planctomycetota bacterium | reverse complement strand
GGAGAATGATCTCTTTGTCTTTATGGAGAAGCGGTTCGCACTCGGCGGCGTTGATCACGACGGTATCGGCTTTACCGGAGAGCTTCACATGGGTCGGGAATCCGGCCCCCCCGGCTCCGACGACGCCGGCAGCGGCCAGATCGGCGGTGGTAATCGACATGACGTTTTTTGACTTTCGCTAGCGGTGATCCTTCCCCCCCCGGTGAAAGGAAAAGTGTGAGGAAACCGGAGAACGGCGCCGAACGTGCGGAACGTTCGAACGGAATTCCCCTACTTCGCCAAATCGGCTAATTTCCATTATAAATGGAAAATTTTCTTTTATCACCCCTCTATTTGCCCCATTTTCCGGCGAATCGGGTAAAAAAAACGGTTAAACCGGCGGGAATCGCTCCCGCACTCCTTTTCGGGCGCCGCGCCGCGCCCGAAAAGGGGGCTTTCGGTTCCCCCTTTCTGTTCTTTCCGTTTTCAAAGATTATCATTATAATCGCAGAACGGTTCGCCCCGTCTTCCGGGGCGGCAAGTCCAATCGAGGAGCAAACGATGCTTTACCGCAAAATCTTTTTCCGACGTCTTGTTTCGGCCGCCGCGCTATTCACGCTTTGCGCGGCCGCCGCGACGGTTCCCCTTTCCGCCCAGCAGAACCCGGTCTCCGGCGAAATTCGGATCGATCGGCGCCACACCGTCCTGCCGCAGCTCGGCAGTAAGGGGGAGGCGCTTCAGAAAGTGTCGCTCGCCGATAACGAAGACCCGATCGTCCGCCAGCGGGCCGACGAGATCCTTCCCGAAGAGAAAGTCGGAATTCTGATTTACCAGATGAGGAATCGGAGCATCGTCAACGTCGATACCGAGATGGTCCGTCAGGGACCGTACCCCTTCTCGGAACTGCACGGGGAAGGGCGCGGAAGCGGAATCGTCCTGACGAAAGACGGCGTGATTCTGACGAATTTCCATGTGATCGACGGGGCCGATTCTGTCACGATCACCCTCTTTAACGGCGAGGCGTACGCGGCGGCGCTCATCGGGAAAGACCCGAATACCGACGTCGCCCTTCTCAAAATCAACGCGCCCGAAAAGGACCTCTTTCCGGTCGAGTTCGGCGATTCGAGCCGAATTCTGGTCGGTCAGGTCGTCTACGCGATCGGCAACCCGTTCGGGATCGACCGGACGCTGACCCGCGGGATCGTCTCGAATCTGAACCGGACGATCGACAGCCCGAAACAGCATCGGCAGATCAAAGGGGTGATTCAGATCGACGCGGCGATCAACCCCGGGAATTCCGGGGGCGCCCTCTTCGACAGCCGGGGACGGATGATCGGGATGAACACCGCCATCGCCAGTCCGGTCGGACAGAACAGCGGGGTCGGGTTCGCCACGCCGGTCAATACGATTTCCCGGATCGCGAACATCCTGCTGGCCGAAGGGAAAGTCGAGCGCGGGGATATCGGGATCGTTCAGGTCACCGAAGTCGACGGCGGGCTGATTCCCGCGCTGATCGACAACGACGGGCCCGCCGACCGGGCGGGGCTACGCGGGTGGAAACTGGCGATGGTCGTTTCGAACCAGCGCGGAGTCAGGATTCAGTCCGTTCGGCGGATTCCGCCGAAAGGGGGCGTCGACATGATCGTCGGGGTAAACGGCCAGCCGATTCACAGCGGCGAAGAGTTCATCTCGCTGGTTGAGGAGCATCAGCCGGGAGAGGAGGTGGTTCTCAACATCATTCGGGAAGGGAAACAGCGGGAGCTGCCGGTCGTCCTGGGCCAGCCGGACGAAGAGGAAAAGTGACCCCGCCCGTAAGGGAGCGACACTCGATGGAACCGAAACGAATCCTTGCCGTCGATATCGGCGGGTCGAAACTCCTGACCGCTCTGGCCGGCGTTTCGGCCGAGGGGGAAGTCTCTTTTTCGGGGAAAGTCCGCCGCGAACTGGCCGCCGGACTCGGAAAAGAGGATATCTTCGCGGCGGTGACCGACGCCGTCGACCGCACCCTCTCGCTTCCCGGCGCGGAGAGCGGATTCGACGCGATGGGAGTGACGATCCCCGGACTGGCCGACCCGAAGACCGCCCGCTGGATCTACGCCCCTTTTTCCGGAATCCGCGACTTTCCGATCGGCGAACTCCTCGCGCGGAAGTATAACGCTCCCGTCTTCGGCGAAAACGACGTGAACGCCTGCGCCTGGGCGGAACGCCTTTTCGGCGTCTGCCGCGGGATCGACGATTTTCTCTGGGTGACCGTCAGCAACGGGATCGGCGGGGGACTGGTTTTGGGCGGAAAGATCTTCGCCGGACACTTCGGCTGCGCCGCCGAGTTCGGACACCTCAAGGTGGTCGAAGGGGGCGCCCTGTGCGGCTGCGGCGGACGCGGCTGTCTGGAAGCCGAGGCCGCCGGCCCGGCGATCGCGCGCCGATACGCGCAGATGACCGGCAAAGAAGGATTTTCGGCGCGGGACGTCGCCCTGGCGGCGCGCCGGGGCGAGGCCGACGCTCGGGAAGTCTACCGCAAAACCGGGGAGCTTCTCGGGAAAGGGGCGGCCGCCGCGGCCAACCTCCTCAACCCCGAAGCGATCGTTTTCGGCGGCGGGGTCGCCGAGTCGTTCGATCTTCTCCTCGAGGGGTTGCGGGAGAAATTTAACTCTGATATAATGACATTCGCAAACAAAAATGTCCGCATTCTGAAAACAAAACTCGGTTATGAAGCGGGGCTTTTCGCCGCCGCGTCGCTGCCGTACCGCTGAACCGCCGCCGGGAGGAATTCCGATGAGTCAAGCTTCGTCGAGAGGGTATCTTGTCTTTGACATCGAAAGCGTTTCGGATATCGATCTGATCGCGCACGTCCGCCATCCCGAGGGGGATACGTCCCCCGAAGAGGCGCTCCGTCTGTTCCGCGAAGAGCAGATGGAAAAGAAAGGGACCGACTTTATCCCCTTCACCTTCCAAGTGCCGATTTCGCTGGTGATCGCCGTGGTGGGGAGCGATTACACCGTCTCCGACTTCAAGTGCCTCAAATGGGAGGACGGCGGCCCGAAAAAGATCGCCGAGGATTTTTGGAACACCTGGCGCAATCACGGCAAGCCGACCTTCGTCACGTTCAACGGGCGCGGCTTCGACATCCCGATGATGGAGATGATGGCGTTCCGCTACGGGATTCCGGTTCCGGAATGGTTCGGCCCGAGCGGGTCGTACGCTCCCCGAAACCGCTACAACACGGTCTCGCACTTCGATCTTTACGAGTTTATGAGCAATTACAACAGCGCGCCGATCAACGGCGGGCTGAACCTCTCGGCGAAGGTTCTGAAAAAGCCGGGGAAGATCGACACGCACGGCGATATGGTGCAGGATATGTTCATGCGGGGGGAATACGCCGATATTCACGGTTACTGCTTCTGCGACGTGATCGACACCTATTTCGTCTTTCTGCGGACCAAGGTGCTGACCGGCGAGATCACTCCCGAACAGGAAGCCGATCTGATTCAGACGATGCGCCGGCGCCTGACCGCCTGGTCGGCCGACCGTGCGCCGATCAGAAAGTACCTCGACGCCTGGACCGCCGCCGAGTCGGCCGAGACGGTCGACGACCGAATGGCGCAAAAGGCCGAACGGGCGGAATAACCGTTCTTTGAGGGGGTCGATCGGGGGAAATTTTTCCCGTCCGGCCGCCGCGTCCGGGTTTTTCGGCGGGGCGGCGCGCGGGGTCTTGCCCCTTGTCAATTTGCTTTTCTCTGTTATTATAGTCAATTGGTGAATTTTCTCCGCCTTTTAGCAGTTGTTGATTGTTAGGCGGGAACACCGTCGTTGTATGCGGGGGCTCGGCGTCTGCCGAACGGTTCGGCAGGGAGACTCCCGCAGGTCACTGTATGTTTTTATTATGTTGTTGCCGCCGGTTTACGGCGGAACGGGTAAAGAAACACCAACCCCCAGGAATTTTATTGTGGTAAATCGTAACCTGATTCACAGTCTTGACGCGAACGAGGAAAATTGGGAAGTCGAACTGGCAAAAGTGCTCGGCGACAAAGAAATCGACGGCCAGATCGTCGTCGGAAATGACTTCTCTCCCAACGACATCATCACCGGCCGGATCGTCCGGATCGAAAAAGAGTTCGTGATCGTCGACATCGGCTACAAGAGCGAAGGCCAGATCCCGTTGGCCGAATGGGAAGAAGACGAAGAGAAGCCCCAGCCGGGTCAGACGGTGAAAGTCCTCGTCGAAGAACTCGACGACACCGCCGAGGCGATGCCCAGCGGTATGGTCGCGCTCAGCAAGCGGAAGGCCGCCAAGATCGAAGCTTGGATGGCGATGATGGATAAGGTCAAGGAAGGCGATAAGGTCCAGGGCGTCGTCACCAAGAAGATCAAGGGCGGTCTTCTGGTCGATATCGGCGTCAACGTTTTCCTTCCGGCCAGCCAGGTCGATATCCGCCGCAGCGCCGACATCGGCGAATTCCTCGGCAAGACGATCGATTGCCTCATCCTCAAAATCGACGAGGCGCGCCGCAATATCGTCGTCAGCCGCCGTAAGCTCATCGAAGCCGAACGGGAAGAGAAGAAAAACGCTCTTCTCCACGAGCTCAAGGAAGGCCAGATCCGCAAGGGGGTCATCAAGAATATCGCCGATTTCGGCGCCTTCATCGACCTGGGCGGGATCGACGGTCTGCTCCATATCACCGATATGAGCTGGGGCCGCATTACCGACCCGAAAGAGATCGTCAAGATCAACGACGAGATCGAAGTCAAGATTCTCCACATCGACTACGAAAAAGAGAAGATCTCGCTCGGCCTCAAGCAGCTGACCGCCAGCCCCTGGGATTCCGTCGAAGAGAAATACCCGATCGGCTCGAAGGTCAAGGGAACGGTCGTCAACGTCATGGGTTACGGCGTCTTCATCAAACTCGAAGAGGGAATCGAAGGTCTGGTTCACATCAGCGAAATGTCCTGGACCAAGCGGATCAACCATCCGAACGAAATCCTCAGCGTCGGCGACGAGATCGAAGTCGTCGTCCTCGGCATCAACAAAGAGAAGCAGGAAATCTCGCTCGGTATCAAACAGACCCAGTCCAACCCGTGGGAGACGATCGAAGAGAAATATCCCGAAGGTTCCGTGATCACCGGCGTCGTCCGCAACCTCACCAACTACGGCGCGTTCGTCGAAATTGAAGAGGGGATCGACGGTCTTCTGCACGTCAGCGATATGAGCTGGGTTCGCAAGATCACCCATCCGAACGAAGTCGTGACGAAGGGGCAGACGATCCAATGCAAACTTCTGTCGATCGACAAGAAAAACCGCCGGATCGCGCTCGGTCTGAAACAGCTTACCGAAGATCCGTGGGAAAACCGGATTCCGGACGAATATCAGCCGGGCCAGCTCGTCAAGGGAACCGTCACCAAGATCACCAACTTCGGCGTCTTTGTGAGCCTCGAGGACGACCTCGAAGGGCTGCTCCACATTTCGGAACTTGCCGACCATAAGGTCGAAAATCCGGAAGATGTCGTCAACGTCGGCGACGAGGTTGAAGTCAAGGTTCTCCGCGTCGACCGTCAGGACCGCAAAATCGGTCTTTCGCGCAAACGCGCCGATTGGACCGAAGAAGAAGCCGCTAAGGCCGCCGAAGCTGCCGAAAAGAGTTCGGATTCGAACGCCGTGAATCCCGACGCGCTCAAGGGCGGGATGGGCGACGGTTCCGGGCCGCTCTTCAAACTGCCGACCGAAGAAAAGGCCGAAGAGAAAACCGAAGAATGATCTTTCGGCTTTGAGCCGACGAAAAAATCACTTGAAATTCTTCGGGGTTTCAAGTGATTTTTTTTCGCCCCCGCGCCGTCCGGCCGCGCGTAAACCCGCCTTGCCCGTTTCGGGGGGAGGGGATAAAATGAGCCGGAAGTGAAATACATTTTTCGTTTTTCGTCCGCGACCCCCTTTGTGCGCTAACGACTGATGGCTGAAAATTCCCCGCAGAGCGAACCCGGCTACGACCGGCCCGACGGCGAACACGTCGGTGCGCCCGACGCGCCGTCCGAGGGCGCTTCGGCCGAAAACGCCGCGTCCGACTTCGAGTTTCTGGAAGAGTCCGAAGCGAAGAAGATCGCCCGCGGCTACCGCGACGCCTCTCGCAAAGCGCGTCTGTTTCCCGACGCGCCGGGTGTCTATCTCATGAAAGACGCGCGCGACCGCGTGATATACATCGGCAAGGCCAAGAGCCTGAAAAAACGGACGCGCAGCTATTTTCTCCGACCCGCGATGACGGACCTGCGCACCGCGGCGCTGGTGCGGGAGATCCGCGACATCGACTTCCTCGAAGCCGAAAGCGAAGTCGACGCCATCCTGATGGAAGCGCGCCTGATTAAAGATATACAGCCGAAGTACAACCGCGATCTGAAAGACGACAAGTCGTTCCCCTACTTGCAGGTGACCGTTCGGGAGGAGTACCCCCGGGTCGAAATCACCCGTTCGCCCCGTTCGCACGGCGTAAAGCTTTTCGGGCCGTTTCCGAACGCTTCGCTTTTGCGCGGCGCGCTCACCGCGCTGCAGAAAGTCTTTAAGTTCCGCACCTGCGGTCTGGTGATCAAAGAGGGGGATCCGCGCCTCGAGGCGTACCGCCCCTGCGTTCTGGCTTCGATCGGCCAGTGCAGCGCGCCGTGCCGCGGGCGGATCGCGCGCGAGGAGTACCGCAAGAATATCCGCCGCCTCTGCGCGTTCCTCGCGGGGAGCCGGCAAAAGGTGGTCGGCGCGGTGCGCCGCGAGATGCGCGCCGCCGCCGAAGACCGGCAGTACGAAAAGGCCGCGCTTCTGCGCGACCAGCTCCTGGCGATCGAGTCGCTCAAAAAGCGCGGCTCGGTCGACCGGCACGTTCAGCCCGAAGTTTTTCAGATCGACCCCCGCCGCGGCCTGCGGGGGCTGAGGCGTGTCTTTAACCTCAAAGAGGAGCCGCGCGTGATCGAAGGGGTCGACATCGCCCACCTGAGCGGGAAAGAGACGGTCGCCTCGGTCGTCCGCTTTATCGACGGGTACCCCTTTAAGCCGGGGTATCGCCGGTATAAAATCAGAACGGTCGACGGCGTTGACGACTTCGCCTCAATCGCCGAAGTGGTGGCCCGGCGGTTTTCCGAAACGGAACGGGGGAACCCGCCCCCCGACATCCTTCTGATCGACGGGGGGAAGGGGCAGCTGCACGCGGCGTGCCGCGCCCTGGAAAGCGCCCCCCTTCGGCCGGGGATGATCCTTTCGCTCGCCAAGCGGGAAGAGGAAATCTTCCTTCCCGGCCGATCCGAATCGATTCGCCTTTCCCGCGACTCGTGGGCGCTGCGGCTCCTCCAGTATGTGCGGGACGAGTCGCATCGGTTCGCCCAGCACTATCACCATATCCTCCGACGAAAGGCGACATTGGGGGACGAATAACAAAACGGCAGTTCACGTCACAAAAGAAGTTACACGGAGTATCAAAGATGGCGGCAAAAAAAACGGCAAAAAGTCAGGGGATTGCCAAAGCGTGGGGCGGCGTCTTTACCGAGGCGACCGACAAACGGATGGAGCTTTTCTCGGAGAGCATTTCGTACGATCACCGGCTCTATAAGGAAGATATCGCCGGGTCGATCGCGCACGCGCGGATGCTCACCGATGTCGGTCTTTTGACCGCCGGGGAGTTCGCCCGGGCTCAGAAGTGCCTCAGGGAAATTGAAAAGGACATTGAAGCGGGCCGCTTCGAGTACACTACCGAAAAAGAAGACATCCACATGCACATTGAGGCGGAACTGACCCGCCGGCTCGGCGATATCGGCAAAAAGATCCACACCGCGCGGAGCCGGAACGACCAGATCTCCACCGATATG
>CACXFR010000223.1 GCA_902766935.1 uncultured Planctomycetota bacterium | reverse complement strand
GGGATCGCCGTGATCGATCCCGCGCGGCAGGTCGAGGTTCGGTTCGACGAGCATAAGTCGATTTTCGTCTTCGGCCGCGATGTCGATCCGTTCGAAAAGATTTTTCGCTCTTACCGCGTCGAACGCCTGGATCGGGTGCGTCTCCTTTCCGAGGACGAGCATCTGCACGCCTCGGCCAACGAGTTCGCCGCGCAGTTCGAGGTGCTCTGCGCGCGCCTGGGGATCGACGAAGGGTTCTGTTGATCGTTCTTTGAATTCCTCTTTTCTTCTTTTCGCGGCCGCCTCGGGCCGAGCTCTTTTCGATTCGGGGAATAATCTTTTGAATTTTCGGGATAGAAATAATCTCTGATAAATGTTATAGTAAAACTCAAAAGGTGCCGACGCGCCCGGCCGAGCCGCTTCTTCGACAGCGGCGGATCGGTCGCGGGTGTATTTCACGAAGTCGGACGCCGATACGACAGTACCCGTATCCCGCCGGGGCGGATTTTCCCCGGCCTACCTGAAGGAGCGACGAAGATGAAACGTTTGAATCTCGGAATCGGCGTAATGCTGATCCTGCTTTTAGCCGGCGCGGCGTTTGCGCAAACAAAGACAGACCAGTTCTTTCCGGATTCGACCAAGGGGTATGTCGCTGTCAGCAATGTGAACGAACTGCGCGCCCACTGGCGCCAGACGGCGCTGGGACAGGTTCTCCTTTCCGACTCGTTTATGGATTTCCGTCAGTCGATCCTTTCCGGCGTCGAAAAGGCGTGGGTCGGCCGGGTCGGGATGAGCATCCGCGACACCCTCGATTTGGCTTCGGGCGAGGCCGCGTTCGGGTTCGTCGCCAATCCCGGGCAGACCCCGGGCTTCGTCGTGGCGATCGACGTGACCGAAAAGAAAAAGGAAGTCGACGAGTTCCTCTCGCGCATGATTCGTCAGGCGTTCGAAAAGAAGACCGGCACCAGCAAAAAAGAAACCCTGAAAATCGGCAGCCGTTCGGTTCCGGTGACGGTGATGGTCTTCCCCCCCGACAGCAACTACCCGGCTCAGCGGACCGCCTACTACGTGCTGACCGACCATTTCCTTATCGCCGCCGATCAGAAAGAGCTGATCCAGCAGATCCTCAGCTCTCCGAAACCGCTGGCCTCGAACGAGGCGTACGCGAAGTCGATGCAGCGCTGCGCTGCCGATTTTCCCACCGCGCACGAGCCGCAGATCCGCTTCTTCGTTCAGCCGCTTGAACTCGGCAAGGCGATCACGCTCCTGGCGCAGTCGGGGCCGCGCGGTCAGCAGCAGGAGGTTTCGGGCGAGACGCCGTTCGACATTCTCGCCAATCACGGCCTGGGGGCGATCGAAGGGGTCGGCGGAACGGTCGACTTCGCCTCCGACGGTATGGAGTTCGTTACGCGAACCAAGGTTTACGCGCCCGAAGGACTCCGCGGCACGAATATGCTCAACTTCATCGACGATATCAAGCTGATCGCTCCCGACTGGGTCGAAGGGGACGTGAACTCGGCGACGGTCGTCAATATCGACCTTCTGAACCTCTTCAACCGGATCGGTCCTCTTTTCGACGATTTCGTCAAGACCGAAAACCTCTGGGAAGACACCCTGAAAGGTCTTGAAGAAGACGAAGGGGGGCCGCGCGTGAACCTCAAGACGCAGCTGGTCGGGAATCTCGGCTCGCAGATCACGACGTTCCGCCGCACCCACGACGGGAAAGAGGCGTTCGTCGGCGGGATCCAGGTCAAGCCGGGGAAAGACGAGGTGATCGCCGAAGTCTTCCATCGGATGTTCGACACCGACGCCGATTTCCAGCAGATCCCCTACGGTTCCGGAACGATTTGGTACTATGCGCCGCAGCCGAAACGTCAGCGAACGCGCCGCGGACAGGCTTCCAGACAACCGGCCCCGCAGCCGGCGTTTGTCAGAAACGCGTTCTACGTCGGGGACGGAAACATCTTCTTCGCGACCGATATCGACGCCCTGAAAGAGACGGTCGAAAACAAACGGAGCGGAAGTATCG
>CACXFR010000222.1 GCA_902766935.1 uncultured Planctomycetota bacterium | reverse complement strand
CTTCTGGAAAATATTCCGCCCAATGTCGAAGAGAAGATCAAAGACCGGTTCGGCGCGACAGCCGCCGTTCTGGCGGTTCTCCTCAGCAGCGAGCCGTCCCAGCATGAAAAGGAACTCGGATTCCTTCGGGAGAACCTTTCGGCCGACGTGCTCAAAGATATCGGCACGATTGCCGAAGACCTCAAAGGAATCACCGACGCGGTGAAAATTCCGATTGTGCAGAAAGCGTTCCCGTATCTGCGGACGATGCCGAAATCGGATTACCTCAAGCTCCGCCAGATCATCCTGTCCCTGATGAAATCGGACGGGCAGATCGACCTGCTTGAGTTCACCATTGCAGGGTTCGTGGTCAATGACCTGGATCTTTACTTCCGCCTTGTTCCCGCGCCGGTCGAGACACTCAGCCAGGTCGATCAAATCGTCGGGCCGTTTCGGGAGGTCGCGTCGTTCCTCGCCCGTACCGGAAGCGACGACGAGGCCGAGGCGCAAAAGGCGTTCGCCGCCGCGGCCTCGTCGCTGGGGCTTTCCGTTTCGATCCTTCCGAAGGAGCAATGCGTGCCGGCCGAGTTCAGCCAGGCGCTCAACACGCTGACCCACACCGAGGCGCCGCTGCGTCAGCAGATACTTGAAGCGCTTTACGCGTGTATCTCCTCCGACTGCCGAATCAACGAACGGGAGGGAGAACTGATCCGCGCCGTCACCGCCTATCTGAACTGTCCGATGCCGACCTGGGGCGAGTGACGTTCTTTTCCCGCACCCTTCGCGGCGAAGACTCCGAAAGACGGGTCTTCGCCGCTTTTTTTACTCCCCGCCGCTTCCTCGTCGCCGAAGGCGGGGTCATTGACAAAAAATACGATCCCCTATTAAATAAATAGGTTAGAGTCCTGTTTTAACCCTCCGCCGTACGGGCGCTTTCCGCCGGGGAGGGGATTTTCACCGCGTAAACCGTCAAAAACGCGAGTCGATGGCGCAGCAGAAAACTGATTCCGCAGAGAGCGAAAGCGGCGGGCTGAACACCGAGCCCCAAGCTTCTTCCCCCTCACCGATCCGGGTGACCGGGGCGCGGGTGCACAACCTGAAAAACATCTCCCTTTCGATCCCCCGCAATCGGATCACGGTGATCACCGGGCCGAGCGGCAGCGGGAAGAGTTCGCTCGCCTACGACACCATTTTCGCCGAGGGACAGCGCCAGTACGTCGAATCCCTTTCCGACTATTCGCGACAGTTTCTCCATCAGCTGGAACGTCCCGACGTCGACGCCATCACCGGTCTGCAGCCGACCATTTCGATCGACCAGCGGTTCGGCCTGCGGAACCCGCGGAGCACAACCGCCACGCTGACCGAGATCTACGACTACATGCGGGTTCTCTACGCCAAACTCGGATTGGCCCACTGCTACAACTGCGGTCAGCCGATCCGTCAGCAGACCCCCGAAGAAATTCTCGCCGCGCTCCTCGCCCTTCCCGAAGGGACGCGCGTGATCCTCCTGGCGCCGATGGTCAAAGGAGAAACAGGGGATCACGCCGCGCTTTTAAAACAGCTCATCAAGTCGGGCCTGGTCCGCGCGTTGGTCGACGGACAGATGACAGAACTCCAGCAGCTGTCCCCCCTCGACCCCGAAAAACCCCACACCATTCAGGCGGTGATCGACCGGCTCATCATCAGGGAAGGCGTTCGCCCCCGCCTCTTCGAATCGCTCAAGCTCTCCCTCAAAACGGGACAGGGACTGACGAACTGCCTCTTCGAAAAAGAACGGACGGTCACCGAACAGGGGACGACGCGGAGCCTCTGGAAAGAGCTGGTTTTCAGCACCCTCTACCTCTGCCCCCGGTGCCGGATCCACTATACCGAACTCCAGCCGCGCACCTTCAGCTTCAATTCCCCGTACGGGGTCTGCCCGGTCTGTTTCGGCGTCGGCAAGTGCGAAGAGTTCGACCCCGGCCTTGTGATTCCCGACCGTGCCCAAAGCGCGGCGGGCGCGTTTCTCCCCCTGAAGTTCGCGACCGCCGCCTCGAAGAAACTGTATAACGAGGCGTTCGGCGCGTTCTTCCGCCGAACCGGCCTCGACGAAGAGACGCCGATCGACCGATGGCCTGCCGAAGCGCTCGAGCTCTTCCTCTACGGCGAAGAAAAAAGCGCCGAACAGGACGAGCCGGACGAACTGCCGATCGACATTCTCGACGAAAGCGACGAGGACGAAGACGATTCCCCCGCCCCGCGCAAAAAGGGGCTTCCCGCCGGCAAAGAAAAGGCGCGCCGCGCCGCGCCGCCGAAGATCGACCCAAGCGCGTTCCCCGGTCTGTTCGCCGTCCTCAAGGCGGCAGAGGAAACGTCGCGCAGTCAGAAGGAACGCGGTGCCCTGGCGGCACTCCGCGCCCAGGTCGCCTGCCGCGCCTGCCGCGGCTCCCGAATCCGCCCCGAGGCGAGATCGGTTACCGTCGCCGACAAGCGGATCCACGAGGTGACCGCGATGACGGTCGACGAGGCGCTCGATTGGTTCAAAGGCCTGAAATTTTCCGATGACCGGAAAGCGATCGCCGATCCGGTTATCGAACAGATCACCGAGCGGCTCGACTTTATGAGCCGGGTCGGGCTCGGTTACCTCACGCTCGACCGCCCCGCCGACACCCTCAGCGGCGGCGAACTGCAGCGGGTTCGTCTGGCGGCCGGTCTGGGAAGCGGGCTGGTCGGGGTCTGTTACATTCTCGACGAGCCTTCGGTCGGCCTTCACCCGCGCGACAACATCCGCCTGATCAACGCGATGCGCGCCCTCCAGGAACGGGGAAACACCGTCCTGGTCGTCGAACATAACGAGACGATTATGCGCGCCGCCGACTGGCTCGTCGACCTCGGTCCGGGCGCGGGATACCGGGGAGGGGAAATCTTGGCCGAAGGGACTCCCGACGACGTCGCCGCCGCCGGCGTCTCGCCGACCGGGAAATACCTGGGGGGGGTCGAGTCGATCCCCGTCCCGGCCAAACGGCGAAAAACGGTCAAGAGCCGCATGCTGGTGATCGACGGGGTCACGACGAACAACCTGAAAAACATCACCGTCGCGTTCCCCCTGGGGACGTTCATCTGCGTTACGGGCGTTTCGGGAAGCGGAAAAAGTTCGCTGATCACCGAAACGCTCGTCCCCGCCCTTCAGCACCGTCTCTCCGGCGCCGGCGCGAAACCGGAGGGGCACAAGGGGCTCCGGGGAGCCAGCCAGATCGACAAAATGATCGTGATCGACCAGTCCCCGATCGGCCGTTCGCCCCGAAGCAATCCGGCGACCTATTCGGGACTCTTCGACGAAATCCGAAAGGTCTTCGCCGGCTCGAAAGACGCGCGGCGGTTCGGGTTCAAGGCGGGCCGATTCAGCTTCAACGTCCCGGGGGGGCGCTGCGAAGAGTGCCAGGGTCAGGGAATGCGCAAAATCGAGATGCATTTTCTTCCCGACATGTACGCAGTCTGCCCCGCCTGCGGGGGGACGCGCTTCAACCGACAGACCCTCGCCGTGAAATACAAAGAGAAATCGATCGCCGACATCCTCGATATGCCGGTCGACGAGGCCGCCCTCTTCTTCGAAAACCACCCGTCGATCATGCGCCTTTTAGAGGGGATGCAGCAGGTCGGACTCGGCTATCTGCCGCTGGGTCAGTCGTCGACCACCCTTTCGGGCGGGGAAGCGCAGCGAATCAAATTGGCGGCGGAACTGGCGCGGGTCGAAACGGGAAACACCCTCTACATTCTCGACGAACCGACGAGCGGCCTGCATACCGGCGATATCCGCAAACTTCTCGAAGTCCTCTCGCGGCTGGTCGATCTGGGAAACACGGTGATCGTCATCGAGCACAATCTCGACGTGATCAAGACCGCCGACTGGATCATCGACCTGGGAACCGACGGCGGGGAAAACGGCGGCTACCTGACCGCCGCGGGAACGCCCGAAGAGGTCGCGGCCCTCGAAGACAACTGTACCGGATATTATCTGCGCGAAGTCCTCAAAGCGGGGGAAAAGAGCGAACAGTCCCGCCGGTAAAGGTCTGCGGCCGGAACCATCCCCTAAGCGCTGCATGTGCACACTTCACACTAAAGAAGTCTTTTTGGAAAAAGCAGCCTCTCCGACGCGGCGGAAAGATTTCAGTCCCCGTCGGCCGAGCGGAGAAACCGGATCACGATGCGGCGGACGACGACCGCCAGATAAGTCGAAAGGGACGATGTGTAATTGAAGTTCCTCAGCAGCTCTTTGTCGTTATGCCAGAGCGCGCGGAAGACCGACTCGCACAGATCGCTCCGTTCCTGACGAGTGAGCGAGACGTGCCCCTGACGCGCCGTGTGGTCGATCGTATGAAGAACCAGACCGAGGAAGCGGTCGACGAAGTTTCTCCACCCCCCCTGTTCGGCGTTAAGACACGCCCTGAGAAGGGGGTAGTCGATTTCAAGAATGTTCTCTGACATCGCTTTCCGGACGCCTCTACCACATCAGTTTGAGGCCGGCGTCGCCGTAATGGGAACCGAGATACTTGTTCTTGTAATAGTCGTAGTCGGCAAAGATCATGAACGCCGGAACAATCGTCCATTCGGCGCCTGCGCCGAG
>CACXFR010000221.1 GCA_902766935.1 uncultured Planctomycetota bacterium | reverse complement strand
CTCTACCGGCAGTCTCAGGGATACGCCGTTCACACGCTGGTTCCCCCGCCGCGGCAGGCCGCCCCGTCGTTCCTTTCGCTGGGCGCCGCTCTTCCCGATCCGGAATCGATTCGGGAGCAGCTCCGCCGCCTGAACGAGACCGCCCCTCTCTGCGCCGTGCTGATCGTCGGGGACGGCGCGCCCCTTGAGGGACAGAGTCCCGACGCGTCCGACCCGCTCGGCTCGGCGCTCAACGTCATTCCCGCGCCGCGCGTTCCGGCCAAGGTGATCGACCGTTTCGGATACGAGGACCATATCGCCTCGGACAACTGGTACGCCGATTTTGACGGCGACTCGTTCCCCGACGTGCCGATCGGCCGAATCCCGGCGCGTACGCCGCGCCAGGCCGAAGACGCGGTCTCGAAGATACTCTACTACGAGCAGGTTGCCCCGAGCGGCGAGTGGCAGCGGCGCGTGGCGCTCATCGCGGGGATGCCCGGTTTTTCGCCGATTCTGGACGGCGTGATCACCAACGCGACGCGGCGGATTTTGTCCAAGGCGATCCCCGCCGAATACGACTGGACGCTCGTCCAGGCCGATTGGCGGAGCCCCTACTGCCCCGACCCCTTTCTTTTTAGATACACAGTCCTCGACGAGCTGAACAAAGGCCCTCTCTTTTGGGTCTATATGGGGCACGGGCTCCATCAGGAGCTCGACCGTCTGGTCACCCCGGCCGGCAATTATAAGATTATGGAGCTGGACGACCTTCGGCACGTCAATTGCGGGGCCGGGCTTCCGATTATGCTCTTCTGCGCATGTTACACGGGCGCCTACGACTCCACCGAAATGTCGATCGCCGAAGAGTTCGTCTTAAAGCCGAACGGACCGATCGCGGCGATCGCCTCGAGCCGAACCTCGATGCCGTACGGAATGGGCGTCTTCGGAATCGAGTTCCTCGACGAGGTCTTCCGTTCGTCCGACGAACCGGGAGACCGCACCCTCGGCGAGTATATCATGGCGGCCAAGCGGCGGATGAAATACGTCGAGAAAAAAGCGAAGGGCGACGCCGAAAAGGACGCTTCCGACGAAAACGCCGGGAGCGCCGATGCGCAGGACACCGACGGCCGGTCCGCGTTCGACGAGCCGGCGGCGGAGGAAGACGAGCCGGCCCCCGACTCCGAATCCGCGGCGGACGCCTCCGAAACCGACGCGTCCCGGGAGAACGCGCCGTCCGACGGGGAGTTTTCCCCTTCGGATCTGAGGAAGACCGCCGACAGGATGGCGCGCTTTTTCGATCCGACCGCGCCGCGCCTCGGCGATCAGCTGGAAGACCACCGTTATCTTTTCAATCTGTTCGGCGACCCGCTCCTGCGGATACGCTTTCCGAAGCGGATCGAGTTCGACTCTCCCGAAACCGCGACGCAGGGCGAGACGATTGTCGTTTCTTCCGGCGCGGCCGCCCCTCCCGCCGCCGAAGACTGGTCGGCCGCCGAATCGGCCCCGTCCGCCGAACCGGCGCACGTCCGGGTCGAACTGGTCACCGAGGCGACCAGCCCGAAGATCAAGTTCGAAAGCCGCGCCGAGTATTCCGAAACGGACGAGGCGCGGATCGAATATCAGCGCACGTTCGAGAAGGTGAACGACCGCGTCGTGGTTTCGGCCGAGAGCGACGCCGCCGACGGCGCGTGGAGCGTCGAGCTTCCCCTCTCGGTCGAACGGTCCGGAATGTATGTCGTCCGCGTTCTGATCACCTCGCCCGAGGGAACTTCGGCCGGGGCGAAGCCGATTTGCGTCTATTCGAGATAAGATTCTTTTTCTCTCTGTTTCTCCCTGCGCCGCGGCCGGTTATTCGGCGGGCGGCGTCTCCGGAGCGGCCGGGGGAGTCTCCCCTTCGGCGGCGCCGCCTTCGGAATAGACGACGATCCGGTTGTCGACCGTCTCAACGCTGCGGTCGTTGAGGAGAATCTTTCCCGCTTCGACGCGCGCGGCGTCGCTGCCGACGATTCCGGTCACCACGGCGGTGGTCCCTTCGAGTCTGACGTGCATCGGCGCCAGGGGGCTGACGAGCGGACTTTGCAAAAGACGTGTTTCAAGCCGCTGCGCCGCCGCGGCCGTCCGCGCCTGTTCCTGCCGGCCGTTCCGGGCCAGAGCTTCGGAAGGATAATTCGCGGCCGGCGCCGGCGCGGCCTCGGGAAGCCGGCCGCCGATGACCGTTCCCTCTTCGAACGGCGCGTCCGGCGGCGTCTGATTTTCGGCGGGCGCTTCCTG
>CACXFR010000220.1 GCA_902766935.1 uncultured Planctomycetota bacterium | reverse complement strand
TTCGTGATGGAGCAGCTCGAAAAGATGGATCCGCGCGACGCGACGGTTCTTAAAATGCGCTACGGCATCGGCGAGTACTCGCAGAAGACGCTCAAAGAGATCGGCGCGGCGCTCGGGCTGACGCGCGAGCGGGTTCGTCAGATCGAGACCGACGCGATCGTGCGCCTTGCCGAGATGTTTGAGGGAAGAAACCGCCCCGAGTGAGACGGCGTTCCGTGAGGAGTCCGATCCGCGATGCCTCGACATAATCTGTTTCTTATCGTTGCCGTCGTCCTTTTCGGCATTTTTGCCGCTTTGCACCTTTCGATTCCCGACCGCGTTTTCCGGGACGCGGTGCGCGTCGTGGAAAGAGAATCCCTGGAAGATGTCGACGAAGAGGAACTGGTCGAAGGGGCGCTGGACGGAATGATGAGCCGTTCTCCCTACTACCCCTATTCGGCCTACCTCCCTCCCGACGAGGAAGATGAGTACGAGGACGAGATTCAGGGCGTCTTCGCGGGGATCGGGATCGGCCACATGGCGGTCGACGAGACGAGCGGCGAACTCTGGTTCACGCCGATTTACGGCTCGCCGGCGTGGAAGGCGGGGCTGCGGTTCGGCGAGCGGATCACGGCGATCGACGGCGGGAAGATCGACGGCAAATCGCCGGAAGAGGTGCACGACGTTCTTTCCGGGGAACTCGGCAAATCGGTTCGTCTGTCGGTTCGTTCGCTCGGCGACATCCTCCGGCGGTACGGAGGAGATGAGAGCGGTTCGGGCGAGGCGGTTCGCGAAGTCGAGGTCCCCCGCGAGATGGTGAGGCTCGATGTCGTGACCGGGTACCGGCGCGGCGGCGACGGCGCGTGGATCTACACGCTCGACGGAAATCCGCAGATCGGCTACATCCGGGTCGATCAGTTCACCGACGAGACGGTCCCCCTTTTCGAGGAGGCGCTCGGGGAGCTTGACAAACAGGGGGCGACGTCGCTGATCATCGACCTGCGGGGGAACCCCGGAGGGTTCCTGGAAGGCGCCTCCGGGCTCTGTTCGTCGTTTCTGCCGAAAGGGGCCGAGGTGGTGACGATCCGAAGCCGGGGTGGGGTGATCGATAAACGGGTTACCGCCGACGGACGAAAGAAATACGACTGGAAACTCGTCGTCCTGATCGACGAGGAGAGCGCCAGCGCCTCGGAAATCGTCGCCGGCGCCCTGGCCGACCATCACCGCGCGACGCTGGTCGGAACGCGCTCTTACGGAAAAGGAACCGTTCAGGCGCTATACACCCTCGCGCAGGGAATGGGAATGATCCGTCTGACGTGCGCCTCGTTTAACCGGCCGAGCGGCAGGAGTATCCACCGGGAAGCCGACGCGTCGGACGACGACGAGTGGGGGGTCGCTCCCGACGCGGAGAACCTCGTCGAGTCGGACGACTATCAGCGCTGCGCCGCGACCCTCCTGGCCGATCTGCGTTCCTTTCCGCCCGACGGGGCGGACCGATCCGAGCCGATGACGCGTCTGATTTTCGACCGCGCGCAAAAAAGAGATCTGTTTACGCCGGACCCGTCGGATGCGCCGATCGCCGAAACCGAGTGCGATTTCGCCACTCCCGAAAGCGCCGACCCGCAGCTGGCGCGCGCGATTCGGATCCTTTCGCCGGAAGAGCCGCCCGAGGCGGAGAAGGAATCTCCGCGGGAATAGAAAAGGGCGCGCGCTACTTTTGTTTTTCCGGTATGACGAACCGGTGAATGTTCCCCTCGCCGTCGGTCGACTCCATCGGACCGGGGGTTTGTCCGCCGCCGAAAAGAATCGTCTCGTGATTCCCGTTTTCGGCCGGGGGCGCCGTCTGCCGCGCGAGGCGGGGAAGGATGAAGTAGGCGACGATCAGGATGATGATCGGATAGATCCAGGTGCGCGGCCGGACCAGGTGTTTCAGGACGATCTTCCACATCGGAAGGTCGAATTCTTCTTCGGGCGCTGCGGACATACTATTTTTCCTCAGAGGTCTGTTTGTTCAGCCAATCGAGAATGTCGTTCCAGGCGGCCTCGTGTCCCTCTTCGTGGAGGACGTCATGGCCGAAATCGGGGTAGATTTTCAGAGTCTTGTCGGACGCGGCGAGGTTGCGGAAGAACTCTTCGGCGCCGTCGGGCGCGACGATCATATCGGCCGCGCCCTGGCAGATGAGGGTCGGCGAGACGATTTCCGCCGCGCAGCGGCGGTTGACTTTCAGCGCCTTGACGTTTTCCCAGCCGAAACGAACCGTCATTCGGTCGCGGCTGACGAGCGGGTCGTTCCGGAACTCTTCCCTCACCTTCGGCGAAACCGCCAGCCCGCCGATCCCCGGTTTCAGGATCCGGAGCCGCGGCATCAGCGCGTTGAAGAAGGGAGCGAAAAAGCGGAGGACGGGATAGATGTAGGGGTGCGTTTTGATCGCCGCGGCGATCAGAATCGTTCCGGCGAAGTTCGGCACGCTCTTTTGCAGGACGGGGGCCGAACGGATCGCGACGCCGCCCCCCATGCTCATTCCGGCGATGAAGACCGGCAGATCGGGGAACTGTGCCGCCCCTTTCCGAACGAAAAGGCAGAAGTCGTCGATCAGATCGGTGAACCGGCGCATCCAGAGGCGCGCGCCGTCCGATCGGCCGTGCCCCCGCTGGTCGATCGCGTAGACGTCGAACCCGTTTCGGGCGAGGAACCGCCCCCATTCTTCGTAGCGGCCGGAATGCTCGACCATGCCGTGAACGAAAAAGACGATCCCTTTCGGGGGAAGATCACTGTACCACTGATGAACGAAGAGCGAGAAGTCGTCGGAGAGGAAGAAACGGTTGTCTTTAACGAATGAGAGTTCCTTAGACGGAACCGTTTGGGACATCGGAGACCTCTTTTAATCTGTTTTGACCTCGACCGGCTCGGCGTCGGCGGCGTCGGCCGATTCCGCCTCTTCGCCGTCGCGCGCCGCCTCCCACGCCTCGAGAGTCTCGCTGACCAGGCGGTCGAGTTCGTCGACCTTGTCGAGGAGCTTCTGGTGTTCTTTTTCCATCTTTTCGACGATGGAGATTTTCGCCATATCTTTCCGCTGTTTTCTATTCTAACGAATCTTTTTCGGGAAACAATTCTCTGCGGGGCGCCTTCGGACGCTTCTATTAAAATCGGCTTGAAATTCCTCCCGCGGGGAACGTTTCCCCGCCGATCGTCATAAACCCTATATCTGAAAAAACGCTTATTTCATCAAAATTTTCCCTTTTTACGGGGCGCCCCTAATGGACAAAAATTTTTTGTCGGTTATGATATCGCAAGTAGAATATTCAAGGATTGGTCTTACACCCTTTGTTTAACGAAGAAAGGTGGTTCGTTTTGGTCGTTAAATTAACCCTCCGTGAAAAAGAAACCATTCAAGACGCCGTTCGCCGTTTCCGCAAGCTCGTGGAACGGAGCGGGATCAAAAAAGAGATGCGTCGCCGCGAATGTTACGAGAAGCCGAGCGAAATCAAGCGCCGCGCCCGTCTTCGCGCCGAACGCCGCGCCTACCGCGCCGCCAAGATGGCCGCTCACTGAGTCGGCTTTTCCGTTCTTCTTCGACGTGCCGTTCCTTTCGGAGCGGCGCGTTCCTTTTGGTACCGACGGTGGTTAAGGGTTCTCCTTAACCATTTTTTTTCGCCTGATTTTATGCGCGTTTCGATTCGGGAAAAAGATCTGGTCACGCTCGGCTTTCTGTGCGGGATCGCGTTTGCGGCCGCCGCGCCGCTGGTCTTTTCGCTCCGCCCTCTGCCGAAAGAGAGCGCCGTCTTTCCCGGCTACGCCGTCGTTCCGACCCGCGCCGAACGTGCCGAATTCGAACGGGCGCGCGCCGACCGTTCGTTCCGGGTGCCCCTTCGCTTTAAGACCGACTACGAGTATCTGGTCGACCTAAACCGCGCCGGAAAAGACGAGCTCGTCCTCCTTCCCGAAATCGGCCCGGCCCTTGCCGATCGGATCCTCGAATACCGCGCCGCCGCCGGCGGGTTCCGGTCGAAGGACGAGCTCCTCAAGGTCAAGGGGATCGGCGAAAAGAAGTACGCGAAGATCGAGCCGTTCCTTCTCGAATTTTAGACCCGCTTTTTTTCGTTCCGCTTTTCGGCCCCCGCCTTCGAGGGGCAATTTGGGGTTATCCCCTCTCTTATCTTCTGTTATAATGCCGCGATGCCGGGCGTCCGGCATACTCTGTTCCCCCCCGCGGGGAAAGATCGAACGAAACGAGGTTGTGTGATGAAAAAGACGGGACTCTTCCTTTTGCTTCTGGGAGGTATTATGCTGAGCGGACTTCGCGGCGCGGCCGGCGAGACGTTGAAAGATTTCCTTTCCGCCTATCAGGAGGACTATCATAAACTCTTCTGCGACGTCTCCTATTCCTGGTGGGACGCGATGACGACCGGCAGCGACGAGGCGTTCGAGAAGTACACCGACGCCACGATCGCGATGAGCGCCTATCACTCGTCGAAGGAAAAATACGAAACGTTCCGCCGCCTTCTGGCCGAGGCCGAAAAGAACGGCGAAACGGATCCCCTCCTGCGCCGCGAGGCCGACGAGGTCGACAACGCCTATCGGCAGGCGCAGTTCCCGCAGGAGATTATGGAACGGATGACAAAGCTCTCCGGCGAGATCGAAAAGACGTTTCAGAACCAGCGCGGCGTTCTGGACGGGAAAGAGTACACGAACAACGAGCTCCTCGAGATGCTCGAAAAGGAGACCGACTCGGCGCGGCGGCGGGAGATCTGGGAAGCGCTCAAACAGGTCGGCGAGCTGGTCGCCGACCGAATCGTCGAATTGGCGAAGATCCGCAACGAAGCCGCCCGTTCGCTCGGCTACAAGAACTACTGGGAGATGAGTGTTTCGTTCCAGGACTTCGATCCCGACGAGCTGACGGCGATCTTCGACGAACTCGAAAGGGAGACCGCGCCGATCTTCGCGAAGGTGAAAGAGGAGCTCGACGGGGAGCTGAAAGCGAAATTCGGCGTCGACGAGATCATGCCCTGGCATTACGACAACCCGTTCTTCCAGCAGGCGCCCCCGTCGGCGGAAATCGACAAGAACGTCTTTTACGCGGGGAAGACCG
Organism: uncultured Planctomycetota bacterium; assembly: GCA_902766935.1. GTDB lineage: Bacteria > Planctomycetota > Planctomycetia > Pirellulales > Thermoguttaceae > RUG695. The sequence continues at coordinate 2,731 of CACXFR010000220.1, read as the reverse complement.
CCGAAGATATCAACCAGATCGCGATCCGCTACTACGACGCGCTCGGTCTGGAGACCCGCGGGATCCTGGCCAACAGCGACCTGTTCGACCGCGAGGGGAAATCGCAGCACGCGTTCAGCAACAATATGAACCTCGAAGGGGACGTCCGCGTCCTGTGCAATCTGAAACCGACTTCCGAATGGATGTGCACACAGCTGCACGAACTCGGCCATTCGGTCTATGAAATCTACGTCGACCCGACGCTCCCCTACGACCTGCGCACCGCCTGCCACATTTTCACGACCGAAGGGATCGCGATGATGTTCGAGAAGGTGACCGACTACCCGAAATGGCTCGTCGAGTTTGCCGGGGTCGATCCGGCGCGGGCCGCCGAGGCCGAACCCGCGCTCAGGAGGCAGCGGATCCGCGAACAGCTCCTCTTCTGCCGCTGGACGATCGTGATGTTCCATTTCGAACGCGCGCTTTACGAAAATCCCGATCAGGATCTGCGCACCCTCTGGTGGGACACGGTCGAGAAGTACCAGCTGATGAAGCGTCCGCCCGAACGGTACAAGGCCGACTGGGCGAGCAAACCGCATTTCGTGATCGCGCCGGTCTACTACCACAACTACATGCTGGGCGAACTTTTCGGCGCGCAGCTGCGCCGCTCGCTCCCTTTCGACTCCGAGCATTTCGCCTCGAAAGAGGTCGGCGCGCGGCTGATCGAAAAGGTCTTTAAGCCGGGAATGCGGTGGCACTGGAATCGGTTCGTTCAGGAGGCGACGGGCGAGCCCCTCTCGCCGAGAGCGTTTGTCGAAGAACTCAAAGACTGAAACTAACGGGGAAAGCAGACGATGGAAAACAGCGCGCAGATCAATCCGAGGGACCGGCAGTTTCTGGGGCATCCGATCGGGCTTTGGGTTCTCTTTACCACCGAGATGTGGGAACGCTTCTGCTACTACGGAATGCGGGCGCTTCTGGTCCTCTACCTGACCTCGGCGCTCACCGCGGCCAATCCGGGGTTCGGCTGGACCGAAAAGGGCGCGTATCACCTCTACGGCTGGTTTACCGGCCTGGTCTATTTCTTCCCGCTCTTCGGCGGGCTGATCGCCGACCGCTTTATCGGCCCGCACCGGAGCGTCGTTTTCGGGGGGGTTCTGATGGCGCTGGGCGAACTCGCCCTCTGGGGAACCGAACTGTTCCGCGCCCACGCCGAGTCGGCGATTTCGTTCGCCTCTTCGCCGAGTACGTTCGTGGTCTTCATCGCGGGACTGGCGCTGATCACCGTCGGGAACGGTTTCTTTAAGCCGTGCATCTCGGTGATGGTCAGTCAGCTGTACGGCCCGGAAGACAAACGCCGCGACGCCGCGTTCACCTACTTCTATATGGGGATCAACGTCGGCGCGTTCCTGGCGCCCTTCGTCGCCGGAACCGTCGCTGAAAAGTTCGGCTGGCATTGGGGGTTCGGCGTCGCTTCACTCGGAATGATCTTCGGGCTCTGCACCTATTCGTTCCTCCGCCCGAAATACCTGGGTCATATCGGAATGGTTCAGCGCGAGACGGCGCCGGCCGGCGAATCGGCCGTTTCCGGCTCGGCGCCGAAAGCGCCCCTCACCCGGAAAGAGGTCGACCGGATTGGCGTGATCCTGATCCTGTCGGTCTTCAGCATCGCGTTCTGGTCGGTCTTCGAGCAGGCGGGTTCGTCCCTGACGACGTTCGCCAAGAAGGAGACGAACCGCGTCGTGCCGGGGAACATCGCCGACGATCTTTCCGGCGTCTTCCTGCCGAACGAGGACGAAAACGACGCGGCCGCGGCGATCGAAGACACGAAACGGAATATGCTGGAAGTGAGCCGAACGCTCGATTTGGTCAATCGGCAGGTCGAAGAGACGCGGATCGAACTTCTCGAAGAGCGGCGCGCTGACGGCGATTTCGCCGCGGCGGCCGCCGAATTTACCGACTCGGTCCACAACGCCGCCGACTCGATTCAGGCCGCCTCGTCGGCGCTCGAAAAGGCGAACGTCGCGCGGAGCAAAATCGGCTTTGAGCCGCTCGACCTGGCGGTTCCCTCGATGGACGAGCTTCTGGCCGAGGCGCGCGCCGACCGCGAACGGGTCCGGCGGCGCGCCGAAGAGGAGGGGCGGAGCGAAAACGACATTCTGCGCGAAGAGGCTGCCGCAAAGGACGAGGCGCGGATGAAAAACCTCGATCCCGCCAAGACGGTCTGGACCTTCCCCTCGACCTGGTATCAGTCGGTCAATCCGCTGGTCGTCGTCATTTTGGGGCCGATCTTCGCCGGTCTATGGCTCTTCCTCGGAAAGCGGAACCTGGAACCCTCGACCCCGGTCAAGTTCGGAATCGGCCTGATCGTCCTTTCGATGGCGTTCCTCTTTATGGTCGGCGGCGCGGTCCATTCGAGCGAAACCGCCGGGAACGCCGCCGCGCACTGGCTTCTGATCACCTACGTCCTCTGCACCGTCGGGGAACTCTGTCTGTCGCCGGTCGGTCTTTCGATGGTGACCCGCCTCTCGCCCCCCCGCTACGCTTCGTTCCTGATGGGGCTCTGGTTCCTTTCGAGCGCGGTGGCGGGCTACCTTTCGGGAACTCTCGCCTCGTTCCTGGGCGCGGGCGACTCGCTCGCCTTCTGCTTCAAGAAGGGGATGGCCGACTACTTCCTGATTCTGGCGGCGGTTCCTTTCGCGGCGGGGATCATCATGTTCCTTATCGCGCCGCTTCTCCGGCGGATGATGCA
>CACXFR010000219.1 GCA_902766935.1 uncultured Planctomycetota bacterium | reverse complement strand
GAACGGATATTCTCTTCGTCGATGAAGGCGATCTCTTTCTGGTTCAGATAAAGCGCCGCGCGCGCGATCGCGCTGACGAGCGGCTCGAAGTCGAAATCGTCTTTTCCGCCGAACTTCATCGCGCCGATCCCCCGAAGCGCGGCGCACTGAACCGTGCTGTCGATCGACTTGTCCCGCAGAAGACGGATAAACGTGTCGAGAACGACGGTGTCGTTCTCCCCCTGCGACGGGGATTCAAACGCCGCCAGACCGTCGACCGCCTTCTTCTGGAACCAGGCGGTCGTTTCGGCGGAATAGTTGTGTTTCTTCCCGAACGCGGGGTCGAGGGTCTTGAGGAACACGTCGGTGACGGCTTTCCGGTCGGCCGCGTCGGAAACGCCCAGCGCGGCGTAGCGGTCGAGATTGATCAGAATCGCCAGAACGACGTAGTCGGGAACCTTGTTCCCCTTGGCGTTGTCTTCGGAGGAGTCGAAGATGTCGGCCATGACGCTGATTGCCGGAAAATAGGGGATTCCCGCGTCTCCGCCGCCGCCGGTCCCCGATTCGCGCTCGTTGAACATTCCCATCGCCAGGGCGGCGTTGTAACGCACCGCCGGCATCAGATCTTCGGCCTGCGCCATTTCGGCGAAGAGCTGCACCAGAACCCTCTGACAGGTTTTTTTGTTTTCGGAACGGAGCGCTGCGACGTCGGCGGCCGTCTCGCGGCGCAGGGTGTGAAGTCTGGCGAGATTCTCGCGCTGCGTCCAGCGGGCGAGATAGAACCCTTTGGCGAACTCGGCGATCTTCGACTCGTCTCCCGAACCCAAATCGGACTTACGGCGTTCGAGATCTTTGTCGACCGGATCTTCCCGATACTGCGCCCTCGCGCCGGCCGCGGTGAACAGAGAAAAAAGGAGCGCGCCGAAGAGGGCAACGGTAAAAATTTTCGCCGTCCGCGGGCCGCGGTCTGTTTCCGAACATAATAGGTGCTTTTTCATAATTTCCTCGCTTGGCCGGTGCTGCGGTCTGGTTTATTGTAGCCCCTTCGGCGCGGAGATTCAAGGAGTTTTTCCCGAAACTTTTTGAAAAGCGCGGACGTCTTCCCATCTTTCCCCTTTTGCACCTTCTTTCGCGGCACTTTGGGTAGTCTCGGCGGACTTTTTCGACTGGGGCGTTTCGCGAGCCGACCCCCCGCCGCGGACGCCTCCTTTTTTACGTTTTTTTCAACCGCAAAACGCGATTTTGCCGATGTAAACGATAGACTCCCCCTTTGTTTTGTGGTAACATAATTTGGGGGTTCGGAGGAATCGGGAGCGTGGCGGCCTTCGGCCGCCGTTTCTCGATTTTGCCCGCTTCGGAGTGTTTCGCGCGCCGCCGGATGTGCGCAGGCCGGGCGCCGGCCGCGCCCCGTCGGGCGGGGGCTGCGGATCCGAGACGAAAATGCGAAACCGATTTTACGATGAACATACGCGGTAAGTTATTGCTCTTTGTTGCGCTGATCGCCGGTACATTCTGCGCTCTGGTGACCAAAACGATTCTCAACCAGATTCCGGACGGAGAGGAAGCGTCCCCGCAGGTTCAGGAAAAGACGATCCCGACGATGGTCGCCAAACGGGATCTTCTCCCCGGTGACGAGATCACCCCGCAGAATATCCGTTTCGACCGCCTTCCCGAAAGCCAGGTGCCGACCGAAGCTGTGAATTATTACAGCGACGCCAAACACCGCACCCTCGTCAAAGGGGTCGGGAAAGGGCAGCTTATCAGTATCTACGATCTCAACGAATCCGAATCGTCCGAGACCGGTTACTACACGCCGCTGAACAGCAGCTGCGCGTCGTTTCTGGTCGGGTCGGTGATCGGCAGCAGCGGGAAGGGAGAAGAGTTCCTCGAAGAGATCAAACGGAACATTACCCCGGGGGTCGACCGGGTCGATTTCTACCTCTCCTCCGAAAAGCGGGAAGAGGATCTCCCCGAAGGGGGAAAGCCCCTTCAGCGGACGAGCGTGGTGAAAAAACTTCTTGGCGACGTCGACGTCTATCAGGTCAGGGTGATCCAAAAGGTGACGGATCTCGGCCAGACCGAGCCGCGGCTGGAACTCTCGTTCATTTTAAACGATTTTCAGCTCGAAATGATCGAAGAGGCCGAACGGGAAGGGCGCGTGACGATCGAGTTTTCGGTCGGCGACGAGGCCGCCCCGTCCCCGACCCTCGGCGGGCGGTTTGACCCCGGAACGGAACGCGGCGCGGACGAAAGCGCCGCCGCGCGGGACGCGTCCCCCCTCTTCGAGGTGGAGCCGGCATCGACTCCCGCGGCATCTCCGGCCGACGATCCGGCTCCCGCGCCGGTCGAAGAGAACGTCTCCCCGGCGCAGCCGGTTTCGGACTCTTCGCTGATCTCCGCCCGGACGGCCGATATGAACGCGGCTCCGCCCGTCCGGAAAAACGCTCCCCGCCCGCGGATGAGCGTCCCCCGGCCGCTGGCGGCGGCCGGCGATTGACGCCCCCCTTTCAATGTGTTGCTGTATATCAAAAAAGCCCGCTCAAAAAGCGGGCTTTTTCTTTCCGCGCGTTGTTATACGCTGCGGGGACTACCGATTTTTTTCCCGGCGGAGCCGCCGCAGACGGTCGCGGCATTCGGTGAAAAATGCCTGATATCCTTCGCTCTGGTAGTCGGGGTAGGTCCAGGGGAGCTTCTGCCACGCTTTCTGCGAGTAGTAGAGAGTCGT
>CACXFR010000218.1 GCA_902766935.1 uncultured Planctomycetota bacterium | reverse complement strand
TCTGCGTGAAAAATTCGCCCGAACTTCCCCCGGTGAGATCAGGCGGCTTTCTCTCGCTGCGTTCGGCAATCTTCTCCAGCTCCCCGCGCTGAAATCGGCCGAGACGGTTATGCTCTACGTTGAAATGCCGCGTGAGTTCCCGGTCACTCCCTTCATCCCCGACCTGCTGAATCATCCGGCACGCCGAATCGTCGTCCCGTGGTGCGAAGGGGATCGGCTCGCCATTTTCTCCCTCGTCACGTCCGACGAGGTAAAAATCGGGACCGACCTCGACGCGATTTTCGCCGACCGCCTGGCGCCGGGCGCCTACGGCATACGCGAACCCCGGGAATCGCTTCGCCTCCGCAAGGAATATCTGGTCGAACCGCGTCAGGTGGATCTGGTACTTCTTCCTGGACTCGGATTCGACCGGACGTGTCGTCGACTCGGGCGCGGAAAAGGATATTACGATCGGTTCGTTACCAATCTTTCGCGCCGCGTTCCTCTGATCGGCGTCTGTTTCGACGAGCAGATCGTAAAAGAGGTGCCGACCGAGCCGCACGACCGCCCTCTCGATTATGTCATTACCCCGACACGCCTCTACGCCGCCGAACCGGACTCGGCCGAATAAAATTCCCAAAGCCCGTTCTTCCCAATCCCGACTGCCGTCAGAACCCAAGAACCCGGAAGAAAGATAACAATGAAAAAAATCGATGTCCTGACCGTCTCCCTCAACATCGTTCCTCTCGATTTGAGCGGGAATCGAGAGAAGGTCCTGAAAACTTTTCGTTTCGTCCACGACCGCGACCTCCCCTCGTCTCCCCCGCCCAAAGCCAAAATCGTTCTCTTTCCGGAATTTCCGCTCTGCGGACACGTCGGGGATCTGTTCGCCGCCCCCTGGTTTCAGGATCGCGTTCTTTCCGAAACGCTCCTTCTCCTCCCCGAAACACATTCGATCGTCGCGGTAATTTCGCTCCCCCTGGCGGTAGAGGGGCGGCTCTACCGCGCGGCGATGGTCGCCGTCGACGGAACGCCGCTCGGTTTTGTTTGTGATTGTAATCCTCCCCGGAACCTCCTTCGCTGGTTCTCTCCCTGGAAGGAGGGGACTCAAGCGACGATTCGTGCGAACGGTCTTGACCTTCCGGTCGGTGATATCATCTTTGAGATATCCGGACTTCGTATCGGAGTCGGCTTCGACCTGTTCGAACCGGAAAGATTCTCTTCGCACCTCGATCTCCTGGCGATACCCGGGGCCGATCCGTTCGAACTCGAAAAAGCTCCGCGGCGGCGTGAAACGCTCCGACTCCGTTCCGAAAGTGATCGTTGCGCGATTCTTTTCGCCAACCTTTCGGGGAACGAGACCGGACAGATAATTTACGACGGGGAATCGGCGGTGGCCGAAACCGGACGTATTCTGGCGCTCGAACGCCGTTTTTCCTACCAGGACGTCTCCCCTCTGACCGCGGAACTCGATCTCGATCGAATACGCCAGGCTCAGGGAGAAGAACCGCTTCTCTCCTCGGAATCGACCGTCGTTTATCCCGGCATCTTTGACTGGGGCTGGCACAGTCAGCGGCGCTACGCTCCTTTGGGATTCTACCGCGAGTCCGACTCGGATCTCCCGACTCTCGAAGAGTGGGAAAAGTCGAAAAACCTGGCCTATGAAGAATTTTCCCGAGCTGTCGCGATCGGCCTGTACGACTACCTGCGCAAGAGTCGATCGCACGGATTTGTTCTTTCGCTCAGCGGAGGCGCCGACTCGGCGAGCATCGCGGCTCTCGTCTCGCTGATGGTCTGGTTCGGATTCACCTCGCTCGGAAAAAGACGTTTTCTTGAGAAGCTCTCGTTCATTAACAAAATCGCGGATCTCGCGAAACTCCACCCCGGAGAAGTGACCCCGCAATCAATGGTCTCGGCTCTCCTGACCACGGTCTATCAACAAACCGCCAACAACAGCTCGGTCACCCGCGAAGCGGCTGCCGCCGTCGCCGCCGAAGTCGGCGCGGTTCACTATGAATTCAGTATCGAAGAGGCGGTACAAAGGTACCTGGCGCTCGTCTCCAATGCAATCGGCCGTTCTCTCTCCTGGCAGACCGATGACCTGGCGATGCAGAATATTCAGGCGCGCGTTCGCGGTCCTGCCGCGTGGCTTCTGGCCAATGT
>CACXFR010000217.1 GCA_902766935.1 uncultured Planctomycetota bacterium | reverse complement strand
TTCTCTCCCGTTCAAGTAAAATGGAGAGGTTGGAGATCATTGATCAGGTTTTCGCCTTTGCTCCCGCTTCCGGAAATCAGGGAGAGGGGGCGTCCGTCGGAGGTATGGAGTATTTCTATGAGATTCTTGCACCGCATCAAAGCCGCGCTTGTCGGCGTCTGTTTCCTTGTTCTGGCCTTTTCCCGCGCCGCCGCCGACCCGTGGGGTGAACGCGATCTCGAAAAGGGGTTCGCCGACTGGCTCGGCGCCGACTGGATTATGCAGGACGGCGGGAATCCGGGAACGATCTTTACCGCCGAAGAGGGATTCGAGCAGGAACTGGCGGTGATCAATAAGGCGGCCGAAGAGCTCGCCGAGTATGACCAGGATCTTGCCGATGAGAAACTCGCCGCCGCCGAAGAACTCGCCGACGCCGGCGTTCCGGCCAGCGATCCGCGCTGGAAGGAAACCTATTTGGATATCTGCCGCGAGCGCCGGATTTACCGGCTCGAAACGCCGATCGAAGAGGCGCCCCTTTTCGTCTTTACGAAACATTACGTGATGGGGGCCAGTCATTACGCCTATACCGAAGACGTGAGCGATGAGGAATTCAAGGATATCAGTATAAACCGCAAACCGGGCGGACAGCTCTGCACGCTCAAAATCAATCAGGACGGGACGACCGAAACGAAGGTTCTTTACGAAGTCTCGGACGGCTCAATCCGCGATCCCGACGTCTCGTACGACGGGAAGCGGATTATCTTTTCGATGAGAACCAGTTTCGAGACGGACGACTACCACCTCTACGAATATTCGATGGAAACCGGTAAGGTTCGTCAGATCACGTTCGGACCGGGCGTCGCCGATATCGAACCGGCGTATCTGCCGAACGGAGACATCGTCTTCGACTCGACCCGCGGGATCCAGCTGACCGACTGCTGGTGGACCGAAGTCTCGAATATCTTTATGTGCGACGGGGACGGACGCTTTCTGCGCCGCATCACGTACGACCAGGTCACGGTCAATTATCCGAAACCTCTTTCGGACGGCCGGATTCTCTATACGCGGTGGGACTACAACGACCGCGGCCATACGTTCCCGCAGCCTCTCTTTGTGATGAACACCGACGGGACGGCGCAGACCGAGTTTTACGGGAACAACTCGTTCTTCCCGACCTCGATTCTGCACGCCCGCGGGATTCCGAATTCCGGGAGCAAGGCGGTCGGGATCGCCGCCGGACATCATACCTATCAGCACGGGAAGCTGATTATGATCGATCGGACGAAAGGAACCCAGGAAAACGAAGGCGCCACGCTGATCGCTCCGGTTCGCGAGACCCCCGCCGATCGGATCGACGTCTACGGGCAGGACGGAGAGTTGTTCGCCTATCCGTACCCTCTGAACGATTCGGAATTCATCGTAACGTATAACCCGATCGGGCGGAGCGACTGGTATAAGACGCCGTTCGGGGTCTATTGGTTCGATATCGACGGGCGACGCGAATTACTGGCGTTCGACCCGGCAATCAGCTGCAATCAGCCGGTGCAGCTGGCGGCGCGCGAAGCGCCTCTTTCCCGTCCTTCGGACGTCGACTATTCGAAGTCGACCGGGCGGTATTACGTTCAGAACGTCTACGAGGGGCCGGGCCTTAACGGAATCGAACCGGGAACGATCAAGTCGATTCGGGTCGTCGCGCTCCTCTACCGCCCCTGCGGTCTGGGATACAACTGGAACTGGGGGGAAGTGAGCGGTTCGAACGTCTCGACCCCGGTTTCAATCAACGGAACGTGGGATGCGAAAAAGGTGATCGGCGAAGTGCCGGTCGAATCGGACGGGTCCGCCTATTTCGAGGTGCCCGCGCGGACGCCGGTCTATTTCCAGCTGCTGGACGAGAATCACGACACCGTCCAGACGATGCGGAGCTGGTCGACCCTTCAGCCGGGTGAACTTTTCGGCTGCGTCGGATGCCACGAGCCGAAGGACAACATTATGGCGAACACGTCGGGACAGACGACCGAGGCGCTGAAAAAGCCGATCGCGATTCCGCAGAATTTCTTTGAGCCGGGACCGGGATATCGGCAGAACGACGGGTTCGGCTTTGTGCGCGATATACAGCCGATCCTCGATAAAAACTGCGTTTCGTGTCATGACGGCGGACCGTCGTCCCATCTGCCGAATCTGACCGCCGACCATCACTATATTCAAGAGACGCCCGGCGTGCGTCCGGAACGCGATTTCAGCGAATCGTACGCTCAGCTCGTCGACAACGGCGCGAAAGACAAAACGTATATCGACTGGCCCGATATTCATTCGCCGCCGTATCTGATGAAAGCGCCGGTGGCCGGCGCGGCGAACAGTCCGATGATGGAGATGCTCCGCCATCCGAGCGGAGCGCACGCCGACGTTCGTCTTTCGGAAACCGATCTGCGGAAGATCGCGCTTTGGATCGACCTGTTCGTGCCGTATGTCGGCGCGTATGACGAGGCGAACCTGTGGGATAAAGACGAAAAGTCGCTCTATGAGTTCTATGTGAAAAAGCGGGAAGCGTCGGAAGCGGTCGAACGGGTGAATATTGAAAAGCTGGTCGAGACCGCCGCCGGCGAGGCCGCGCCCGATCGGTCGCAGTTCCCCTATTTCGCGTTCGGCGGCGTTGACTTTAAGGCGAAATACCGCGCCGACTGGGTCGATCGCGAGATTCCCGCCCTGACGAAAAAGACGGGCGCCGACAACGTCTATCGGAATTTGGCGCTGAATCCCGACGACGTTCAGGGAACCGAGCCGGCCGCCTATCCGCACGCGTGGACGAACAGCGAGTCGGGATACCTGGCCGCGAACAGCGCTATGTCGACGATCGACGGCGAAGCGCCGCAGGGGGAAGGCGCGTGGCGGCCGAACTGCAGACACGACGCGTTCCTTGAAATCGATCTGGGGCATGAGGCGCTGGTCGATCGGATCGACGTGGTCTTCGACCTGAACGAAGAAGGTTCCGATGTCTGGACGAAGGGGAAACTCGAGTTTTCGGATGGGACGTCGGTCGACGTTCAGTTCGATCGGACGACGGAAAAGCAATCGATCCCGTTCGAGAAGCACGAGACGACTTCGGTACGTCTGACCGGTCTTGAATGCGAGAAGCTGGCGTCTCCGAAAGGGATCGCCGAGCTGGAAGTCTGGGGTGTCTCGAAGTGATTTCGGTTTTCGCGACCGAATTAGAAGGTTAACCGATGGGGCGGCGTCGATTTTACGCGTTGGCGGCGCTGATCCTTCTGACGGCACTTGCCCTGCGTCTGGGCGGGGCGATCGGCTGGGAGCGCTTTACCGCCTCGCACGGGGAAGCGCCCTTTTTTTTCGGAGACAGCGATTCCTACTGGCAGCTGGGGCGCGCGCTGGCTGCCGGCGCGCCCTATGAGCATGACGGGCTTCGGCATTGGAAGATTTTCCGTATGCCGGGCTATCCGCTGGTCCTGGCACCGCTGTTTCTTGTCAGCGACGCGCCGCCGGTTTGCGCGGCGCGCCTCGAAAATGCCTTTCTGGGGTGTTTGACCGTCCTTCTGACCGGCGCGGCCGCCCTGGCGGCCTTTCGCGATCGGTGCGTGTCGCTTTTGGCGATGTTCCTCGCCGCAGTGATGCCGGAATTGATTTTTCAGTCGGTCTGCGTCCTTTCGGAAGAGCTCGCCTGCGCGCTGAACCTGGCGCTGTTTTTGGCGATTGCCGCCCTGGCGCGGAGCCGGTTTTCTCCGGCTCGGGCGGTTTGGGTCGGACTCTTTTGGGCGCTGGGGGTCTATGCGCGGCCCGACGCGCTTTACGCGCTTCCGTTTCTCGCTCTCGTCCTTTTGCTGTTCGGCGACGCGCGGCGGTTTACCAGATGTCACGCGCGCCGCGTCGCCGCCGCTTCGGCGGTTATCCTCGCGGTCTTCGCGGCGGCGATGGCGCCCTGGTGGATTCGCAACGCGCGGCTGACCGGACGTTTCGTTCCCGCCACCCTTCAAGTCGGGGCGAGTCTGTACGACGGGCTTTCGCCGACCGCCGACGGCGGGAGCGATATGGAGTTCGTCGATCGGTTTCGTGACGAGCTTGACCGGACGCTCGAGACGGGCGGAGACGGCGAATTTTATGAGGTGCGGCTCGACCGGATGATGAAGGACGCCGCGCTCGATTGGGCGAAAGAGAATCCGAAAGAGGTTCTGCGGTTGGCGGGTGCGAAGTTTTTGCGGCTCTGGAACGTCTTTCCGAACGAGGCGGCGTTTTCGGGCGTTCCGGCGAAACTGGCGATCTGCGTCTCGTTCGCCCCTCTGCTCGTTTGCGCGCTGTGGGGAGCGTGGAGGTTCCGCGCGGTTCCCCTCGCGCGGCTTTTGTGGATTCCGGCGGTCTATGTCACGCTTCTGCACCTTGTCTTTGTCGCTTCGCTGAGGTATCGCGCGCCGATTCTGCCCGGGCTGGCGATCCTGGCCGCCGCGGCGGTTCTCGCTCCGCACCGTCGATAGGGAATCGGGCGGCCCGCCGCTTTTTGTGTTACTGCTGTTTGTCCTGAAATCGGAAGAGTTTGAACATCGCCTCTAACAGCCGGGTCGGTTTCCCCTCCCGCGACTCGTCGCGGAGCGAACGCATCGGCGCGTGAAGGAGTTTGTTGATGAGCCGGTCGAACGCGTAGCGGATCTCCGATTCGGTTTCGGAGGGGAGGGGACCGCACTTGTTCAAAAGACGCTGAACCTCTTCTTCTTTGACGTCGTTCCATCGACGTCGGAGTTCGCCGATCAGTTCGCCCGAATCGCGCAGACGGAGCTCTTTTAGGAAGGACTCGGCTTCCTGGGCGACCACGCGATTCGCTTTCGGGATTTCCCTTTCGCGTGCTTTCCGGTTTCGTCGGCACGCCTCTTCGAGATCGTCGATGGAGTAGAGGTAGACGTTCGGGAATCGGCCCAGACGTTCGTCCAGATTGCGGGGAACCGAAAGGTCGACCATAAAGAGGGGGCGGTCGGAACGCTCGTCGGCGATCGACCTGTAGTCTTCGGCGGTGACGACCGGTTCTCCCGCGCCGGTGGCGGCGATCACCAGGTCGGCGGCCGCCAGTTCCGTCACACGCGCGTTCCAGTCGGCGGCGCGCCCGCCGAACCGTTCGGCGAGGTCTTCGGTCTTTTCGCGGCTCCGGTTCGCGACGACGATGTCTTCTTCTCCCGCGTCATTGAGGTAACGGAGGGTCTCTTCGGCCATTTCGCCGGCGCCGAGAACGAGCGTCCGCTTGTCGGATAGTTTTTCAAAAAGTTCGAGCGCGAAATCCGAAACGGCGATCGCCGGAAGACTGATCCGGTGACGGAAAAGTTCGGTTTCGACCGAAACGCGTTTGGCGGTTCTCAGTGCGGACTGAAAGAGGGAGTGGAGGACGATCCCGGCGGATCCCTCCTCGGACGCTATGTTATACGCATCTTTAATCTGCGCCAGAATCTGCGGTTCTCCCAGAACCATACTTTCGAGGCTGGCCGCGACCGAAAAGAGATGACGGACGGCGTCTCCGCCGCGAAGAATGTGAAGCTGATCCGGTTTGGGAGCCGCCTCGGCCCGTCGGCCCGCTGCGTCGGTCAGAAAGTTTGCGATCGAACCTTCGTCGGGGAAGACGTCTTCCTGCGTGCCGAGATAGAGCTCGGTTCGATTACAGGTCGAAAGGAGAACGGCCTCGACGTCGGAAAACGCGGTGTGCCAGCCGTCGAGGAAGGCGTGCGTTTCGT
>CACXFR010000216.1 GCA_902766935.1 uncultured Planctomycetota bacterium | reverse complement strand
TCGGCGGACTCGGCGGAAAAAACCGCGCCCCCCGCGGCAAGCGAACCGAGCGCGGCGGAACCATAGCGGAATAAATCTCGTCTTTTCATCGTTGAGGAAACCGCGCTTGAAATTTCCGGGAGATGTGGCGGAAATCCGGCTTGGAAATTTCAAGCTTTTGGTTCTTTTCGGGTTTCGCGTCGGAAAACCGAAAGCGCCGGATTTCGGACGCGCGTCACAGTCCGCAGTAGGAGAGGACGATCAGCGCGTAGCCGGTCACAAGATTCGGGTCGCTCTCGAACCACATCGGGTTGGAGTTCGCCCACGAACCGTCGGGACGCTGCCGGCGCGCGAAGACCTCGATCAGCTCCCCTTTCCAGAAATGGGAGACTCCCGCGTCGTCGGCGAAATAGTCGCCGCCCAAAACGTCCATCGTGCGCGACATCGTGTGATAGTAATAATAAAGCCCGCGAAGCCCCAGCCCGGGATTCTTCGTGGTCGAGTAATTTCTGCGGATCCAGCCGGTCGCCGCCTCGACGCGCGGATCCGACTCGGTCAGTCCGGCGTAAATCAGGCTTTTGAGCCCGGCGTAGGTGATGCTCCCGTAACTCCGCAGACCGCCGTCCGTCTCCTGGCCGGCGGGGTTCTCGTTTGTCATACACGTATAGAAGAAGCCGCCCGCGTCGTCATCGTCGGCCGGCGCGGCCTCCCCTTCCCCTTCGGCGGGAAAGTTCTGGCACCGCTCGACGAAGGTCACCGCACGCTGGATCGCCGCGTCGTTGAAATCGGCGCCCATATCGCGCAGAGTGTCGACGAAGAACTGCGTGTTCGAAAGATCCGGCCGCGACTTTTTGCTGTACCCCAGTCCTCCGTACGCCTTGTCGTCGGGCGAGGTGCCGTTCTCTTCCGAATACTGCTGGCCGCGAACGAACGTTTCCCCGTTCTCCAGAATCGCGTCGAATCGGTCGGTGCCGAACCGGCTCTTGGCAAACGCGAAAAGCGAAAGCGCCAGGCACGACTCGTAGACGGGGATATGCCCGCCCGGCGTATAGATCCCGCCGTCGGCCTGCACCGCCCGCAGAACGTAATCGAAGCCGCGTTCCACCGCCGGATCGTCCATGGGGCAGCCGGCCCGCAGCAATCCCAAAAGGACGACCAGGCTCGTGCCGATCCCCTTTTCGGTCGTCCAGCCGCCGCACTCCTCCTGGTTCCGGCGGAGATACTCGGCGCCGAATGCGGACATTTCAAGACGCGTTTTCTCCCACGCCGCGCGCTCCTCTTCGGTCGGTTCTTCCGAGATAACGACCTCTTCTTCGTCGTCGGCGCGAAGCGTCGAGCCGTCCGAAAGCGCCGCGCAGAAACAGACGGCGGAAAGCGCGAGAAAAACAAAACCGGCTCTCACAAAACGGCCTTTCCTTTATCAGAGGGTGTTCGGCTCACGGCCTTTGCGGCTGGCGGCGCGCAAAAGCGCTTTCTTATCGACCGAGTCCGAGACGAAGCGAACGCTCCCGTCCATCATTCCGAACATCACCCCGCCGGGATGGTGGCTCGAAAAGGAACCGGAACTGTAAAAGGTCTTGTACTGATCGTGGTTTTCGTCGTTCTCGTTCTTGATCGCGTTCAGATCCCACTCCACGTTTTTGGAACTGACATAAATCACCGGACCTCCCATAAAGTAGTAACCCCCGCGGATCCAGGCGAAATACCCCTCGTAATCTTCGTGAGCGATCTCGCCGATACCGAGCGTGTTCGAAAGCCCGTCGGTAATATCGCTGAACGACACCCCTTTGTTCTCGAAGAAAACGCCGTTGTCGGCGCAGGGACCGCCGCTCATATTCTGTCCGTAGAAGCTGATACTGTTCTCCTCTTTCGAACGGGCCAGATGATACTCGGTCGACTCGTTCTTCTTGCCGACCGCGCCGGAAATACCGTAGTAATGGGCGGTGAAACATCCGAGTTCCTGGCCGTACTGTTTCATCCCCGACTCTTCGTTCGAACAACTCGGGCAGAGGAACGCGGGGACTCGCGCTTTCGCCAGATCTTCGGTTCCGTCGTAGTCTTCCTGTCCTTCGTTTTCTTCGTAGTCCTTCTTAAAGTCGATCTGACTGTAAACGCTCCCCTGCTCGATATAGGGGAGTACCTTGGTCAGGATTCCGTACCCTTCGCTCGAACGTTTTTCGGCGTCGAGTTTGCATTCCGGCGGCAGTTCGCCGTACGCGTCGTGGAAGGAATGGAACGCCAGAACGATCTGCTTGACGTTGTTAGAGCATTTCATACGGCGCGCCGCCTCCCGCGCCGCCTGCACCGCCGGCAAAAGGAGGCCGATCAGAATTCCGATGATGGCGATCACCACCAGCAGCTCGACCAGCGTAAAGGCGGATCTCCGCCCTGTATGTTTTTTTATACGATTCATCGCGTCTTCTCTCACTCGTGATATTATCTTCCCGAAAAAACCGAACCCGTTCCGCCGTCATGACGGAACGCGCAGGAAGGTTCAACGGAGAAGACAGACGCTTTTCTTCTCTTCGGGCGCCCGGGAGCGCGTGCGGCATTTTAACACGCCGGGCAAAATTCCCGCGCGCGCCGAAAACACGGGGAGGACGCAGAGGAGCCGCGCCGACGAAAGGAGATAATCCCGTAAGGCCGATATCCCGATCCCCGCCGCGCCGCCGATCGGGGGCGCGGGGGAAAAGATCGAAGCCAAAAGGGTGATCAGCGAAAGAGCCAGTCCCGCGCGGAGCGAAAGGGGAAGCGCGCACAGGTCACGCCGGGGAACGCCGCAGGTCGGCGGCGGCGAAAGGACCAGCCGCAAGGCGCAGGCGTTGATCGGGTTCCCCGCGGAATAAAAAACGTCGTCCGGCAGCGAAAGCGATTCTTCCCCGATCCCGTCGAGGAAGGCGAAGACCTCGGCGGCGCAGGGATCATTCTCGACGGTTAGAAAGTCGAAGCAGGAACGTTCGGCCGGCGCGGTCGATTCCGGGACATTCGAAAAAGAGGAAAGGCGGGTTTCGATGGCGGCGCGGTAGAATTCCTCCTGAAACCGAGCCCCCAAAAGACGGCGGGTCTGGTTCAGATAAGCGCCGGCCCGCTCGCTGAGCGCGGCGCGGCCTTCTTCGGTTCCGAGCCGAACGGGAAGCGGATTCCGGGCGGACTCCTCCCGAAACGCCGGAAGCGCCGAGAAAGAAATCACTAAAATCAGCGCGCAAATTCTGTTCAAGTTCAAAGCTGCTCTCACCCGTCCGTTCCGACGCTGCCCCCCGTTTTCATTCTAAGTTTACCGAACTGTCCTGTCAAGAACAGGCGGCCGCGTCGGGTCGGTTCGACGGGAAAGAAGGTCAGTCCATCTTCGCGGTACGAACGACTTCGTCAATCGAGGTGAACCCGTTGAGAACCTTCTTCCAGCCGTTGTCGCGCAGAGTATCCATACCGGCGGCGCGGGCGATCTTTTTGATCTCGTTCGACGGCGCCTTCTGCCCGGCGAGCCGGCGGATCTCGTCGTTCGGAATCAGGAGTTCATAGAGCGCGGCGCGTCCGGCGTACCCGGTCTGCCGGCACTGGCGGCATCCGACCGGCCGGAAGATTTTCTCTTTCGAGTCGAGAAGCCGTTCCATCGGGAAATCGCTCGGCACTTCGTCGGGAGTCGGAATATAAGGCTCTTTGCAGTGGGGGCAGAGGCGGCGGACCAGACGCTGGGCCATAATCCCTTCGACCGTCGTCGAAACCAAAAACGGCTCGATCCCCATGTCGATCATACGGGTATAGGCGCCCGCGGCGTCGTTGGTGTGGAGGGTGCTGAAAACCAGATGCCCGGTCAGAGACGCCTGAATCGCGTTTTCGGCGGTCTCGAAGTCACGAATTTCGCCGACCAGCACCACGTCGGGGTCATGACGAAGAATTGCGCGCAGACTGGCGGCGAACGTCAGGCCGACTTTCGTGTTCACCTGAATCTGATTGATTCCGTCCAGCTGATATTCGATCGGGTCTTCGGTCGTGATGATTTTGGTGTCGTCGCTTTTGATCTCGTTCAGCGCGCTGTACAGGGTCGTCGTCTTCCCGCTCCCGGTCGGCCCGGTCACCAGAATGATCCCGTGCGGCAGTTTGATCAGCTGTCCGAACATTTCGTAAATGTCGGTATCCATCCCGATCCCGCGCAGGGTAAAGTTCATCCGATCCTTATCGAGGATACGCATGACGATCCCTTCGCCGTGAAGCATCGGAATGATCGAAAGACGGATGTCGACCGCGCGGTCCGAAACGCGGATTTTAATGCGTCCGTCCTGCGGAATCCGTTTTTCGGCGATGTTCAGACGCGCCATAATTTTGAGGCGGCTGACGATCGCCGACTGGAATCGGTTGATTTCGGGCGGCATCGGCTGCGTCTGCAGAACGCCGTCGATCCGGTAGCGGATTTTCATTCCCGATTCCTGCGCCTCGATGTGAATGTCGCTCGTTCCCGATTCCACCGCTTCGGTCAGAATATCGTTGACCAGCCGAACCACCGTCGCCTCCTGCGCCATCGTCGCTTCGGGAGACTGGTCGACGTCCATATCCTCGAGAACCTGAACGTCGTCCTCGTCGTCGGCCTGGGCCAAAAGCCCGTCGACCGTCTCGGCGCCGACCCCCAGACGGTTCTTGATCAGTTTGGCCAGCTCGCCCGGAAGAACAACGACCGGAAGCGTCGGCCGGTGAAGGGTCGCGGCGAGCGCGTCGATCGGTTCCGGCCTGAACGGGTTACAGGTCGCGATCAGAAGCGAACCGTCGTCGGCCGATCCGATCGGGAAAATGCCGTACTGGTGCACCGCCTTCACGGGAAATCCGTCGAGAACCTCGTCGGGGACCTCCGATTTCGCCAGGTCGGCCATCGGAATCCCCAGCTTCCGAGCGACGAGAAAGAGCGCTTCGTCCTCGGTCTTTACCCCGAGCTGGTTCAGGACGGCGGTCAGACGCCCGTCCGACTCGAGCGCCTCACGCGCGATGCTCATCTGAACCGGATTGAGAGGGGTAAGCTCTTCTTCCCTTTCAAAATAACGGATCGCCATAGATTCTTTTCCTTTTCGATTCCCCCTGCCGTCCGGCCGAAAGAACGGCCGCGCGGCGCGTCGGATAACGCTTTATCCCGATTTTAAGGAGTCGGGGAGAAAATTCAAGCGGAATTCCCCCCTCTTTCACTCTTTCTCCCAAATTGACGGGAAAGACCGAATTTGGTTAAATATAGTATACTATACTCTGATATTAGCGTTTTCCGGCGTCGGCCGGAAAGAAATGACGGTTGCGCGGTCCGCGCAACGCGGGGATCAGGCAGGGCACCATGACAAAACCGATCCGATTCTTCGTTTTCCTCCTCACGGCGGCGCTCGCGGCGGCGGTCGTCCGGGCACAGCCTCCCAAGCTGCCGACCGTCTCCGACGACATCGAGACCAATTCCGCGCTCCTTGCCGTTCCCCGGCCCGCCGCCCCCCGGCTGCCGGGGGTTCCCGACGCGTCCGAAGACCTGTTGATTACCTCCGAACTGGATAAACCAGGTACCGACCCGGTCACGATCACGAACCGGGCGGAACTCGAGCTGTCGCTCGAACAGCTTCGCGACGCCCACGGTCTGCATCCGGCAATGGCCAAGGCCATCCGAGACGCGTACGAGGCCGCGCTGCTCGGCTCGCCGAACGGGGACGGCACGGTCGCGATCCCCACCGGCCCCGATTCCCCGCAGAATACGGCGGATCTGATCACCTTCCTTTCGCAGAACACAAGGGATTCCGTCCCGGAACTCCCCGAAAATTACGCCGAAGACACGGTCGGCGACGAGTTCGACCCGATCACCCTGAACCGGCGCGACGCCGAAGGGGTTCCGAACACTTCGCTGATTATCCGCCGCTACGTCGAGCATATTCTCAAAAAATACGACAAAGACGGGGACGGAAAACTCCAGCGCGAAGAATGGGCGGCCATGCCCGGCCGGCCGCAGTCGTTCGACCTGAACGGCGATTTCGTCCTCGAAGATTACGAACTCCTCTATAACCTGGCCGCCTACGCCAAGGGGCGGACGGTCACCCATCCGGTTCCGCCGCGGCGTCTGAGCGCGGCGCAGAGCGTTCTGAAGACCGACGGACCGATTCTGATCCGGCCCGTCTCGGGGCCGATCCGCAAGGCGGCCGCCGGCGAGGAACAGATCGATCCGGCACAGAAACCGGCCGACATCAGTCCCGAAGAGTTCTCGCAGATCGTCGCCGACGCCGATAAGGGGGCCGGAACCGAAAAAGAACCGGAACTCTTCGGCGTTCTCACTCAGGAAAGCGGCCCCTCGACGGCTGCGGTGCGGGAATTCGCCCCGTCGGCCAACGAAACCGCCGGAATCCCCCGCTGGTTCCTGGCGCGCGACGCCAACGGGGACGGGCAGCTCACATTGCGGGAGTTCGCGCCGACCCTTTCCCTCGAATCGACCGCGTTCTTCGGGCAGCTCGACGCCGACAGCGACGGGCTGATCACGCCCGACGAGGTTCGGGAGTACCTTGAAAAGGGACCCCGCCCCAAAGAAAAAGCGGCAAAATAAAAACGATGCCCGATTTCAGATACAAGGCCCGCAACAAGGGGGGAAAAGAGGTTTCGGGGCAAATCGCCGCGAACACCAAAAAGGACGCGCTCGATATGCTGGCGCGGCAGAATCTCTTTCCGATCTCGGTCGAAGACGCCAACAAGGGAGAAATCGATATCGGCAAATGGTTCTCCCGCCGTCCTCCCGACAGCGTCATCGCGGCCTTCCTCCGGCAGCTGGCCGAACTTCTCGAAAACGGTGTGCCGGTTCTGACCGCCTTCCAGGTCCTCGAAAAGCAGGAGCCGAACCCGGTTCTCAAAGAAGTGATCGGCGACATCTACGAGCGCGTTTCCGAAGGGGAAGCGATCGACTCGGCGTTCGCCGCCCACGCGAAAATCTTCAACGACCTGACCCTGAGCGTGATCCAGGCGGGAACGGAAGGAGCCTTTTTGGAAGACTCGTTAAAACGTACCGCCCGGTTTATGGAACAGCAGGCGGAACTGAAAGGAAAAATTATCGGCGCGATGATCTACCCGACGATCCTCTGTGTCGTCGGGGTGACCGTCCTGACCGTTCTGATGGTCTTCTTCGTTCCGAAATTCCAGCCGATCTTCGACTCGATCATCGACAGCGGCGGGCAGCTCCCCGGCGCGACGACCGCTCTTCTGGCGTTTAAGAGTTTCGTCGGAAAATACGGTCTCTACGTTCTGGCCGCGCTGGTCGGACTCTTCATCTTCCTCCGCATTCAGATGATGACCAAAAAAGGGCGGCGCTTCTTCGACCGGTGGAAACTGAAGATTCCGCTCATCGGGCCGATCGTTCTCCGTTCGGCCGTCTCGCGCTTCTGCCGCGTTCTGGGAACCCTCCTCGAAAACGGCGTGCCGATCCTCCGCGCCCTGGAAATCAGCAGCCATTCGACCGGAAACACCCTTTTGGAAGAGGCGGTCGAAAAATCGGCCGAATCGGTCTCGTCGGGGGAACCCCTGTCGAGGCCGCTGGCGAGCGCCGAACTCCTTCCGCCGCAGGTGATGGCGATGATCACGATCGCCGAGGAATCGAACTCACTCGAAACGGTCCTTGTCAATATCGCCGACAGCATTGAAAAGGAGATCGCCAAAAAACTCGACGTTCTGGTCAGCCTCCTCGAACCGATGATGCTCCTCCTTCTGGCCGGCGGGGTCTTTTTTATCATCGTCGGGCTCCTTCTGCCGGTCTTTAAGATGACCGAAAATATTTGAAAATTCCCCCCGACGCGCGAAAACCGGCCGAAAAACGGTGAAAAGCCGAATCCCGCGCCCGCAAATCCGGGTAAAATTCCGCTGAGAAACAGAGGGCATAGTCTGGAATTTTACTCAAAATCGATTAAAATAACGGGAAGTACGCATAAGAAGCCGGGAAAGGTTCCGCTTGCAAAGCCGCGCTTTTCCCCCATCACATAGGAGATACTGCTATGACGACGTTCAATCGTTTCCGCACCCGCCCCTCAGCCCGCGAAGGCTTTACGCTGATGGAGCTGCTGATCGTTCTGGCGATTTTGGTTGTTATCCTGGGTATCGTCGGGACTTCGGTGATGAGCTCCTGGCAGAGCGCCAAGATCAAATCGACCCAACTCCAGATCGCCGATCTGATGAACGGGCTTGAACGGTTCCGGATCGACAACGGCCGATACCCCTACCAGGAGGAAGGCCTCGAAATCCTCCTCGGCCGGGTCAATAACCCGAACATCTACGGCAACCAGATGCAGGGGGGCGGCGGCCAGGATTGGAACAACGGCCCGAACAACAACGGCGGCTGGAACGGCGGAAATAACAACGGGAACTGGAACAACGGCGGCGGAAACAACAACGGCAACTGGAACGGCGGCGGGAATAACGGCAATTGGAACGGCGGCGGCGACAACAACGGCGGTTGGAATAACAACAACGGCAATAACGGCGGCGGGTTCAACGGCGGCGGAAACAACAACGGTGGCGGCGGCGATTTCGGTCAGGGAAACTTCCAGCAGAGCGATATGAACCAGACCTTCCAGCAGGAATTCAATCCCGAAAACGCCGGCGGTGAAAATAACGCCGAAGCGTCCGCCGACGGTAACAATAACAACATGCCGAATCAGGATTTCGGCCAGAATCAGAACCAGGACTTCAATCAGGGTCCGAACAACAATTTCAACAACAATAACAACAACTTCAACAACGGCCCGAACAACAATTTCAACAACAATAATAACAACTTCAACAACGGCCCAAACAATAACTTCAACAACAACTTCAACAACGGCCCGAACAACAACTACAACCAAAATCAAAACGGCGGCCGCGTCTACACGCGTCCTCGGATGCTGACCAGCTATTTCGACAAGTTCAAGGAAATTCCGCTTGACCAGTGGGGGAACTCCTACCGCTACGAATGGCCGACCAACAAAGGCGACGGTACTAAACCGGCCATCTGGTCGCCCGGTCCCGACGGTATCGACGGCACCGACGACGACATTATCAGCTGGGATCCGAACGATTCCCCCAACAACGGGAATTGGAACAACAACGGCAACAACGGCGGTTGGAACAACAACGGAAATAACAACGGCTGGAACAACGGCGGCGGCAACAACGGCGGCTGGAATAACAACAACGGCAATAACGGCGGCGGGTTCAAC
>CACXFR010000215.1 GCA_902766935.1 uncultured Planctomycetota bacterium | reverse complement strand
TCGCACGGGGACGGCGCGGTGCAGTTCGTCGCCCGCAGCGCCGACAGTCAGCTCCGGCTCAAACGGCGGCTTCTCGAACTCGGCACCCGCCCGTACGAATTGACGCTCTCGCCGAGCCGACCCGACGGCGCGGCAAACGTCACGACCGGGAAGTTCGTCGAAACGGCAAGGCCGGACCTCGCGGCGCCCAGGGACCGGACGGTCCGCAAAGCCGTGATCCCCGTCGCCGGACTCGCCTCCCGTCTCTATCCCGCCTCACGCGCGGTGCGGAAAGAATTTTTCCCGGTCGTCGACCGCGACGGTCTGGCGAAACCCGCCGTTCTGATTCTCCTCGAGGAACTCGTCGAAAGCGGGATCGACGAGATCTGCCTGGTTCTGGCGCGGGAAGAGGATCGCGCGGCGTACGACCGTCTTCTGGCCCCTCCCGAGCCTTTCCTGCGCAAAAAACTCTCCGACGCGGCGGCCGGCGAGGCGGCGAAGATCAAAAAGATCGCCCGGCGCGTCGCGTTCGCGTATCAGCCCGACCCGCGCGGATTCGGCGACGCGGTCTTTCGAACCCGCGCCTTCGCCGGCGGCGAACCGGTCCTCCTGATGCTGGGGGACACCCTCTATCGTTCCGCAGTCGGAACCCCCTGCGCCGCCCAGCTGGCCGGCGCCTACCGCGCGGCGGGAAAACCGATCGTCGCCGTCCAGGCCGCCCCCCCCGAAAAGGGAGAACTCTGCGGGATGGTCCGCGGCGCGTGGCTCGATCCCGCCGAACGTCTGATGGCGGTCGACGCGGTCGCCGAAAAGCCGGGCGCGGCGGAAGCGCGCCGAGCGATGACGGTCCGCCGCCGCGACGGGAGCCGCTCCTGCTACGCCCTCTTCGGCCAGTATATCCTGACCCCGGCGCTCTACGCCGAGCTTGAAAAGGCGATCGCGGCCGAAAAGTGCGGCGAGATCGATCTTTCCGGCGCGCTCGACGCCCTGGCGCGGCGCGGAGAACTCCTGGGGTTCGTTCCCGAAGGGGAATCGTTCGATCTGGGGACTCCCGAACTCTACCGACAGTCGATCGGCCGCTGGCCGGAATAATCCCGAACTTCAAAAACAAAAGACTCTCCAAAGAAAGGAACAGAGAAACCAACGGGAGAAACGGGGGAGAATATGACATTCCCCCCCGATTCCCTCCGACTCGGTTCCCCGCGACGCCGATAAGGTCTGAAATGAAAAATAAGGAAATTGCGTCATCTCCGATCCGCTGGCTCTTTTTTCTGCTGACGGCCGCCGCCTTTGTTTTCATCGTCCGCGGCTCCTTCCTGGGGCGCGCCGATATGAAGAACCGCGTGATCGACTGGCTCCCCTCCGGTTTTCAGGAGACCCGCGAATTCGACTGGTTCCTCGCGCACTTTCAGGACGGCGAGCTTCTGATGGTCAGCTGGGAAGGGTGTACTCCCGAAGACCCCCGGTTGGAAGAGGTCGCCGCGCGCCTTCTGGGAGCCGACCGAAACGCCGCGTCCGGCGCGGAAGTTCCCCCTCCCTACTACCGGAAAGTCATGACGACCAGCCAGGTTCTCCGCCGCCTGACCTCGCCCCCCCTCGACCTGCCCCTCGAAGAGGCCGAAGAGCGAATGCGGGGGTGGATCATCTCCAAAGATTTCACGCAGGGATGTCTGATCGCCTTTATGTCCGACGCCGGGTTCCGCGACAACCACGCCGCGATCGGCGAACTGCGCCGCGCTGTCGGCGAGGTGACCGAGCTTTCTGCCGATAAAATCCATATCGCCGGGGCGAGCCTCGACAGCGTCGTCATCGACGAGACGACGAAACATTCCCAGACGCGTCTGATGCCCCTCTTTCTGGGGGTCTGCATCCTGATCCTCTATTTTCTCCTCCGCTCGGCGCGGGCGGTCTTCCTCATTTTCACGGTCGCCATCTTTAACGAAGAGCTGAGCGCGGCGCTCATCTACTACGCCGGGGCGAACACCGACTCGATCTCCCTCCTGAGCGCGTCGCTGATGTACGTTCTGACGATCTCCGGCACGCTCCATCTTTTGAACTACTACCGCGACGATATGCAGTCGCACGGTCAGGACGGCGCGGTCCGCGCCGCGGTCCGCAAGGCGGTTCTCCCCTGCGCGCTGGCCTGTCTGACGACGGTGCTGGGGCTTATCTCCCTGGCGGTCAGCCAGGTGATCCCGATCAGAAATTTCGGTCTGTTCGCCAGCAACGCGATGCTGATCGGCACGAACTTTTTCGTCTTCTTTTCCGCTCTCTTCCTCGAGGAGTTCCCGATCAAAAAATGGCTCCGGCGGGACGCCGAAACCGAAGAAAAACGGCGGCGAAAAGAGGCGTTCTGGAACCGTTTCGCGGCGGGGGTCGTTCGCTGGCATCGGCCGATCACGATTCTGAATCTCGCTCTTCTGGCACTCTTCGCGTATTTCCTTCCCCGGATCGAGACGATCGTCACCTTCCACGGAATGTTCCCGAAAGACGCGCCCGTATTACTCGACTATGACTATTTGGAAGATCGGATCGGCGGGCTGATTCCGCTGGAAGTCGTCCTGAATATTCCGACCGAACAGAACCCCGGCGCCGAGCCTCTTCAGGCGCTCCGCCTGGTCGACGAGGTCGAGTGGAATCTGCGGAACTTCGACGAGGTCGACTCGACCCTTTCGGCGCTCACCTTTCTTCCCGATCTGCCCGACGCCGAGTCGAGCGGCGTCCGCGCCGCCGGGGCGCGCCGCGCTTTCAATCAGGTCGTCGCCAGCCGGCTCGACCTCCTCCGGGAAGGGTCTCTCTTCGACGACCGGCGGCTTCCGGCCGACGAGGCGCTCGGATTTCCCCCCGCCCAGCGGTGGCGCGTCAGCCTCCGCGTACCGGCCAAGGCGCGCCTGGCCTACGGCCCCCTTCTCGAAAAACTCCGCGGCGAGGCCGAAAAGACGATCGCCGAAACCGCCCCCTCGCTCGGTCTGAGCGGGGTCGCCCCCCTGATCACCGGCGGGGTTCCCGTGGTACACAAGGCGCAGCGGCAGCTCTTGAGCGACTTAACCGAAAGTTATGTCTCGGCGTTCTTTATGATCCTCCTGGCGCTGGTCTTTCTGCTGCGCGGCGTGCGCGCCGGCGCCGTGGCGATGATTCCGAACATCTTCCCGAGCGTCGTCGTCTTCGGCGCGATGGCGTCCGCCCGCCTGCCGGTCGACATGGGAACGATGATGACCGCGTGCGTCGCGCTCGGGATCTCGGTCGACGGGACGATCCACTTCGTCACCTGGTTCCGGCGCGGAATGATCGACGGGCTTTCGCAGCCCGAGGCGATCGCACACGCCTTCCGCCAGTGCGCCACGGCGATGGTTCAGGCAACGCTGATCTGCGGCGGCGGCATGCTGGTCTTCGCGCTGAGCGAATTCCTCCCGGTGGCGCGGTTCGCCTGGGTGATCGCGATTCTCCTGTTCATCGCGCTCTACGGCGATCTGATCCTCTTCCCCGCCCTTCTGGCGGGACGTCTCGGAAAATTCTTCGTGCCGAAGACGAAAACGCCTTTCTCTCCGGCCGAAGGGGAGAGCGGCAAGTGAAAAAAAGCGCGTGGCATCTCCTCCCCCTTTCGGGAGGGTGGTTTTCGATCGACGGAGGAACCTTTTTCGGAATCGTTCCGAAAAAGATCTGGCGGAACTGCATTCCCGCCGACGCGGAGAACCTGATCCGTATTCCCTGCCGCGTTCTGCTGGCGCGCCGAGGGGACGACGTCGTCCTCGTCGACACCGGTTACGGCGGGAAAGAACGCCCGAAACGTCTGCGCGGCTACGCCCTCGAAGAGGGGAACCCGATCTTTGCCTCCCTGGCTCAGGCGGGCGTCCGCCCCGAAGACGTCACCCACGTCGTGATGACCCATCTCCATTTCGACCACGCCGGGGGAGCGGCCCTCGCCGACGAAAAAGGAGCGCTCCGTCCCGCGTTCCCAAACGCCCTCTGTTGGGCGTCGAAGATCGAATGGAACGACGCGCTCGACCCCGAACCGGCCCTGCGCGGCGCCTATCCGCAGGAGAATCTTCTCCCCCTGGCCGAGGCGAAGGTTCTCCGCTCCTTCGAGGACGGGGAGGAGATTCTTCCAGGTCTGACCGCGTGTGTAACCGGCGGACATACGCGCGGGCACGCGGTGTTCCGCCTCGACGCCGAGTCCGGCCCCGCCTACGCGGTCGGGGAACTGGCGCCGACCGCCTGGCATACCAAACAGCTCTGGAGTACGGCCTGCGACGCTGACCAGATGACCGGCCGCCGCGTCAAACCGAAAATCCTGGCGCGCGCGTTCGGCGAGGGGGCGCCGATCTTTCCCGCGCACGACCCGCGGGGCGCCGCCTTCCGCCTGACCGATCGGCAGAAAGACGATTTTCTCGCCGAGATTCTTTTCTGAAAACGCGAAACGCGGGCGGCGCCTCCCGCCGCGCCGTCTTCTTCGCCGAAAAAGAAAGAAGGCGCGGGTTCCGGAGAGACGAACCCGCGCCTTGCGTTCGGTGCGATGACGGAGGAAGTTTGAGATCCTTTTCGATGAAACACGCCGGAGAGAATCCGTTCCCCCGGGACGGCTAGTCGTACAGTCCGAAGGAGAGGAACGGAAGGACGACCTGCAGGAACGACGTGTGCCTCGGCGGCGGAGGAGGAGGCGCCTGATGATGCTTCGGCGGCGGCGGAGGCGGCGGCGCGTGATGACGTCCCGGATCGTGACCGAAACCGTGGTGCGGAGCGCCGGGCGCTGCGTGCATCGGCGGCGGGAGAGCCTGGCCTCTCATCACCGGAGCGTCGCGGTGATGCCGTCCGCCGCCAGGCGGCTGCGCGTAAGCCCACTCCGAGAGGCAAAGTGCGGCGAAAGTCAGAACGCAAAGAACGATTTTCTGCATTGTTTTACCCCTTATTCTTTCTTCCCGTTGTTGACCGCTTGCGCGGCATGCCTGTCTGCGGCCCGCGGGCGGTTCGGAACGCTTTCGCTCTCTTTGCCGCCCGTTCTTTTTAATACGAAACGGGAAGAAAAGTTCCTCAAAAAAACAAAAAAAGATTCAAAAAATTTTCGGTAAAAAGAAAGCGCCGATAATCCGCCTCCGCCCTTCCCCTCCGGCGATCTTTCAGGCCCGTCGGAAAGACCGGAAGATTCGGGAAAATCGCCGTCGGAAGACGGGACGGTTCAAAGGCTCTCCGGGGTCCGTTTTCGCGATAAGAGTCTTCTTCGAACGTTGAAGGCGCCGGGAAGCGGTTCGGCCTCTTCGGACCCGCCGGGCCCTGCCGCCGTCCGAAACGGAGGCTTCCCCCCAAGCACGCGGCGCGTTACGGCGCCGCGCGCTCCGACTCCGGTTCGTCGGGAACCAGGAGAATCCGAAACCCCGTGTCGTCGCGGCATTCGCCGGCGGCGCGGGAAATCCGGCTCGCCGAACGGCACCGGTTCGGATCGCTCAGCACGCTCCCTCCCCGGCAGATCCCGCTTTCCCCCTCGTCCGGGCCCTTCGGATCGACCTGCGGTCGGCGGTCGTATTCCCCGTATCGGTCGGCGACCCACTCGCTGAGATTCCCGTGCATATCGTAAAGCCCCCACGCGTTCGGCCTTCGGGTCTTCACCCTGTGTACGCCGATCGGGTTCACCTCGTCCCCGTTTCCGGTCTGTTCGACCGACCAGCCCATCTCGGCCGGATCCCCCGTCCCGGCGAACGGGCCGATCGTACCGGCGCGGCAGGCGTATTCCCACTGGGCCTCGGTCGGAAGAGCGGCCGCGCACCCCGTCTCGCTGCCGAAGACTTTGCAGAACGAACGCGCGTCGTCGAGACCGACGTACCCCATCGGGTAGACTTTGTATAGCTTAGCGGTTTTTTTGGCGGTTTTTTGATCGTCCGCGGTGACTCCCGGCTCCATCACGCTCTTCCACATCGCCTGGGTCACTTCCGAATCGAGAAGCCAGAACCCGCGCGTCAGTCTGACCGCGTGGGAAGTCTCGTCCCGATTCCGCCCCCCCCTCCGACTCGGGGCTCCCCATCGTGAATTCGCCGGGCGGGCACCAGCGGAACCGGTAGACCAGACCGCCGTATCGGATCTTTTTCACGTCCCCCGCCTTTTTCCCCGGCGCGATCGGACGACGCCTGACCTCGGGGGGCGCGGTCCGAACCGGCTCGGACGGATCGTCGCCGCCGGCCGAAAGGAAGAGCGAAATCGTTTCCCACTCGTGAATCACCGAGGCGAGGGCCAGCGGGACCTGCGAAAGAGCGAAAGGCAGAGAAAAGCGACGAAACGCCGAAGAAACATCTTGCGCATCCTTTGACGAAAGACCGTCGAACGGGGGGCGCCTTCGGAAAAACTTTCCGCGAAAGCCGAACGCGCCCTCTCCGATTCAATTAACCGAAGTTTACCAAACGGAACGGCCGATTTCAATAAGTTCGTTCCCGAACCTCTCGCGTCGTCTCCCCCCGCCTTCCCGAAGACGGGGCGCCTTCCGGCGCCCCGCCGCCGCGGGGTTTTCGGTTACATCCAGCCGATCACGCGGGCGATGTCGAGGAAGATCACCCAGACCATCAGCCCCAGAATGATGAAAAGTCCGATGTAACTGAGCGTGATCTGAACCGCCTCGTTCGGCCGTTTGCGGAAGATCAGCTCGTAAAACAGAAAGAGGAGATGCCCGCCGTCCAGAACCGGAATCGGCAGGATGTTGACCACCGCCAGGTTGGCGCTGATCAGACAGAGGAAGAGGAGGAACGTCCCGTCGTGGGAACCGGTCGCCTTGTAGGCGATGTCGACGATCATCACCGGACCGCCGAACGCCTTGGCCGAAACGTTCCGGCCGATGTTGATCAGCTGGCGGTAGATCGCCCCCATCGAATCGACCGTTTTCTCCCATCCGCTGCGCAGCGCCGCGCCGAACGACTCAGCACGGGCGATGCGCGTCTCGCTCATTTCGAAGTTCAGGTCGCGGTCGATCAGATAGGCGTTCCCCGGCCGGGTCACCGTCGTCTCGAGGGTCGTCCTCGGCTCGGGGCCGATTCCCGCGTGAATGACCAGCGGCGTGCCGGTCGGCAGGTAGTTGACGTAGTCTGTAAAGAAGTCGATGATCTGCGCCATCGCCTTTTTGGGGTCGCCGGGAACCTCTAAGCTGAACCCGCCCGAAGGGAGAGGTTCGCCGAGCTTCAGGAACGAATCGTAAAGCGCCCGGGCGGGATCGCCTTTCTCCGGCGCGGGAAGGCCGACCTCGATCGAGGCGATCCTCAGACCGATCGGACTTGCTTCCTCGCCGAAGCGAACCGAAGAATCGGTTCCCGCCACGAGGGGACGGACCAGAAACGAGACGCCGAGCTCTTCGGACGCCATCTGTCCGCCGAACGAGACGATCCCCGTATAGCCGTCCGAGGCGGTGATCGTCATCGGCAGGTCGACGTCGTTCCCGTCCCGCCGAACGGTCAGGACGATATCGGCGTTCCCCCCCGCCTTGACCGCCAGACGATGGATCTGGTAGGGGAAGAGGAGCGGATCGAGAACCGGCTCGTTGTTGACCGCCAGAATCACATCGCCGTTTCCGACGACCGTTCCCGTCTCGTCGACGGAGGCGCAGCGCAGACCGGCGGCCGCGGCGGGGGAACCGTCGGCAATCGCGGTAACCCCTCCCATCGTGAGACGAACCCCCGTCTCGGCGAACGATTTCGGGGGAATTTCGACCGACGTCTTTTCGCCCCCGCCCGATTTCCCTTCGGGAAGGGTAAATTCGTAAAGCGCGGGCGAGGCGGCGAATTTGCGCGCCAGACGCTGGTAGTCGGCGGGAGTGCCGACCGGCTCGCCGCCGATCGCCGACAGGCGCGAGCCGGGAAGAATCTTTTCGGTCAGCGCGGCGAGCCGCTCACGCTCGGCGGAGTCGAAAAGCGGCGGCACCGCCCCTCCCTGGCCGATCAGAAGCGAAGGGGAGGGATAGACCCCGATCGTCGGGGTCAGCTGAGATTTCGACATCGTCGGCGTGATCCGCTTTTCGATCATCTCGGGCGCGCCGCCGAGGCTCCGCTCGATCGAAAGGGTCACCTCTTTCCGGTCGAGCATCGCCAGGCGGATATCCGAAAAGAGACGGCACGGTTTCCCGTCGATGGCGGTAATCAGGTCGCCCGGCAGAAGGCCGGTCCTCCACGCCGGGGAACCGGGAAAGACCTGGCCGATCCGGCTGGTCGGTTCGGGGAACCCGATCGAGTAGGCCCACGCGGCGCAGAGGACCGCGAAGAGAATATTCATAATCACCCCCGCCGAGATGATCGCCATCCGCTGAAAGACGTTCTTCGAGAGGTAGCTGTCGGGAGCGTAAATCTCTTCCTGGTATTTCTCCTGTTCGGCCAGACGCTGACGCGCCTTTTCGGCGTCGGCCCCTTCGGCCGACTCGGCTTCAATTTTGGCGCGTTCGATCTCGCTTTTGATCCCGCTCGGATTGTCTTCCTGCCCGAGCATCTTGACATATCCCCCCAGCGGCACCCAGCCGAGTCCGTACTCGGTGTTCCCGATCCTGAATCGGAAGAAGCGGAAACCGTACGCGTCGAACCAGATGTAAAACTTTTCGCATCGAACCCCGCACAGCCGCGCGACGATGAAATGGCCGAACTCGTGAACGATAATCAGCGCGTTCACCCCGATCAGAACCAGAACGATCCGCCAGATCACCATAAGTGTATGATGAAAACCCGAGCCGCCCGCGGCGGCCCAGATCGCTAATCCGAAATCCATGTTTGTGTCTCCGTACGAGCCTGACGGTCGAGCTCAAAAAGGCGCTCGAGGCTCGGCTCCTGTTCAAATTGATGATGTTCCAGAATCGATTGACAGATCCCGGTGATTTTGTGAAAGGGGATTTTTCCCGCCAGGAACGCGGCGACGGCGACCTCGTTGGCCGCGTTTACCACCGCACCGGCCGAACCGCCGTCGCGGGCGACCCGCCGCCCGAGCGGAATCGCCGGGAAGCGTTCCTCGTCGGGGGGAAAGAGTTCCAGCGCGCGCGCCCGGCTCCAGTCGAGGGAAGGGGCGGGGCATCGGCGGCGTTCCATTCCGCAGAGCGCCAGCTGAATCGGCAGGCGCATATCGGGGGTCCCCATCTGCGCGATCACCGCCCCGTCGACGAACTCGACCATCGAGTGAATGATCGACTGGGGATGAATCACGACACCGATTTTTTCGGGAGGAAGGTCGAAGAGCCATCGCGCCTCGATGATTTCGAACGCCTTGTTCATCATCGTCGCCGAATCGATCGTGATTTTCTTTCCCATCTTCCAGGTGGGATGAGCCAGCGCCTCGCCGACCGTCACGCGTCTGAGCTCATCGAGCGGCTTGTTCCGGAACGGCCCCCCGCTGGCGGTCAGAATCAGGCGGCGGACCAGGTCTTTCCTCTCCGCCGGATCCGAACCGCAGGACGCGCCGTAGGGCGTTTCGGCGGGCCGGCACGAGGCCAGCGCCTGCCAGATCGCGCTGTGTTCGCTGTCGACCGGGAGGATCCGCCCGCCGTTTTTGCGCGCCAGGTCGAAAAGAAGCGAGCCGGCCAGAACCAGCGACTCCTTATTCGCCAGCGCGAGCGTCTTGCCGGCTTCCAGAGCGCGCCACGAACCGCGCAGCCCCGCCCCGCCGACGATCGCCGCCAGAACGACGTCGATTTCGGGAGATGAGACCGCCTCGTCGAGCCCTTCCGGCCCGTAGAGAACGCGCGTCGTCCGTTCCAGTTCGGCCAGGGGAGCGCGGTCGGCCTCCGGGTCGGTCACCACCAGCGTTTCGGGACGAAAACGCCGCGCCAGCCCGGCGAGTTTCGCCGTCTGCCGGTGCGCGGTCAAAACGGCGGCGGCCAGCCGCCCGCCGGAGGCGGCAATCACGTCCAGCGCGCTGGCGCCGATACTCCCCGTCGCTCCGAGAACCGCGATGCGGCGCGGCTCGTCCTTCTGCGATTCTTTCACTTCTTCCCGATAACTCCGACTCAACACAGACACTGCCGGAGCGGCAAAAACAACCCGCTCCCAGGCGCATATTTTACCCCATTATATGAAAATAATCCAGTCCGAAATCCCCCCTTTCCCGCCGCGGCGCGGCGGGCGGTTCCCTATTTTTAAAACAGGAAAACCTGGACGTTTCAGTTAAAAAGGGTATACTATAACAGATAAGAGACTCTGCGGAGTTTAGTTCAAGGCGCACGGCGCGCGGCGCGATAATGAAACGGGGTATTCCCCCCCGGCGGCGCGCGGCGCCGATACGCTTTGAATCTCCGAACAAACTTCCCATTGAACAAGACGAATCGAACCGATGCAAAAAACTCTTGATGTCAAACTGGCGCGGATTCTGCAAGACCGGAGCTGCAACGACTTTATCCTGGCCGACGCCAAAGACCCCGATATGGCCTACGGACTGGCCGCCCCGGGGAGGAGCCCCGAGCAGTACGGCGGCGAGGCGAAATTCAAGACCCTCGACCAGCTCCGTCAGCAGTGCCGAGAAATCATCGCCCAGGGACTGATCGACATCATGCTGATGAGCGCCTCGACCAACGAGGTTCTCGCCCTGCGCGAGGGGCTCTTCGTCGACTCGCCGATCACCCCGGCGATCCGCGCCAACGACGCGACCGACATCTGGCTGGCCGGAACCGGCGCGGTCTACGGTTCTCTCCCCTCCCGCCCCTTCCGAACCGCGACGATCGACCACGCCCTCTGCGGGAAAGCCGAATGCACCCCCGAAGAGCGCGCCGCCGGCCGGGGCGCCGACCTGGGACTCTACTCGATCACGTTCAACAACAACCTCGACGCCGATTTCAAATCGCTCCTGGCCTACAACGAGTTCCGTCTCGAAGCCGAAAAGAAAGGCTTTCGTCATTTCCTGGAAGTCTTCAGCCCGAACGCGTGCGAGCCAAACTGCCCCGAAGATATCCCCCGATTCGTCAACAACCACATCGTCCGCGCCCTGGCGGGGGTGACCAGCGCGGGACGGCCGCTTTTCCTCAAGATCCCCTACTACGGACCGAAGGCGATGGAAGAACTCGTCCGCTACGACAGCGAACTTGTCGTCGGAATTCTGGGGGGGTCCGCCGGAACGACCTACGACGCGTTTAAGATGCTCCACGACGCCAAGAAATACGGCGCGCGCGTCGCGCTCTACGGGCGGAAGATCAACAACGCCGAACACCAGCTCACCTTCATCACTTATCTGCGCGCGATCGCCGACGGGCAGATCGGGCCGGAAGAGGCGGTCAAGGCGTACCACGGCGATCTGCAGAAGCTCAACATCCGCCCGCAGCGGTCCCTCGAAGACGATATGAAATCGATGGCGACCAGCGACAGCTACAACGCCAAGCCGCAGACCAAATCGGCCGTGGTCAAGCCCTCCTCGCCGGCCCCGGGCGGTAAGAGCGGCTATGCAAACCCCGATTTCAGCAAGATGACCCCCGCCGAAAAACTTGAGTGGAACCTCCAGCGGCTCCGGCAGTCGTATTGATTTCGGAAAGACGAAAAAGGGTGAGGAAATGAGTTTGCACGATCGGCGGCAGCGCGGCAAAATCCTTTTCGCGGCGGTCTTTCCGGCGCTGGTCTGTCTCCTCCTCTTTCTGGTGCGTCCCGCGGCGGTCCCGGGGGCCGGAGCGGTTCGTTCGCGGCTC
Source organism: uncultured Planctomycetota bacterium (assembly GCA_902766935.1). Taxonomy (GTDB): domain Bacteria; phylum Planctomycetota; class Planctomycetia; order Pirellulales; family Thermoguttaceae; genus RUG695. The sequence goes on along the minus strand of CACXFR010000215.1, from coordinate 3,437 downwards.
ATCTCCGAGACCGAAGCGACGGCGGCGGGTCTGACGCGCCCCTGGTTCAACCAGGTCGCGATGAACCCCTCCCACGACCGGATCACCCAGATTTCCCTTCTCGACGACACGCTTTTCATCACGTCCGACAACGGCTGGCTCCACGTCATCGACACCAGGACGGGAAACACCCTCTGGAGCCGCCGCGTCGGGTCGGAGCGCTACTATTCCCTCCCCCCCGCGGCGAACAGCTTCGCCGTGGTCGTCCTGCACGGCTCGACGGTGCACGTCTTTGACCGGTTCGACGGGAAAAAGCTGCTCGAGTTCGACATTTCCGGTCCGGCCGGCGGGGGACCCCAGGTGAGCGAGCGCTACATCTACGTTCCGATCCTGACCGGCAAGATCTTCGCCTATCCGCTCCGCCGCTTCGACGTCTACAAAGACCCGCTGGACGCGGCGATCGAATCCGTGGAAAAAGACGGGGATCAGAACGCCGCGACCCTGCAGGAGCGGGCGCAGAAGATCCGCAGGGCGATCGAACTGATCGCGACCGACAAGCGGGTCGAAAAGAAAGGCCTTATTCCGTTCGACGACAAAGACGTCCAGGTCTGTCCGGCGCTCGGCGAACCCCTCGTTCAGCCGTTCCTCTGCACTCAGAACGCCGACAAGGACTACTTCTCATGGGTCACCACCAGCGGTTCGCTGATGATCGGCGGGCTCGATATGAAAAAGTCGCAGAACGCGCTCAAGCTCCTTTACAGTATCTCACTGGCGCCGCAGTCGATGTATATCGATCTGAACCACTACAAAGAGGTCGACCTCGACTTCGGCAACGACATCAACGCCCGGCCGACCTTCATCCAGAAGGACACCACCGACGTCAACGCCGCCCGCGGCGGCGAGGCGAAAGGGGGCCTCATTCTGATGGGGGCGCGCAGCGGCTACGTCTTCGCCGTCAATGACGAACTGGGAACCGCCGAATGGACCTTCCCGGTCGGAATGGCGGTCATCGACCCGATCGGCGTGGCGGGGGACCAGTGCTTCATTCCGACCTACACCGGCAACTTCTTCTGCCTGAACCTGAAAAACGGCAGGGCGCTCTGGTCGATCCGCGACATCAAGCAGTTCGTCTCGGCGACCCCCAGCCGCCTCTACGCGCTCGATATGCTCGGGAACCTTTTGGTGATCAACCGCGACAACGGCCAGACGATCCACACGATTCCCCTTTCGACCGGAATGGGAGCCGTTTTCAACATCGAAAGCGACCGGATTCTCCTCTTCGGGCAGGACGGCCTGGTTCAGTGCCTGCACGAAAGCCAGCTGGACGAACCGCTCCGCTACCAGAAGTCATCGTTCGATATCGCCGAGGAGTTCCAAAAGCGGATCGACGAGGCGTACTCCGGCCCGGAAAACGAAAAGAAGGCGGAAGAGAAGTCCGACGAATCGGACGACAAGTCGATCTTCGGCGACGAGGAAGAAGGGGAGAACGACGAAATCTTCGGTTCGAAGAACTCCTCCCGTCCCGAGGGGGATGAAAATGCGCCCCGAACCGACGACGCGGAGGAATCCGACGAAGAGACCGACGGCGCCGATCTCCCGCCGGCCGGGAAAGTCCCCGGAAAGACCGCCCGCCCCGGCGATAATCAGAAGGAAGACCCCTACAGCACCGACTACGACGACACCTTCGACGACGCGGGCGACAGTGCCGACGACGAGCGGTGGAACGACGCCGGCGAAGACGACCCGTTCGAATGACGCCCCTTTCTTCGGAAGACCGCGAAACCGCCCCTTCTCTCCGAAAAAAGAAGGGGCGGTTTTCTTTTTCCCCCGTTCCAACTCCTTTTTCCTCTTTTTTCCCCGCGAAAAGTCGCGGAGCCCCCCCTGGAAAACGAGCCCCTCTCGTTTAGAATGAAGGGGTGAGTCTCTCCGCCGGCGCCGGGCGCTTCCTCTTTGGCCGGAAAGGCTCTTTCGCATACGTTTTAACCCGCCATTTTGCTAAGTGATGCTGTGAGAGCCATGAGTGATGAACTGAAGATCTTTTCCGGGTCGGCCAATGTTCCTCTGTACGAGAAAATCTGCGATTACCTGAGCATCGCCCCGGGTCAGATCACGGTCGAGCGCTTCCCCGACGGCGAATGTTTCTGCCGCATTGAAGAGGACGTCCGCGGACGCGACGTCTTCCTCGTTCAGCCGACCTGCCGGCCGGTCAACGACAATCTCATGGAGCTCTTGATTATGATCGAGTGCTTCAAACGCGCCAGCGCCGGACGGATCACCGCCGTGATCCCCTATTTCGGCTATGCCCGTCAGGACCGCAAAGACGAAGGGCGCGTTCCGATCACCGCCAAACTCGTCGCCAACCTCCTGACCCGCGCCGGGGCCGACCGCATCCTGACGATGGACCTTCACGCCGCGCAGATTCAGGGTTTCTTCGATATTCCGGTCGATCATCTTTCCGCCTCGCCGGTCATCGACCACTACATCGCCTCGCTCGGCTACTCTCCGGAAGAGACGGTCGTGGTCAGCCCCGACGAGGGGAGCATCAAGCGCGCGGCGCAGCACGTCAAAATGCTGGGGGGGAATCTGGCGATCATCGACAAGCGCCGCTACGGCAACCGGGTCGAGCAGGCGAATCTGATCGGCGGGCCGATCGAAGGGCGCGTCGCGTTCCTCTTCGACGACATGATCGCCACGGGCGGGTCGATCTGCGGCGCGGCGAAACTCGTCAAACTGATGGGAGCGACCAAGATCTACCTGGCGGCGACGCACGCGGTTCTCTGCGGCAACGCCATCGAGCAGCTCCGCAGCGCCCCGATCGAAGAAGTCGTCGTTTCGGACACGCTCCCCCTTCTGCCGGAACACGATCTGCCGAATATCCGCGTCCTTTCGATCGCTCCGGTCCTGGCCGAAGCGATCAAACGGATTCACAACAACGAGTCGGTCAGCCGAATGTTCAAACAGCTCCCCTACGGGAAATTCGGCGTCTACTCCTGAAAAACGGCTTTTTCCGGCCTTCGTCGGCGCGGAAGGTGGTCGAACAAAAAATTTGTGGTATAATGTGAGAGTCAAATCGGGCGGATTGGAGTAAGGGAAGCGTCGTGCGATACCCGATGGCAATCCGCCGGAATTCCGTATGATAAAGGTTTATTATGGCTGAAATCAAATCATTGGCGGTTGAACTCCGCCAGGAAACCGGCAAGCGCCGGAACCGCCGTCTGCGCCAGTCCGGGAAGATCCCGGCTGTCCTTTACGGACACAAGCAGGACGTCGTCAGTCTCGCGCTTGAGGCGGATGAGGTCGCCGCGGTGATCCGCCACGGCAACCGTTTCGTCGCGCTGACCGGCGCGGTGAACGAACGCGCGTTCATCAAAGAATGCCAGTGGAACACCTGGGGGACGGAAGTCCTTCACGTCGACTTCGCGCGCGTCAGCGAACACGAACGGATCCGCATGACCGTT
>CACXFR010000214.1 GCA_902766935.1 uncultured Planctomycetota bacterium | reverse complement strand
CCGCCGATTTACCGATCCGCGGAGGCGTCCTCTCTTCGTTTGAAACGGAGCGCCCGGCGGTTTCTCTTTTTTGAACCCCGCCGCCGGCGACGGAGCAGCTTGTATTTCTTGTTCAGTCCGAACAGGAGAACCGCGCCCCCTAAAATCATCAGCGTGCGGCTGAACCTTTTTTCGGCCGGAGTGCGGAGGTCGGACCGACTCAAGCCGTAATATTTCAGCGAAAATTCTTTTTGCGCCGGGCGGGCGTCGTCGCAGACCAGATAACGAATCTGCTCTTCGTCGAGCGTCCGGCTCCCTCCGTCTTTCGATCCGAACGACGTTTTCGTCTCCGCCGTCTTGACCGGAAAGACCGAATCCGCGTCGTCGGTAAAAGTAAATTTTCGTTCTTTGAGAACCGAAACGCCGTCCCGCGTGAAACGGAGCGTCAGTTCGGCGATCCCCCACCCTTTCCCCGGCAGGAGCAAGATGCGGCCGGTCGCCGTATCGGCGGTGCCGGTTTCGAAAAGATTCTTTAACGGAGTTTCAAAATCGACCGTGACCGTCTCTTCCCCCCGGTCGGTATTCGACCCGATCCGCGTGATCTTCAGATCCGCGTCTTCGAGGAACTCGGCCAGCGGGCGGGATTCAACGTAATAGGGGGAATGCCGCTTGACCGTTTCGAGCGCCGGGTTTTCGCCGCCGTCGCGAACTTTGCTATACGAATCGATCTTCCAGGGCCCGCTTTCAGTGTTTCGCGACAGCTCGAAGAAAAGGGACCTGTTCTTCACGAAACGGTACGATCGGGAGGAAACCCCGTCCCGGTCCGCGCCGGCGAGAGATTCGGCGCGGAGCAGATAATTCTTTCCCTGGGAGTAGAATTCGAACTGCGTCGAGTCGTTCCCCGACGACGCGATCCATTTCAGATGAACGCCGCCGATCTCCCCGGAGCGGCGGCGGAGCGCTTCCACCCCCTCGGTTTTCAGGCGCGAAAGGAGCGCCCCGTCGAGAGGCTCCCCCCGTAGCGTTCCGCCGAAAGAGGAGGCGAAAACGAAAACGGCGGAAATCAGGAGCCGAAGGAAAAAAGCGCGCGGAACCACGGGAACGTCTCCGCGATTCGGTTCGTCGTTTCGATTCATCGGCCGGCACCTTCCCCGGCAGCGGTAACGGACCGCGCCCTTCTCTTCCGGCAGAACCGAACCGCTCCCCAGACGGCCAAGGCCGCGCCGAGAAGGACCAGAGCCGCCGGCCGCACGCGGCAGGGGTTCGGCGGCGCGAACCCGGTTTCCCCTTTCGCCCGAACGACGGGCGGCGTCTCTTCGACCGGAACAAGGTCTTCGTCGGTGATCGCGTCAATGTCGATCACGTCTTGATTCGAGCGGCGGTTCATTCCGTCCAGATCCACGCCGGGATCGAGCTTGAGAATAAAATTCGTCTGCGCGGGAGCCAAAATCCCGAGCCCGGAACTTTTCCACTCCGAGACGAGCCACCGGCCGATCTCCCCCCGGAACGGGTCGTACAGACCGGTAAACGACCTGACCCGCGTCGGAACGAAAAACCCGGAACATTCTTTCCAGCCGTCCCCTTTGATCACGAAGGCCGTCAGGAGCTTCGCGTCTTCCCCCCTATAGGTTCGCACCGACGTCTCTTCGACGGTGGCCGGACGCGTGTCGATCCGAAGGACGACCTCTTTCACGTATTTCGCACCGCTGCCGGAGTTCGTTCCCGTCAGGGTCAGCCGGGCGCGCCCGTCCCCCGTTTCGACATACTCGTAATCGGGATCCGGGGGGGTTCCGTACGGAAGAGCGTCGATCGGGGGAATGAAAAGGGAAACCGGAGCGTCGATCGTCATCAGCGAATGGGTCAGACCCGCCAGCGCTTTGTCGGCGACCCGGTCGAGCGACCCGCTCGGCGTCCGGCGGCTCCCCTGATCCGGGATATAGGTCACGATGAAATCGTTGTTCGCGATCATTTCGGCGGCGCGGCTCGGATCCGGTCCCGCCAACGGGTCGGCGCTCTTGGGCCGGTAGAGAATCTGCAGACGGCATTTGTCTTTGGACTTGAAAATGAAACCGGTCGCCGCGACGTCGTCTTCGCCGATCGCGACCGTCCGAGCCTCCTCTTCGCTGCGAGCCACCGCGCGGGAATAGGTGTAGTCCGCTTTATAAGAGACGTCTTCCAGCCATTCGATCCGCTCGGCGTTCAGCCTGGCGATCCGCTCGGCGTTCGTCTCTTCGCCGAAGAGAAAACGCGCCGAAAAGAGGAGCGCGGCAAGAGCGATCGGCGCCGTCGAAAGTCGGAAGAGGTATTTCATCGATACTGTTATCTTTCCCTTTTTGAGCGGAATGGGCGGGCCCGAAACCCGAACACCCCTTCCATTATACTCCATACGAAAAGATTTTCCACCCGAAAAGACCCGGCCCGCGCGGGCATAAAAGGGCGCTTTCACCCCGGAGTTCGG
>CACXFR010000213.1 GCA_902766935.1 uncultured Planctomycetota bacterium | reverse complement strand
CCGGCCCCGGCGCCCGTCCCGGCCGCGGCGAATCTCGACACCGCCCAGGACACCCTCTTCCTGACCGAGCTCGAAACGAGCGCCCCGGACGAAACCTCCGCGCCCGAAAACGGCGAGTCGATCCGCCAGGTGCGCCTCCTCGAAACGGCGGCCGAAGCCCCTGTTTCCGAGCCCGTTCCGATCAAACTGGCGATGGCGACCGATACGGCTCCCAAAACGGGATCCGCCCCGAGCACCAACGCGTACGACGTCTACACCGACGAGTGTCCCGATCCGACCAATATGGACTCGATCCTCGACATGAGTTACAAAGTGACCGTCACGCCGGGCGAAATGCCGCAGAGCTGCCCGCTTCCCGAAGAGACCTACGTTCGGAAGCTCCCGACCCCGATCGTCTTCACCTGGAAGGCGAGCGCCCTCTGCCACAAGCCGCTCTACTTCGAAGACGTTCAGCTGGAACGCTACGGCCACGGCATCTGCCCGCTCCTTCAGCCGGCCCTCTCCGGGGCGCGCTTCTGGGTCACCATCCCGTTCGTTCCCTACCTGATGGGAGTCTATCCCCCGACGCAGTGCGTGTATGACCTGGGCTACTACCGCCCGGGAAGCTGCGCGCCGAACATGATCCAGCCGTGCCCGATCTCGATGCGCGGCGCCCTGATCGAAGCCGGCGCGATTGTCGGCGCGGCCTACGCCATCCCGTAAAAAAGCCGTTCAAAAGTCTCCAATCCGAGCCGAGGGGCCGGCATGCCGAAAGGCGTGCCGGCCCCTTTTTCCGTCTTTGTGTATCTCAAGCTGTTAAAATTTTCAAAACAGGCAATTTAGGTGATTCAAACATTTTATTAAAAGTTCCTCAAAACAGTTTTTCCACAAAAAGCGGAGCGCCGATCCGCGGAAAAATTTTTCTTCTTAAAAAAATTTTTTCGGGGGAAACCCCGTGATATGAGGGGTCTTTGATTTTTGTTTTAAGAAATATTTTCCTTTCCCCCTCCCGGGGTTGTTTGACAACCGAAAGGATATCGCTAAAATCGCTCTTGTTCGAGGAGAGTTCCGAACCGAGCTTCGGCGCGGCGCTTTCGGCGGCGCTCCTTGCAACACAAAACTAATCCGCTCCGGTTTTTCCGGATTCTGTATTACAGAACCGCGACAAGGCCGGCGCCGCTGTTTTTCCGCAAACTCAAACGAATTGCATTTCGCGCGCCTTCGCCGCGCGATTCGACATACGAATGGAATTAGCATCCGGTAAGGACATCGAACCTGTGCTGCGCGAACAGCTTGTCCGCCAGATCGGTCAGATGAAGTTTGACCGTTGGTTCGCCGATGTGACCTTCTCACGCCGCGGGGAGGAATTCGTCGTTGAGGTCTCCTCCCCGTTCCAGAAAGAGTGGCTCCAAAAGAACTACCGACACGAAATCTCGCGGTGCTTCCGCGAGCTCTTCGGCAAAGAAGTCGCGTTTCAGTTTCTCGTCGATTCCGCGCCGGCGCGCCGGGCCCCCTCCGAGGCCGACGATCTGACTCTCCGTCCCGACGCGATCGAGTTCAAAAAGGGAACCGGCTCCGACGAGCTCTTATCCTTCGTCCGCGTCCGGGGGACGGATCATCCCTCCAAACCGGCCGCGCGCCGACGCGCCGAACGCCCCGCCGGGCGCACGTTCGCCTCCTACGAGACCTTCGTGACGGGAATCTCGAACAGCGCGGCCAAGGGGATCGCCGATATCGCGATCTCCCGCCCGGGGCTCCTCAATCCGATCCTCATCTACGGCCCGACGAGCGTCGGAAAGACGCACCTGCTCGAAGGGGTCTATTCCGAATTCCGCAAGATCCCCGGGCGAAAATCCCCCAAGTACCTCACCTCCGACGAGTTCACCGGGCAGTTCGTCCGGGGATTCCAGGAAAAACCGGGGGGGGACCGTACGCTGCGAAACCGTCTGGCCGACTCGAACCTCGTCGTCATCGAGGATATCCAGAACTTTGAAAAGCGGGACGCGACCCAGCGCGAACTGAGCTCTCTTGTCGATCTTCTCCGCGCCAAGGGGGTTCAGATCATCATGAGCGCCGACCGCCCCCTGGCCGAAATGACCTTCCTCAAACCGGAACTCCGCACCCGGCTCGAGTCGGGGGTCGTCTGCGCCATCGAGCCGCCCGACCGCGAGACGCTCCTGCGCGTCTTCCGGCAGATGGCCGAAAAGCGGAACCTGAACATCCCCGACGAAGCCGCCCGCTTCGTCGTCTCGCGCTTCGCGACGCACGCCCGGCAGCTCTCCGGCGCGCTGAACCTCCTCCACGCCGCCTTCCTGACCGGCGGCGACATCTCCACCCTCGAATCGGTCTCGGCGATCCTCGGCGCGATGGCCCCCTGCCGGCAGATGCCGGTCACCCTCGAAGAGATCGAAAACGCGGTCGCCTCCGTCTTCGGAATCACCGCAAAAGACCTCCAGGGCCGAAGCCGCTCGCGGCAGTGCAGTTACCCGCGGATGCTCGCGATGTGGCTGGCGCGCCGCTACACGCACAGCGCCCTCTCCGAAATCGGGCGTCATTTCGGCGGGCGGAGCCACAGCACCGTCGCCGCCGCGCAGAAGAAAATCGACCTCTGGCTCGAAAAGGGTGAAAAGAACGACTTCTCCGACGCCCTCCTCCGCGTCGAACAGATCCTCTCGTCGCGCGGCCGCTGACCCCCTCGCCCGTCTTGCGACAGACTCCTCAGGGAGTATAATAAAACCGTTGGAACTTACCGCTCGTCCGCCCGGTTTTGCCACTTCCGCCGGCACGTTGTCCGGCGGCTTTCTTTGAGCCATTCCTCCGCGCGGCCGCTTTCGACGCGGAAACAAGATTCCGATGATTCCACCCGACGCATAAGGATACCGATGTCCAGCTCTCTCTCCGTTCAGGAAAACGACAACCGCAAAAAAATCCGCCAGGCGGCCTCGGCCCCGTTCCGCTCGACCCGGGAATTCTTAGAGACGCTGGCCATCGCCCTTTTCCTGGCCACCACTTTCAAGTTTTTCGAGGCCGAGGCGTACGTCATTCCGACCGGCTCGATGGCGACCACCCTGATGGGCCGGCACAAAGACGTCCGCTGCCAGGGGTGCGGCTATCCGTTCCAGGTCTCGGCCAGCGAAGAGCGGGACCGCCAAAATCACGCGACGTCTTCGCGCGTCCTGGCGGGGACCTGCCCGCAGTGCCGTCTGACCCAGCGGTTCGACTCCGCCGACATCTCCTTCTCGGGGGACCGGGTTCTGGTCAACAAGTTCATCGGCGATTTCCGCCCGATCCGGCGGTGGGAAGTCACCGTCTTCCGTTCCCCCCCCGACCCGAAAACAAACTACATCAAGCGCTTCGTCGGGCTTCCGAACGAAGATGTCCGGATCCAGTACGGGAACCTCTACGCCAGAGAACGCGTTCCCGGCGCCGCCGACGAGCCGGAAATCCTCCGCAAGCCGATGGCGAATCTCCTGCGGCTTCTGCGCGTCGTCTACGACAACGACTATCCCCCCTTCCCCCTCGAAAATCTCGGCTGGCCCCCCCGCTGGCAGGACCAGCGCGCCGCGGCGGGCGAAGAGACCCTCGCCTGGCAGCCGATCGACGAGGGGCGCGGCTTCTACTATTCCGGCGAGCGGGTTCCCGCCCCCGCCGTGCAGCGCCCCCTCCTGAAATGCGCCGGAACCCCTCCCGCGCGGGAAGAGGACCGTCTCGAATGGCTCCGCTACCGCCACATCATTCCGACCTCGCGTCAGTGGGCGGCGGCCGCGGAGGCGACGCTCCCCCCCGAGCTGCAAAAAAGCGGCGTGATCCCGAACAACCCGCAGCTGATCACCGACATGACCTCGTACAACACTCCCGAGACGGCGGCGCAGCACTCCTACGCGGGCCGGGGATACAACTGGACGGGGGAACTGGCCGTCTCGCTCAACGCGACCCCCTACGCTCCGAGCGGGGGCGAGCCGGCCGAATTGGTCCTCGAACTGGTTCAGGGCGACGTCCCGATGCGCGCGCGGTTCGACCTCTCGGCGGGGACGGTCACCCTCGAAATGCCGACCGTCCCGCAGTTCAGGCCGCAGTCCGCCCCCTGCCCCTTCGAGCCGGGAAAGACCTACTCCCTCTTCTTTGCCAACATTGACGAGCAGCTCCGCCTTCTGGTCAACAAAACAGAGATCCCCTTCCCGAACGAAGGGAAGTACGACGACCTCTGCGCTCCCCTGGCGGGGGTCGGCAAGGCGCTGCTCCCCCGCAACCGCGATCCCGGTCCCCTGGATCTTTCCCCCGTTTCGGTCGGCGCCAACTTCCCGGTGAGGGTCGAACATATCAAGGTGATGCGCGACACCTACTACATCGCGATGGGGAATCAGCTCGAAAAACCCGAATCCAGTTCGCCGATCGTCCTCGAAAAACCGCTCAAGCGGTTCGGCGCGCGCGACCCGATCGACCACCTCTTCGCCTCGGACCCCCAGGTCGAAGACGAAGATTCGATGTCCGCCTTCCTCGCGAGTCCCGAGGCGTGGCGGGACTACGGAAACACCCGTTCGGCGCTCTTTCACCTGGGAGCCGACCAATACCTGGCGCTCGGCGACAACAGCAGCAACAGCGAAGACTGCCGCGGCTGGAGCCGGCGCGACTCGAGCTGGCCCGACGGTGAGGTTCCCCCCTGCGTCGACCGCCGCCTCGTCCTGGGAAAAGCCGTCTCGGTCTACTGGCCGCACGGGAAGCTCATCCCGGGGACAAGACTTCCTTTTGTCCCGGATTTCGCTAAAATGAGGAGAATAAACTAGCACTTTCCGGAGTTTCCGCTATGGTAACCGGAACCGGATCACGTTAAACCGAAAAACCGTTTGTTAGGACCGTCCATGTTAGACCGCAAATACATCCTCGAAAATCTGCAAGCCGTTAAAGACAACTGCCGAAACCGCAACATGCGGGTCGACGTCGACCGTTTCGCCGAACTCGAATCGCTCCGCCGCGAAAAGCAGCGTCTCTCCGAAGAACTGAACCGAGAGGCGAACGCCGTTTCGAAGTCGATCGGTCAGGCGAAGACACCCGAAGAGCGGGAGGAGCGGAAAGAAAAGGGACGTGCCATCCGCGAACGGGTCGCCGCCCTGAAAACGGAACTCGACGCGGTCGAGGCCGAACTCGACCAGATCTGGCGCTCGATTCCGAATATGGCGCATCCCGACGCGCCGATCGGCGACGACGACACGTGCAACACGACGCGCGAATACGGCGCCACGCCGGTGCCGACCTACGACTTCGCCCCGCTGGATCACGTCGAGCTGGGCGAAAAACTCGACCTCATCGACTTCGAGGGGGGCGCGCGGGTCGCCGGGAGCGGCTTCTATTTTCTGAAAAACGAGGCGGTTCTTCTGGAACTGGCGCTTCAGCAGTACGCGGTCAACACCCTGATCCGCGCCGGCTTTACCCCGGTCACCACGCCCGATATGGCCAAGAACGACATTCTCCAGGGAACGGGCTACATCCCCCGCGGGAACGAAACGCAGATCTACTCGATCGAAAACACCCAGCTGAGCATGATCGCCACCGCCGAGATAACAATCGGCGGCCTGATGGCCGGACGGACGATCGAAGCGGAAAAACTCCCGCTCCGCCTCTGCGGAATCAGCCACTGCTTCCGAACCGAAGCCGGCGCCGCGGGGCGCGCCTCGCGCGGACTCTACCGGGTTCACCAGTTCACCAAGATCGAGATGTTCGCCTTCACCCTCCCCGAACAGAGCGAGGCGATGCACCTGGAACTCCTCGGCCTGGAACGGCAGATCTTCGACGGATTGGGAATTCCCTACCGCGTCGTCGACACCGCCACCGGCGATCTGGGGGGGCCGGCCTGGCGCAAATACGATCTCGAAGCCTGGATGCCCGGGCGGAACGAATACGGCGAGGTGACGAGCACCTCGAACTGCACCGACTACCAGGCGCGCCGCCTCGGCGCCCGCTACAGCGTCAAGGGGGAGAAGGGAACCCATTTCCTCCACACCTTAAACGGCACGGCGATTGCGATCAGCCGCGCGCTGGTGGCGATTATGGAAATCTATCAGCGGAAAGACGGCTCGATCGCCGTTCCCGAAGTCCTCCGTCCCTACACGGGGTTCGACGTCATCCGCCGAGACAACGCCTAAATCTGCAATACAATATGTTTTTCGCGTATTTCACATCTTCGCCGATCTGGCTCCTGATCCCGCTGTCGATCGTTTTCGCCCTGGTCTATGCGGCCACCCGCCACGAAGACCTGCCGCTGATCGGCCGTCACGCGGGACGGGTCGCTTTCTGGACCCTCGTCTTTCTGAGCGTCATT
>CACXFR010000212.1 GCA_902766935.1 uncultured Planctomycetota bacterium | reverse complement strand
GCGCTTCCGGCGGCGACCTGGCTTTTCAGATACGCCTGGTCGTCGGTAAACTCGATACTCATCACCTCGCCGGTCGACTTCATCTCGGGAGAAAGCGCGATATCGGTTCCGGGAAACTTCGCGAAGGGGAAGACCGCTTCTTTAAAGGTGACGTAGGGAATGGTGATCTCGCCGCTTAGCCCCTGCTCGGCGAGCGTGCGGCCGATCATCGAAAGTGCGGCCTTTTTCGCCAGCGGCACTCCGGTCGACTTGCTCACGAACGGAACGGTCCGCGACGCGCGGGGGTTCACTTCGATCATAAAAACCGTCTCGTCCTGAACGGCGAACTGAATGTTCATCAGGCCGCAGACGTGAAGCGCGCCCGCCAGCTCGCGCGTATAGCGGCGGATCGTCTCGCGGACTTTCGGCGAAAGGGTGCGGGGCGGAATCGAGCAGGCGGAATCCCCCGAATGGATCCCCGCCAGTTCGACGTGTTCCATAATCGCGCCGATCACGGTCCGCTCGCCGTCCGAGACGGAATCGACGTCCACCTCGACCGCGTGTTCCAAAAAACGGTCGATCAGGATCGGCCCGTCGGAGACCTGTTCCGCCTCTTCGAAAAATTTCCGCAGATACTTCTCGTTATAGACGATCACCATCGCGCGCCCGCCGAGGACGAAACTCGGGCGGACCAGAACGGGATAGCCGATCCGCTCGACGGCGGCGATCGCCTCGTCGATATTGTGCGCGATCCCCGATTCCGGCTGCGCGATCCCCAGGCGCTTCATCAGATCGCGGAACAGATCCCGGTCTTCGGCGGCGTCGATATCGCTCGGTTTGGTTCCCAGGATCGGCACCCCCGCCTCGCAGAGCGCGAGCGCCAGGTTCAGCGGCGTCTGCCCCCCGAACTGCAAGATCACGCCGTCGGGCCGTTCCCGCTGGTAAATATCGAAGACGTTCTCGAAGGTGAGCGGCTCGAAATAGAGTTTGTCGCTCGTATCGTAGTCGGTCGAGACGGTCTCCGGGTTGCAGTTCACCATAATCACTTCGCACCCCGCCTCGCGCAGGGCGAATGCGGCGTGCACGCAGCAGTAATCGAACTCGATCCCCTGCCCGATCCGGTTCGGGCCGCCCCCCAGAATCATGATCCGGCGTTTTCTTTCGCCGTCGTCCCCGCGCACCGGCTCGTCGTATTCCCCGTTATACGTCGAATAGTAATACGGCGTGATCGCCGGAAATTCGCCCGCGCAGGTGTCGACCGTTCCGTAGACGGGCAGAATCCCCATTTCGCGGAGCGTCGAACGAATCTCCGGCTCGCTCTTTCCCAAAAGATGCGCAATCTGGCGGTCCGAAAAACCGTCTTCCTTGGCGGCGCGCAGCGATTCGGCGGTCGGAGTGATTTCAGCTTCCGATGCGGCCAGTTCGGCCATCTTCCGCAGAAAATAGAGGTCGATCGAGGTCAGTGCGTGAATCTTCTCGACCGGCCAGCCGCGGCGGAGCGCCTCGTGAATGTAATAATACCGATCGGGATTCGGGCGGCGGATCTCGCCCTCGACCTCATCGTCGCTCTTCTCTTTCAGCCGATCGCATTTCGCGTCGGCGCCGAACCCGTCGTGGCCGGTGTCGAGGCTCCGAATCGCCTTTTGAAACGATTCCTTGAACGTTCGGCCGATCGCCATCGCCTCACCGACCGATTTCATCTGGGTGCCGAGCGTCGAGTCGGTCGCCGGGAACTTCTCGAACGTAAAGCGGGGAACCTTCGTCACGATGTAATCGAGCGCCGGCTCGAAGCAGGCGGGGGTCGTCTGCGTGATATCGTTGCGGAGTTCGTCCAGCGTATAGCCGACCGCCAGGAGCGCGGCGATTTTGGCGATCGGAAACCCGGTCGCCTTACTCGCCAGCGCGCTGCTGCGCGAGACGCGTGGATTCATTTCGATAATGACGCGCCGTCCGCTTTTCGGGTCGACCGCCCACTGAACGTTCGAGCCGCCGGTCTCGACGCCGATCGCGTCCATCACGCGGAGGCTGTCGCTCCGCATCGCCTGATACTCGGCGTCGCTGAGGGTCTGCGCCGGCGCCACGGTGACCGAATCGCCCGTATGAATCCCCATCGGGTCGATATTCTCGATCGAACAGACGATCGCCGCCCGGTTCCGCCGGTCGCGGATCACTTCCAGCTCGAACTCCTTCCAGCCCAAAAGGGACTCTTCGATCAGCACCTCGCGGTTCAGGCTCGCGTCGAGTCCGCGTTGGAGGATCACCTCGAACTCTTCCGGATTCCGCGCGATCCCGCCGCCGCTCCCCCCCAGGGTAAACCCGGGCCGCAGGATCAACGGCCAGCTCCCGATCTCGGCGGCCGCCTCCCGGCCCGACTCCATCGAGTGGACCGAACGGGAACGGGGCGACTCGATCCCCAGAGAGGCCATCGTTTCCTTGAACTTATCGCGGTCCTCGGCGCGGCGGATCGCCTCGGCGCCGACGCCGATCATCTCGACGTGGAACCGGCGCAGCACTCCCTGATCGTAAAGCCGGAGCGCCAGGTTCAGCGCGGTCTGCCCGCCGAGGGTCGGAAGGAGCGCGTCGGGGCACTCGCGCCGGACAATTTCCGAGAGAGCCTCGAACGTCATCGGTTCGATATACGTCCGGTCGGCGAACTCCGGATCGGTCATGATGGTGGCGGGGTTGCTGTTGACCAGAACGATCTCGTACCCTTCGGCGCGCAGGGCCTTACACGCCTGCACTCCCGAATAGTCGAACTCGCACCCCTGGCCGATCAGAATCGGACCGGCGCCGATCAGCATAATCTTCTTAATATCGCGTCGGGCGGGCATTGCCGTTTTACTCCCTTTATCACACACGGTCGGCGCGCGGGGGCGCGCCTTTTAAAACTCTTCGCGAAACCGCCGAAACAGACCCGCCGCGTCGTGCGGCCCGGGCGCCGCCTCGGGATGAAACTGCACCGAAAAGGCGTGAGCGGTTTTATGCCGGATCCCCTCGACGGTTCCGTCGTTCAGGTTGATATGGGTCAGTTCGAGTTCTTTCGGCAGGCTCTCTTTGACGACCGCGAAGTTATGGTTCTGGCTCGTGATCGCCACGCTGTCGTCGATCAGATTTTTCACCGGATGATTGCACCCGTGATGCCCGAACTTCAGCCGTCCCGTCTTCGCCCCGCAGGCGAGCGCCAGAATCTGATGACCCAGGCAGATCCCCATGACCGGCAGACGCCCCAGGAGCGTTTTCACCGCCTCGACCGCGTGGGGAACCCCCGCCGGGTCGCCCGGCCCGTTCGACAGGAAAAGGCCGTCCGGTTTGAGCGCGAGAACCTCGTCGGCGCCCGCACCCGCCGGAAGAACCCGCACCCGGAACCCGACCGCGGCCAGCGATCGGAGGATCGACCGCTTCACACCAAAATCGAACGCGGCGACAAGGGGCGCGTCCTTCCCCGCCCCATCGGCCGGCTCCCAGGACGAACCCGCCGGATCGGTCACGCGCGCGGTCATATCGATCCCGTCCAGTCCGGCGAACTCCCGCGCGCGGCGGACGCCCTCTTCGGGGCTCATCGATTCGTCGGCGCAATGAAGAAACGCGCGTTGGCTGCCGGCCTCGCGCAGATGGAGAACCAGCCGCCGGGTATCGACGCCGCAGAGCGCCGGCCTGTCATACCGGCGCAGAAGATCCGAAAATGCCTCTTCGCTCCGCGCGTTCGACGGCGGATTCATTCGGCGGACGACAAGACCGCTTAAAAAAAGGCCGCGCGACTCCATATCCGCCGCGCAGCATCCGTAATTGCCGATCTCCGGCGCGCTCAGAACGACCGTCTGGCCCGCGTAGGAAGGATCGCTCACAATCTCCTGATAACCGGTATGCCCCGTATTAAAGACGGCTTCCCCCTCGGCGTCGCGCGGCGCGCCGCACGACGTACCGAAAAAAACCGTCCCGTCGGCCAGGGCAAGAAAATGTTTCGATTCCATCGTTTTTTGGAAAGCGTAACCCCGTTTACAAAATTGTAAAGTCCCTCCCGGATCGTTCCGGGAAGGACTTTCGGCGGATGTCAGTTGTAGACAAAGAGCATTTCACGGTATTTCGGCAGGGGCCACTCCTCGTCGCTGATCACCTGTTCGGCGCGGTCGACGACGCTCCGCAGACGGCGCATCGCCTCGAGGATCGCCTCGTGTTCCTCGCTCAGCGCTTTCTGCATCCCGTCGCACGCGTCGGTCAGTTCGTCGACCAGCTTTCCGTATTCGGCGGCGACTCCGCGCAGTCCCCTCAGTCCGTCGGCAAGCCCGGCGCTCTGCGCCTTGGCGTAGGCCTCGGTCGCGCGGTCGAACTGCTCGATGACAACCGGCAGAATCATATTCCGCGCCATCTCGAGCGCGATTCCCCCCTCGATCCGAACTTTATAGTGGTATTCTTCCAGAAAGACCTCGAACCGGGAAAGGAGTTCCGTTCGGGAAAAGACGCCGTAGCGCTCGAAGAGGGCGATATTCTCATCTTTGGTCAGCGAACGAAGCGCCTGCATCGACCTTTGCAGAACCGGCAGCCCGCGGCGTTTCGCCTCTTCGACCCATTCGGGGGAATAGTTGTTCCCGTTAAAGATGACCCGCTTATGCCCTTCGATGATCTCCGAAAGGATCTTCGCCAGGGTGCCGTGGAACGCTTCCGAATCGGCGGGATCGAGCTTTTCGAGTTTTTCGGCGATATAATCGATCGACTCGGCGGCGATCGTGTTCATCGTCATGCAGAACCCGGCGCACGACTGGCTCGACCCGCAGGCGCGGAACTCGAATTTGTTTCCGGTAAACGCGAACGGGCTGGTTCGGTTACGGTCGGTCATATCCTTCGGCAGCGGCGGAAGGGTCTCCCCTCCCAGAAGGATCGTCTCCCGCGACCGGCCGGCCTTCGGTTTATCGGGGGACTCCTTCCCGATCTTTTCGAGAATTTCGGTCAGCTGTTCTCCGAGGAAAACCGAAATGATCGCCGGCGGCGCCTCGTTGGCGCCCAGGCGGTGCTTATTCCCGGCGCTGACCGTCGAGGCGCGCAGCAGGTCGCTGTGCAGATCGACGGCGCGGATGATCGCCGAAAGGAAGGTCAGAAAGATGACGTTCTGTTCCGGGTCTTCCCCCGGTTCCAGAAGGTTCTGTTTTCCGTAGGCAACGGACCAGTTGTTATGCTTGCCGGACCCGTTCACGCCGGCGAACGGCTTTTCGTGAAGGAGGCAGACCATTCCGTGCCGCATGGCGACGCGGCGCAGGACGTCCATCGTCAGCATGTTGTGGTCGACCGCCAGGTTCAGCTCTTCGAAGATCGGCGCGACTTCGAACTGAGCGGGCGCGACTTCGTTATGGCGCGTCTTCGCGGGAATCCCGAGCCGCCACAGTTCGCGGTCCAAGTCGGTCATAAACGCGAGGATTCCGGGCCGGATCGTGCCGAAATAGTGGTCTTCGAGCTGCTGATGCCGCGGCGGCGGGGAACCGAACAGGGTCCGCCCGGTCTGAATCAGGTCGGGCCGATGGAGGTAGAAGTTCCGATCGACCAGGAAATATTCCTGTTCCGGCCCGAGCGTGACCGAGACCGGCTTTTCGTCGCTGCCGAACGCTTTCATCAGGCGCTTGACGCTTCGCTCCAGGACCTGAATCGACCGCAGGAGCGGCGTTTTCTTATCGAGCACCTCACCGGTATAGGAGCAGAAGATGGTCGGAATACAGAGGGTCGCGCCGTTGGCGTGCCGTTTGACGAACGCGGGACTGGTCGGGTCCCAAGCCGTATAGCCGCGCGCCTCGAACGTGCTGCGCAGCCCCCCCGAGGGGAAACTTGAGGCGTCGGGTTCCCCCTTGATCAGGTTCTTTCCCGAAAAGGACTGCAGCGCCTCGCCCGAACCGCTCACGTCGAGGAACGCGTCGTGCTTTTCGGCGGTCCCGCCGGTAAGCGGCTGAAACCAGTGGGTGAAATGGGTCGCGCCCAGTCCGATCGCCCACTCCTTCATCGCGTTGGCGACGTCGTCGGCGATTGTCGGATCGAGCGGCCGGCGGTCGCGGATCGTCGCCAGAAGCTTTTCGGCGACTTTGTGCGGAAGATACCGTTTGATCGCCGTCTCGTTAAAGACGTACTTTCCGAACTCGTCGGGCTGTCTGAGCGACTCGTCGCTCGGAAGCTCCTCGGAGTAGGACGCGATCTTGTCAATGGCGCTGATTCGGCTGCAATTCCCCATTTGTCTGTTCCTCCTGGTTTCAAGGAATGATGTTGAAAACCGATATCGGCTCTCGTTTCAGAACCCACGCCCTTCGAAATTGCAAATCGTATGCCAAAACGATTTTTTTCATTTCCGCCTTCCGCAAAAGGGAAATACGCCGCGCCGGACGCGCCGAAAGAAGAGCGGCGGCGCGGATTCCGGAATAATTCCTCCGGAAAGAAGACGCGGCGCACCCCGGCGAAACGAAACAAAATTGTAAAATTCCGAAAAACGCTTTACATTTTTGTAATAGCCGCGAATCTCCGATCCGACTCGCGGAACCGCGCGCCGGCCTCATTCGGCGTTTCGGCGGCGCTCTTTTCGCCGGGACGGAACGTTTTTGCCGAACCGGCGTTTAAAAAATATTAAAAATCACCTGATTGGAATCTGATTTGCTTATTCACCCGTCAGCCGAATCGACGCGGCTCGCCGCGCCGAACGGTCAACCTTCATCTCTCCCCCCGAAATAACCAAAGAGAAAGGTTCGTATCGTTAATGAACGAAAACCGAAGTCATCATTCTTTTTCCGACCCGGCCTTCCCCCGGCCGACCGGGCTTTACCATTCCGAAAACGAGCACGACGCCTGCGGAGTCGGCCTGATCGCCGACATCAACAACGTGCCGCAGCATCGAATCGTCGAAAAGGGAATTTCGATCTTAAAGCGCCTCAAGCACCGCGGCGCGGCGGGGAACGATCCCCTGACCGGCGACGGCGCGGGGATCCTGACCGTCATTCCCGACGACTTCTTCCGGCGCGTCGTCGATTTTGATCTCCCCCCGGCGGGCCGCTATGCCGTGGCGATGATCTTCGGCGGCGGCGACCTTTCGTCCCTGAAGGAAATCATCGCATCCGAAGGGGGAAAAATCCTCGGGATCCGCGAGGTTCCGACTTTTCCGGAATATATCGGCGAGGCCGCGCGGCGCCTGGCGCCCGAAATCCGCCAGCTTTTCGTCGACGGGTCCGGCTTCGATTCGCCCGACACGTTCGAGCGGAAAGTCTTCGTCATGCGCCGGCTGATCGAAAAGTCGTTCCCCGAGATTTACTTTCCGAGTTTTTCGTCCCGCACCATCGTCTATAAAGGGCTCCTCCTGGCCGACCAGATCGACCGATTCTACGCCGACCTGAGCGACCCCGACTTCAAAAGCCCTCTGGCGGTCGTCCATCAGCGCTACTCGACCAACACGTTCCCGACCTGGTCCCTGGCGCACCCGTTCCGGATGATCGCGCACAACGGCGAGATCAACACGCTGCGCGGCAACCTGAACCAAAACCGGGGGCGCGAGCCGTTTTTCGCCTCTCCGCTTTTCGGCGGCGACCTGGAAAAGATTCTTCCCCTCATCGACGAGTCGCGCAGCGACTCGGCCTGTCTCGACAACATGGTCGAGCTCCTGACCGCGGCGGGCCGCTCGCTGCCGCACGTCATGATGATGCTCGTTCCGCAGGCGTGGGGGGCGAACTATCATCTCGGGCGCGACGTCCGCGGCTTTTTCGACTACCATTCCGTCCAGACCGAACCGTGGGACGGGCCGGCGGCGATCGCCTTTTCGGACGGGCGGGGCGTCGGCGCCATCATCGACCGGAACGGACTCCGTCCGGCGCGCTACACGCTCGCCGCCGACGGTCTTTTCGTTCTCGCCTCCGAGACGGGCGTCATTGACATTCCGCCCGAAGAGGTCGTAAAGAAAGGGCGTCTGCGTCCCGGCGAGATCATCTGGGCCGACCTGCCGAAGAAGCGGCTCCTCTACGACACCGAAATCAAGAACACCGTCGCCCGTCAGAAGCCGTACCGCCGCTGGGCCGAAGAAAACCGAATCAGCATACACGGGCTTTTCGATTCGGTCTCCCCGTCCGAAGTGCCTCAAAACCTCCTTCAGCGTCAGAACTTCTTCGGCTGGACCGAAGAAGACGTCGAAATGATCCTGACCCCGATGGCGCGGGACGGGAAAGAGCCGGTCGGCTCGATGGGGAACGACGCGGCCCTGGCGGTCCTTTCCGACAAGCCGCGTTCCCTTTTCGCGTATTTCAAGCAGATGTTCGCCCAGGTCACGAACCCGCCGATCGACCCGATCCGCGAACGGCTGGTCATGAGCCTGACCACCTATATCGGGAACGACGGGAACATTCTTGCCGACGACGCGCAGTGCCGTCCGATCATCCGGCTTCCCCGGCCGATCCTGACCGAGGAAGATTTGCGCCGTCTGGCGTCGGTTCATCAGCGGGGTCTTTCGTCGGCGACGCTCCCTCTGGGGTGGACCGGCAGTCTCGACGCCGCCGTCCGCACTCTGCAGGAAGAGGCGGTTCGGCAGGTTCGCGCCGGCCGGCAGATTCTGATCCTTTCCGACCGTCTTCTTCCGGCGGGCGAAATGCCGATACCTTCCCTCCTGGCGGTCTCGGCGGTCAACACCGCCCTTTCCGACGCCGGGCTTCGTCCGTCGGTCGGTCTGATCGTCGAGTCGGGTGAAATACGCGAGGTCGCCCATTTCGCGCTCCTGCTCGGATTCGGCGCCACGGCTGTCTCCCCCTACCTGGCGCTGGAGACGGTCTCTCAGCTCTCCGAAAGCGGTCAGATCGGCCTCGTCCCCTCGCAGGCGGCGGAAAACTACATCGCCGCGGTCGACAAGGGGCTTTTAAAGATTATGTCGAAGATGGGAATTTCGACCCTCCGAAGCTACCGCGGGGCGCGGATCTTCGAGGCGGTCGGCCTGGCCGACGAACTCGTCGAGGCGTATTTCCCGAAAACGCGGTCGCGGATCGGCGGAATGACGATCGACGATCTGGCCGAGGAGATCCGGCGCCGCTACGCCGACGATCCGGCGCCGACCGTCCCGCTTCGCGTCCTTCCCCCCGGCGGGGACTACCGCTACCGGCGCGGCGGCGAAAACCATCTTTGGACTCCGGCTTCGCTGAGCCTCTTCCGAAAAGCGGTTCAGGAAAACGACCCGGAGATTTACAAGGCGTACGCCAAGTGTATCAACGACCAGGCGGGCCGGCTCTGCACGCTGCGCGGTCTGTTCGACTTCGTGCCGACCGACCCGATCCCGCTCAGCGAAGTCGAACCGGCCGAAAAGATTCTGCGCCGATTCGTCTCGGGCGCGATGAGTCTCGGCTCGCTCAGTCCCGAGGCGCACGAGGCGATCGCCATCGCTATGAACCGTCTGGGCGGGCGGAGCAACTGCGGCGAAGGGGGGGAAGACCCCGACCGCGAAAAGCCCGGTCCCGGCGGGGAAGACCGGCGCAGCGCGACGCGGCAGGTGGCCAGCGGCCGCTTCGGCGTGACGATCGACTACCTGGCGGGCGCGAAAGAGATCCAGATCAAAATGGCGCAGGGAGCCAAGCCGGGGGAAGGCGGACAGCTTCCGGGGCATAAGGTCGACGAGCATATCGCGCGGGTCCGCCATTCGACGCCGCACGTCACGCTCATCTCCCCGCCGCCGCACCACGACATCTACTCGATTGAAGACCTGGCGCAGCTGATCTTCGACCTGAAAAACGCCAACCGCGAAGCGGCGGTTTCGGTCAAGCTCGTCTCGGAAGCCGGGGTCGGCACGATCGCTGCCGGCGTCGCGAAGGGGCACGCCGACCTGGTTCTGATCAGCGGGCACGACGGCGGCACCGGCGCCTCGCCGCTGACGAGCATCAAGCACGCCGGGCTCCCCTGGGAACTCGGCCTTGCCGAAACGCAGCAGACCCTCGTTCTGAACGGACTGCGCGACCGGATCCGCCTGCAGGTCGACGGCCAGCTCAAGACGGGGCGCGACGTGGTGATCGCCGCGCTGCTGGGCGCCGAGGAGTTCGGGTTCGCGACCACGCTTCTGGTCTGTCTCGGCTGCGTGATGATCCGCAAATGCCACGAAAACTGCTGTCCGGCGGGGGTGGCGACCCAAGATCCGGAACTCCGCAAGCGGTTCCGCGGCAAGCCGGAATACATCGAAAACTTCCTCCGCATGCTCGCCGAAGAGGTGCGCGGCTACCTCGCGCAGCTCGGCCTTCATTCGATCGACGAGGCGGTCGGCCGCGCCGACCTTCTCCGAACGAAAGACGCAGTCGACTTCTACAAGGCGAAGCGGCTCGATTTTTCCAAAATCTTCACCCCGGTGCGGGGCGGCGAGTGCCGCTGGAGCGGCAAACGGGAAATCCCCGAAACATTCGACGAGAAAGAGATCCTTCCCCGTCTGACGCGGACACTCGAGACGGGCGCTCCCGCCGAACTTGAACTTCCGATTCAGAACGTTCACCGCACGGTCGGAACGCGTCTTTCGTCCCTCCTCGTCCGAAAGTTCGGGCCGGAAGGTCTCCCCGACGACACGGTGCGGATACGCCTGCGCGGAGTCGCCGGCCAGAGTTTCGGCGCGTTCCTCGCCCGCGGCGTCACCCTCGAACTGGAAGGGGAAGCGAACGACTACGTCGGAAAAGGGATCTCCGGAGGGCGGATCGTCGTCCGCCCGCCGCGGGAAAGCCGATTCGACCCGAGCGAAAACGTGATCGCCGGCAACGTCATCGGCTACGGCGGCACGTCGGGCGAAATCTTCTTAAACGGCCAGGCGGGGGAACGCTTCGCCATCCGCAACAGCGGGTTCACCGCGGTCGTCGAAGGGGTGGGAGACCACGGGTGCGAATACATGACCGGCGGCAGGGTCGTCATCCTCGGCCCGACGGGGGTCAACTTCGCCGCGGGAATGACCGGCGGGATCGCCTACGTCTACGACGGCCGGAACGACTTCGACCTGCGATGCAATACAGACACCGTCGACCTCGAAACGGTGGTCGAAGGGACTCCGGAAGAGGCCGAACTCCTCGACCTGATCCGCCGCCACGCCCGGGCGACCGACAGTCCCCTGGCGGCGCGTCTTCTGGCCGGCTGGGAAGAGGAGCGGAGCCGGTTCGTCCGCGTCATTCCGATCGAATACCGGCGTTTCCTCGGCCGTTAAAAATTTCTGTCACACACCGCCCGAAAATATTTCCGGCGGGGAAAATATCGGAACTCCAATCAAAAACAAAATATCCCAAAGACGGAACACTGACCGAAAGAGGGGTGCGTCATGACAATCCTTAAAGAAGATTCCCCCAAAAGTTTTTTGGAAATCGAACGCGCGGGCTCGGTTTACCGGCCGGTCGAGGAGCGTCTCGCCGACTGGCACGAGGTGGAACAGCGGCTCGATCGGGAGACGATTCATCGGCAGACCGCACGGTGCATCAACTGCGGGATTCCCTACTGCCACGGGAGCGGCTGTCCTTTCGGCAACCGGATCCCCGACTTTAACCGCGCCGTCCGAACGGGCGACCTGCGTCTGGCCTGGGACATTCTCTCCGAGACGAGTCCGTTCCCCGAGTTCACCAGCAGGATCTGTCCGGCGCTCTGCGAGGCGAGCTGTTCGGCGGGCCCGGAGTTCGGCGCGGTCACCATCCGCCAGATCGAAAAGACGATCGTCGAGACCGCGTTCGAGCGCGGCTGGGTCGAACCCGACGCCCCGCGCCGCATCGGCAGGCGGGTCGCAGTGATCGGTTCCGGCCCTGCGGGCCTGGCGGCGGCGCAATCGCTCAACCGGCGCGGCTATACGGTCACCGTCTTTGAAAAGGAGAAGCGGCCCGGCGGCCTTCTGCGGTACGGCATCCCCGAGTTCAAGCTCGAAAAGCGCGTCATCGACCGGCGTCTTCATCTGATGCGTGAATCGGGAATCGAATTCGTCTGTTCCACCCGGGTCGGAATCGACGTTTCGCCCGACTACCTGCTGCGCAAAAACGACGCGCTCGTCGTTGCGACCGGCACGCCGACCCCGCGCGACCTCGACATTCCGGGACGCGGGCTGAAAGGGATCCATTTCGCGCTCGAACTTTTGGGCGGCCAGAACCGGTATCTCGGCGGCGAAATCGCCGCGCCGCCGGTCAGCGCCAAGGGGAAACGGGTCGTCATCATCGGCGGCGGCGACACCGGCAGCGACTGTCTGGGAACCGCGCTGCGTCAGGGCGCCCTTTCGGTCTTACAGATTGAGATCATGCCGAAACCGCCCGTCGACCGGTCCCCTTCGACACCCTGGCCGCAATGGCCCTACATGCTCCGAACCTCGTCGAGTCATCTCGAAGGGGGCGACCGCCGCTGGTCCCTTCTGAGCAAACGCTTCCTGGGGGGCGAAAAGAGCGGCGCCGTCGAGGGAATCGAGGTCTATCCCGTCCAATGGAGTTTCGACGACCGGGGGAAACCGCTCCGTTTCGTCCCGAAAAACGATGATCCCGAAATCATCTCATGCGATCTGGTTCTTCTGGCGCTCGGTTTTCTGAAACCGGACCCGCAGGCGCTGGAATCGGAGTTCCGTCTTCAGGGGCGCGAAAACGTCTTCTACTGCGGCGACGCCGCCACCGGCCCTTCGCTGGTCGTCCGCGCGGCGGCCGGCGGACTCGACGCCGCCGAAAAACTGGACAGTTTCTTCCGGTCCGGGAAATAGACAATATTCCGTTTTCCGTTACAATCAATGGCGTCAGCGTCCCGCGCGGCGGGTCGGAAACCGTATCGAATTCCGCGACGGCATCAGATTTCAAACCGGCGTCTCCCCGCCGAAAGACCGCGTCCCGATGAAAAGCGTCCACAACGAAATTGAGGTTCTGCGCGAGATCAGCTCGGTCGTTCTCCGCGAGCGGAAAGCTCCTCTCCTGATGAACCGGGTTCTTGAAATCCTGAGCCGGAAGATGGGAATGGTCCGCGCGGCGTTCACCCTGCGCCACGGCGACATCTTCCAGATCGAGGATTCCTACGGGCTCGACCCTTCGGAACAGCGGCGCGGCTCCTATCATTTCGGGGAAGGGATCACCGGCACGGTCGCCCAGACGGGATTCCCCTGCCTGGTTCCGGACATTGCCGAAAACAAAAACTTTTTGAATCGAACCGGCTCGCACAAAGAGGGGGAGCATCTGGCGTTCCTCTGTGTACCGGTCGTCTACCGCGACGAAACGGTCGGCACGCTCAGCATCGAATGCAATAAGCTCCCCGAACCCGAGTTGGACGCCCGTCTCAAGCTTCTGGAAATCATCGGGAACCTGACCGCCGAGGCGATCGCCCAGCGCAAAGAGGAGAGCGACGAGTGGGACGCGCTCTCCGCCGAGAACGACCGTCTTCGGCGCGCGGTCGAGCATCAGGAGAACCCCGGCAGGATCATCGGTAGCAGCCGGAGCATGCAGGAGGTCTACCGTCAGATCCGCCAGGTCGCCCCGACCAGCGCCACGGTTCTGATCCGGGGCGAATCGGGAACCGGCAAAGAGCTGGTCGCCCAGGCGATCCGCCAGCTCTCCCCCCGAGCCGACAAGCCGTTCGTCACCCTCAACTGCGCGGCGATTCCCGACACGCTCATCGAGAGCGAGCTCTTCGGTCACGAACGGGGCGCGTTCACCGGCGCCGAAACGGCGCGCGTCGGGCGGGTCGAAGAGGCGGACGGCGGAATCCTCTTTCTCGACGAGGTGGGCGACCTGAGTCCGGCGAGCCAGATCAAACTGCTCCGTTTCCTTCAGGAGCGGAAATTCTCGCGCGTCGGAAGCAACAAAGAGCGCGAGACCGACGTGCGGATCATCGCGGCGACCTCGCGCAACCTCGAAGAGCTGATCGAGCAGGAGAAGTTTCGGCTCGACCTCTTCTACCGGCTGAACATCTTCCCGATCTTTCTGCCGCGTCTGGCGAGCCGGCGTTCCGACATCATCCTTCTGGCCGAGCACTTCCTGGAACGCTGCAATCTCCGGCACGGCAAATCGGTCAAAAAGATCACCCCGCCGGCGGTCAACATGCTGATGGCCTATCACTGGCCGGGGAACGTCCGCGAGCTGGAAAACTGCATCGAGCG
>CACXFR010000211.1 GCA_902766935.1 uncultured Planctomycetota bacterium | reverse complement strand
TCTTGGAAGGAGTCCCCGTTTTATGTCCGCCGATGGTCTTAAAATCCTCTTTGCCGACGACGAGAAGTCGCTCCGGGAGCTGATCCGTCTTGAAATTGCCGCGATGGGGCATACGGTGACGGTCTGCTCCGACGGTCTTTCGGCGATCGAGGCGCTCAAAAAAGATCAGTACGACGTGCTTCTGCTCGATCTGGATATGCCGGGCGCCAGCGGTCTGGAAGTGATTCAGGCAGCGCATTCGATGAATCCGGCGGCCAAGGCGGTGATCCTGACCGGGAAAGGCTCGCTGCAGTCGGCCGTGGCCGGGATCCGCGAAAAGATCTTCGACTACCTGACCAAACCATGCCGGCTGACGGAGATCGAAGACGTTTTGCGCCGAATCGCCGAAGAGAAAAAACTGATTCAAAAGCAGAGCGCCGGCGGAGAGCGGAAACGGCTCGAACGGGTCGAGGTGGAACAGCGCCTGGTCGGCGGGTCGGACGCGATGAGGCGCGTTCACCTTCTGATCGACAAGATCGCGCCGACCGACTCGACGGTCGTGATCCTGGGCGAGACGGGAACCGGAAAAGAACTCGCCGCGCGCGAGGTTCACGCGAAAAGCCGCCGCGCCGACAAGCCGTTTGTGCCGGTCAACTGCGGGGCGCTCCCCGAAAATCTGATCGAAAGCGAACTTTTCGGTCACAAGAAAGGGAGTTTTACCGGCGCCGACTCGCAACGCGTCGGCTT
Source organism: uncultured Planctomycetota bacterium (assembly GCA_902766935.1). Taxonomy (GTDB): domain Bacteria; phylum Planctomycetota; class Planctomycetia; order Pirellulales; family Thermoguttaceae; genus RUG695. The sequence goes on along the minus strand of CACXFR010000211.1, from coordinate 1,537 downwards.
GCTGGAAGTGGCCGACAAGGGGACGCTCTTTTTGGACGAAATCGGGGAGCTTCCCAAGGGAGTGCAATCGAAACTTCTCCGGTTTCTCGAAAGCGGCGAGGTGCGCCGGATCGGCGAGAACACGTCGCGCATCTGCGACGTGCGCGTGATCTGTGCGACCCTGCGCAACCTCGAAGAGATGGTCGCCCAGGGGGGATTCCGCCAGGATCTCTGGTTTCGAATCAACACGTTTGAAATTCAGCTTCCGCCGCTGCGCCGGCGGCTCGAAGACCTTCCCGAACTGATCGTCCATCTGACGAGCCGCTATAAGAAGGGCGCGAACCTCAAATCGATCGACGAGATCTTTACGCCCGAGGCGTTCGAGCTTCTGCGCCGGTTCGATTGGCCCGGGAATATCCGGCAGCTGGCGAACGTCGTCGAGCACGCGCTGACTTTAACCGAACGCTTTCCGGCCGGACCGGAGGCGCTCCCGCATCAGATCCACGAAATGCCCGCCGCCTCCGTCTCGAAAACGAGCCGAACGGCGTCGGCCAAGGCGATCTCCGCCTCCGACGAAGACGCCGACGAACTGATGGCGTTCGATTCGGGGAAAACCCTGCGCGATCTCGAAAACGAGGCGATCGTCAGCGCTCTGCGCCGGAACGGCGGAAATAAGGCGAAGGCCGCGGAGGAGCTTGGCATCAGTCTGAAAACCCTCTATAATAAGCTGAACCAGATACAGGATACGGCGAAAAAGACGGACTAAACAGTGACGGTCAAAGGACTCTATCGCAAGGTGATCGGCTTCTTTCGCGCGATCGGCCGCTTTATAGCGGCGGTCGCGCGCGCTTTGCGTAAGGCATGTGCGGTCGTCTCGGGGTGGATCTCCGCCTTTTTCGTCTTTTTCTGGCGGACGGCGATCATTCTGACCGCGAAGTTTCTCAGCGGCGCCTCGGTCAGCTGGGTCGAATTGGCCGACGGCCGGCGGGTCGACGAAGAGATTGAAAAGGCCGAAAGCCGCGGCGCCGACGCCGCGTCGGAATCGGAATCCTCGTCGTTTCTCGAAACGGTCCGCCGCCTTCTTCTGAAAGCGTTCGGCAAAAAGATTCCCGAAGAGAAAACGTTCGGCCGACAGCAGCGGATCTACTTCGCCAATCACACCAGCCACCTCGACTCGATCGTGATCTGGTCGGTTCTTCCCGGCTTCATGCGCCGCGAGACGCGGATGGTCGCCGCGAAGGACTACTGGACCGCCGGACCGTTCCGCCGCTATCTCGCGAAGAAGGTCTTTAACGCCATTCTGATCGATCGAAAACATATCTCGATTAAGAACAATCAGGTCAATCAGCTTCTGAGCGAGATGGGAACCGACCACTCGATCATCATCTTTCCCGAAGGGGGGCGGGGGGACGGCGAGACGATCAGACCGTTTAAGAGCGGGATCTACCATCTGGCCAAGAAGAATCCGGAACTGGAACTCGTACCGGTTTACCTCGACAATATGAACCGGATCCTTCCGCGCGGGGTGGTTCTTCCGGTTCCGATGCTCTCGCGCGTT
>CACXFR010000210.1 GCA_902766935.1 uncultured Planctomycetota bacterium | reverse complement strand
CTGGGTCACGGCCCGTCCGAGCGCCAACCACGGCGGGATGGTCGTGATGGGGTTCGCCGACGGCAGCGTCCGGACGGTCAACGACTCGGTTGATCCGACGATCTTCATCCGCCTGATGACGCCGAACGATCAAAAGTCGCTCATCTCGCAGAAATGCGTCGGCGCGCTCGACCTCGGAAAGCTTTGATTTTCCGCCCTAACGAATCGCATCAAGAGACCCCCGCAAGGGGGTTTCTTTGTAAATGGGAACCATATCACTCACAAAAAGAAGGCCGCCTGTTATGAAAACGCTCAACGTCGGAATGCTCGGGTGCGGATTTATGGGACGCACCCACTCGAACGCGTATAACCAAGTCTCCCACTTCTTCCCCGATCTCCCTTTCAAGCCGGTTCTGAAATGCTGCTACGGCCGGCCCGAAGATATCGAGACGCTCAAGAAGTTTCAGAGGGCGTGGGGCTACGAAGAGATCGAAACCGACTGGCACAAGCTGATCGCCCGGTCCGACATCGATATCGTCGACGTCGTCGCGCCGAACTTTCTCCATAAAGAGATGGTGATCGAAGCGGCCGCTGCCGGAAAGATGATCATCTGCGAAAAGCCGTTCGCCATGAGCGTCGCCGAGGCCGAAGAAATGGTCGACGCGGTCGAAAAGGCGGGGGTCGCCAATATGGTCTCGTTCTGCTATCGTCGGAACCCGGCGGTCTCGCTCTTTAAACAGGTCGTCGACGAAGGACGGATCGGCCGGCCGTTCCACTACCGCGCCCTCTATCTGCAGGATTACACCATCAGCCAGAAGGTTCCCGCCGGCGGCGCGTCCCTCTGGCGGCTCGACGCCAAGGTCGCCGGCAGCGGCGTGACGGGAGATCTCCTCGCCCACTCGATCGACGCCGCCGAATGGATCAACGGCCCGATCAAGCGCGTCTGCGCCAAGACCGAAATCTTCATCAAAGAGCGGAAGAACGCCGAAACGGGCGAGACGGTTCCGATCACCATCGACGATGCGTGCATGTTCCTGGCCGTCTTCGAAAACGGCTCGATCGGCACGTTCGAAAGCTCCCGCTACGCCCGCGGCCGGAAGAACTTCCAGACGATGGAACTCAACGGCGAAAAGGGCGCGGTCTACTTCAACCTCGAAGAGCCGGAATATATCCAGTTCTTCCGCTACGCCGACCCGTCCGGCCAGAAGATCGAAGACCATCTGACCGGCTGGCAGAAGATCCTGGTCACGAACAGCGAACATCCCTATATGAGCCACTACTGGGTTCCCGGAACGATGATCGGGTACGAGCACTACTTCATCAACCAGCTCGCCGATTTCCTGGCGGGGATTTCGGGAGGCCCGGAATGCCATCCCGACGTGCACGACGCGCTCCGCGTTCAGAAGGTCTGCGACGCGGTTCTCCGAAGCGCCAAAGAAGAAAAGTGGATCGATATCTGATCCGCTTTCGGCGTCCGCAGCGCGCGCCGCGAAAGCGGCGCGCTTTTTCGTTGCCCCCCCTACCCCTTCGAAAGAGACCGATGCGTATTGATTCCTGGGAAATCCGGCTTCTCCGCCTGCCGCTGGCGAAACCTTTCTACACAACCGACCGCGCCGTCGACCACTGCGACACGGTTTACGTCGCCGCAAAAAGCGGCGAGGCGGTCGGCTGGGGAGAGGCGGCGCCGGGAAACGCCCCCCTCTTAACGTGCGAGTCCGCCGGCGGAGTCTTCGCGCTTCTGCGCGACCATCTCCTTCCGATGCTGCCGCCGAAACACGGATGGGAATCGGCCGAGAAACTCGCCGAGGCGGCCCGCCCGATCCGCGGGAACCGCTACGCCAAAGGGGCGCTCGATATGGCGTGGCACGACTTAAACGCCCGTCTGAAAGATAAGCCGCTCTGGGAGACGCTCGGCGGAAAGGAACGCCCGATCGAAGTGGGGCTCGCCTTCGACCGCCTCCCGACGCACGAAGACCTCTACGCCGAACTGGAACGCGCCAAAAACGAGAAATACCATCGCATTACGATCAAGATGCGCCCGGGATGGGAAGTCCAGGCGGTCAGCGCCGCCCGCTCGGTCGCTCCCTGGCCGACTCTTCTGGCGGTCGATCTGGAAGGGGCGCTCGATCCCGCCGATCAGGGGGAGATGCTCTACCGTCTGCAGGACTTCATGCTCCTGGCGGTCGAGCAGCCGTTCGACCCCGCCGACCTCCTCTCCCACGCGATTTTTCAGGAGTCGTTCCGAACCCCGCTGGCTCTCGACGAGTCGATTTCGACTCTCCTCGACGCGAAAATCGCCCTCGATCTGAAAAGCGGCCGCGTCTTCTGCCTCAAGCCGGGGCGGCTCGGCGGACTGAGCGGGGCCGCGCTCGTCGGCGAGGCGGCGCGCGAGGCGGGCGCCGCGTGTTACGCCGGATTCGACCTGGGAACCTCGGTCGCCTACCGCCACATGCTCGCCGCCGCGTCGCTCGAAGGGTGTACGCTGCCGGCCGACTATATTCGATTCGGCGAGGTCTTTTCGGAGGAACCGGGCCGGGCGATCGCACCGTCGCCTCACGAGTTCCCCGCCAAAAAAGAGGGCGCCCCGCCGAAAGAGTGGCAGGCCGTCGACCTGTGGACCGAGCCGGGAATCGGATTCGATCCCGATCCGGAAATCATCGAAAAATACACGGTCGACCGCGCGGTCTTCGCCTGAAACAAGTTCCGGAGCGGACATACGAAAAAAGCGGCTTAAAACGGCCGCTTTTTTTGTGCGGCGAAACGACGGCGGAAACGGTTTACCCCAGATACGCGCCGCGCAGGGCCGCCAGTTTGCGGAACGCCGATTTCGGGGTTCCGTCGGCGTTGACCAGTCCGGAATGGGGGAACGAAAGAGACATATAATCGGCCCGGTCGTCGAGCGAGGAGATTTCGACCTCCTCGGGTTCGAGAATCTCCGCCCGCTGAACTTTGTCCGTGTCGGCCGCCGGATCGGCGGCCGGCGAAGATCCGCCCCTCTCGCCGGCTTTGCCTGAAGAACCGCTCTTCTTCCCCTCTTCGGGCCGCTTGGTCGTCTCCTCGTCGCTGTCGACATCCTTGAACGCTTTGGTGTCTTCCTTCCGTCCGTCGGCCTCCTCGGTAATGAGGAGATCGGCTTCGGGCGCCAGATCGTCGAAACAGTTCCAGAAGATCCCCCGGATCGTCTTGCGGGTCAAAAGAGAAAGGAACGTGCGGTGAACGTTCTCCTGCTGCGTATGGGGTGTGCAGATCGGCCCGGAGATTCCTCCGGGAGTCTCCCAAAGCGGGTCGTCCGCCGACGGCTCGCTCGGAATCGAAAAGGAAAAGTAAAGGGGTTTCCCCAGCGAACTCCACTGGTCGAGAAGATGGTTCAGTTCGAACGCGTCGCGCGGGAGCGTCGCTTCGGGTGAAAGACCGTAATTGAAGCTGACCAGAAAGCCGTTGAAGACTCGGCGGGGGAGAAGAGTTTCGGCGAGCTCAAGAGGAGGAATTTCAGACTTGAAGCGCAGCGCGTCCCCCCAGGGACGTTCGATCCCGACCAGCAGGAGCGCGTCGGGATTCAGCCGCCGGATCTGACGGGCCATCGTGTCGGCCCACTCGATCCGTTTCTGAACCAGGATGTAATCCATCTCGCTCCCCAGCCCGCTGGCCACGATCCACTTCTTAACGACCGAACCGTAACGTTTGATCAGTTCGTCGCCGTAGCGGAAGAGGTGCTGACGGAGAGTGTACGGCTCTTCCAGGGAACTCAAAAGCCATTGCGGAAGGAACTCGCGCTCCCAGCGCACGATCGGGCCGAAGACCGGATCGAGATTGTTTTTCCGCGACGCTTCGATGAACCGGTCCAAAAGATCCCAACGAAAGCGCCCTTCTTCCGGCTCCAGCTGTTTCCATGTATAGCATGTGTTCCAGGTCTGAAACGCGTCGGAATAGGTGGGATACGTCTCGTTGAAACGCTCGAAATTCTTCAGCTGGAACGAACGCCCGCCGACGAAAATCGGATACGCCTCGGTCTGAACCTTCCGCGCGTAAAGGGACTGTTCCAGAAACTGGTCCAGAAGACGGTGGCTCGTCTGTAAGATCGACTCGAAGACGGCGACCCCCATCGTGTCGAAATCGGGATCGTTCGGGTCTTTCGTCAGGAACCGAACCATCTTGCGCCGGGCCGAATCGATCGCTTTTTTCACCGCGTCCGAAATGAGAAGACCTTTCCGTTCCCAGTCGTACTCCCGCTTGATGACCCGCGACATCTGGCCGCGAACCAGTTCCCGCAGAAGGTGGAACGGCTGAGACCGGGGGCGGAGGACTTCGGTCGAAAAGAAGGTCAGGCCGAATCGTTTCGAGTACCACGGGACGTGGATCGTTCCCGGCTCTTTCCAGTTCACCGAAAGTTTCATGATCCCCGTCGTGCCGTTCTCTTCGGTCAGGGAAACGGTGCTCCGCATCGGCAGACGGCCGCTCCGGGCGAAAAACGCCTTGCGAAGATAATGCCGCGGGAAACATCGGGTGGGATAGACGAAACGGAAAACGAACAAAGGATCAACCTAAAAGTTCTGGAATTACTGATGAAACGGTCTGTCGGAAAATGCCCCGCACTTTCCCTATTCTATTTGGTTCTCTCAGCATGTCAAGTTTCAGCGGCCGACGATCGCCGCCGCCCGTACGGGGGAAGCGTCGCATTCGCAAAGGCGGAGAGGAAACGCCGACAGAGTAAAGAAAGCCTCTTTCCGATTATCGGCCTGCGCGGCCCGAATCGTCGGCAGTTCGTCGGGAATCAGAAGATTTTCCAGAAGAAAGACGGGAGGAACGCGGCCGAGAAGAATCCGGTGCGCCTCGTCGTCGGCATGGAGGAAGAAAATGTCGTCGGCCTCGCTCCGCCGCCGCGCGGACGGGGGAAGCGGACCGTCCTGCGGCCGATAGTGGGCCAGAGCCGAAAGGGAGGGCGTCTCGACCCCCAGAAGACGAATCGGCTCTTCGGCGAGCCGGTCGGCCGTCTCGGGCAGGATCGAAGGAAACGCCGAGAAATAATCGGGATCGTTCAGACGCCGCGACCAGCCGGTCTTCAGGATCACCGCCTCGACTTCCGAAAAGACCGGTCGGAACGGCTCGAAAAGTTCCGGCGTGATCACCGGCGGAAGAGCGCCGTAACGAAACCTCTCGAGCTCGCCGGAAAGGTCGAGCGCGGCGGCTTTCAGACAGAAGGTTTCCGGACCGAATGCGTCGGTTCGTTCCCCGTCCTCGAAAAAATGAAAGGGGAAATCGAGATGCGTCCCGGTGTGCGTGCCGAACGAAAGCTCCGTGACTCGGTACCCGTCGGTCTCGTGTTCCGCTACGGGGCGCGTCCGAAAGAGAGGGTCTCCCGGATAGACCGGCATTCCCTCCCGCATCGGCTGGGTTAAATCGATCACCCGCATCAGTCCGGAGTCCAGAGCTTCGACCCGCCCGAAGAGGGCGCGCCGCTTTCGGGGGTCCAGAGCTTCGTCTCTCCGGCGGGCGGAGCCGGCTCGGCCGCCGCGGGAGCGGTCGGCATCGAACGGGGCGTCCCGTCCGGATTGATCAGCCCCAGGTTGATCATCATCATTTGCAGTTCGGCCATCGCTTCGGGGTCGTCGCGGTGCTCGCGCGCCACATAGGTGACCAGACGCCGGAACTCGTCGGCGCGCCCGAGCGCCAGCTGCATCGCCGCCTCGCGCAGCGAAAGGGAGGCGTCGGAAATTCCCGCCTCGCGCGCGGCTTTTTTCGCCTCGGCGATCAGTTCGAGCGCCTTGGCCGGCCCTTCGGCCGCCTCGGTTTTGGCGATCCGCACTTCATACGCCGTATAGCGCGCCTCCGCGTTCTCTTTCTCGGCCGGAAGCGAAAGAATCCGATCGCTCAGCCGCGTCATCGCCTCGTCTTCGCCGAAAAGGGAAACGACCCGCAGAAGCTGTCCGGCGGCGGCCGCCGAAAGGGTCGAGACGTCGGCTCGGCTCCAGCGCCAGATCGGGATCCGCTGAAAGAAGGCGAGCGCCTCCGAGTCGTCCCCTTCGGGGGGAATGATCGTCTCGGGCTGAGGGATCCCCAGCTTTTCGCGCAGCGCGCGGGCGAGTCCTTCCGAAAACTGCGGGTCGGTCTGGAAGACGACCGTCTGAACCAGCGCCGCCAGAAGCGGGGCGCTTTCGGGTTTGCCGGCAAGCGACCGGGGCGTCCCGCCGTCGAGGAAGTCGCTCGGATGGTCGAGCCACTCTTCGGCGAAGACGGTTTCGAAGTAGTCGCGATAGAGCTTTTCGACCGCATCGGCCGAAAAGCCGGCGGGATCTTTGATCTGGAATTCGGGATCGAGCTTCTTAAAGAGCCAGGGGAGTTTCGTCAGCAGATTCGTTTCGACTTCCGGGCCGAGTTCCGCGCCGAGCGTCTCGCTGAGAAACGCCAGAAGCGTCTCTCTGTTCTGCTCGAAAACCTGAATTTCGATCCGCGCGTCCCGGTCGGTCTGCTTGCCGAAAAAGAGAAATGTCCCCAAAAGAAGCGGAGTGTTTTCCAGCGTCAGCGCCTCTCCCTGCGGGGGGAACGGCCGGTCGACCGCACGGAACGCGTGGCTCGGCGCGGGGCGCTCGGCGTCGCCGTACATCCGCGCGTCGAACGGCATGCTGACCAGACGCGGGGTCGACAGGAGAATCTCAAGCGCCTTGTCGGGATTCGGAACGGTGCGGACGACCTGTACCACGTCGAGATCGTCGCTCTGCTGCCGGCGGGTCAGCATCGCCGCGGTGAGCGCGTCGACCGCGTCGTCGAACGAAACGCGGGGAGACGCCGCAAATTTCCGCATCGCCTCGGCCGCGGCGTCGGCGTCGCCGAGCCAGAAGTTGACCAGTCCGAGACTGCGGTAGAGGTTCGGCCATTGACCGGCGCACGAGAGGAGCTCTTCGAGAATCGCCTTGGCCTCTTTCCAATGCCCGGTCGCCAGACGGACGGCGGCGTCCTGGTACTTGTCGCGGAACGGGAAGTCGTCGGGCGCGGCGGGATCGAACGTCAGCTCTTTTTCGATGAGCGGAATGTCTTTGCGGCGGTAGATCTGCGTCAGAAGGGCGGCCGACTCGCGGCTCTTCGGATTGAACGACTGCGAGAGTTTCGCCAGTGCCACCGCGGTATAGATTTTCCCCTGTTCGAGGAGCTGCTGGGCGATCATAACCAGGGGGAAAAGAAGCGAACCGTCGATCTTTCCCGGTTCGTTCTTTTCGATCCCGTCGATCAAAGCCGAAAGCGCCTCGTCGGTTCGGCCGCCGATCGTTCGCGCGATGACGAACTCGGCGATCGCTTTGAGCTTGTCGGGGTTCTCCCGATAGAACGATTCCGCCTCGGCGATAAACTCGTCGAACCGGCCGGTCTCGCGGAGGATCAGGCATTTGGCGGAAATCAGCGCCGCGTTGTTCGGGTGATCCTTTTCGAGTTTTTCGATCATCGACAGGGCAGCGGCGAACTGCCCTCCCGAAAGGACCGTCTCGAGCTGCTGGTACTCTTTCAGCATGTCGGAACAGCAGAAACGGATCTCTTTGCCGCTGCCGCAGGGACAGAGGGAATGGGAATCAAGAGGCATAGGGCTATCTCCAAGTTGAATTGATACAGAACACCACCGATTTTACTCCAAACGGCACCGGACGCAAGAACCCGCGAAGCCGCGGGAGGGCGATGGGCGCGCCGCTGACAGGCGCAAAACGGGCGGGGGCATCGGCTCGTTGGCCGACGCAAGCGGTT
>CACXFR010000209.1 GCA_902766935.1 uncultured Planctomycetota bacterium | reverse complement strand
TGATATTCCTGGTATTCCATGGAAACTTATCTCTCCTCACTTTCATGGGTGATCGACTGATAACCGCGGTAAGGACCGAGCTTTCTCGTCTCCTCGACGATCTCGGTCACGAACTTCTGAAACTTCGCCCCCTCGGCGGCGGAGATCCACGAAAAGTGAATCCGCTCGGTCTCGATTCCCAGAACGTCGAGAAGCTCCCGGAAGAGTATCCAGCGGCGGCGGGCGTGAAAGTTCCCCGCGTTGTAGTGGCAGTCCCCCGGATGGCATCCGGAGACGAGGACGGCGTCGGCGCCGACTTCGAACGCCTTAACGATCAGGTTGAAGTCGATGCGCCCCGTACACGGAAGGCGGATGATGCGGATGTTCGAGGGGTACTCGAGCCGGTTCGTTCCCGCCAGGTCGGCGCCGAGGTAGGTGCACCAATTGCAGACGAACGCGATGATTTTCGGCTCAAACGCCTGATCTGTGTTGGTATTCTCCATTGGTTATACGCTTTCCTTTATGACAACAGTGACTCGACTTCGGCGTAAACTTCTTCTTCGGTGAACCCTTCCAGGTCGATCGATTTCGACGGGCAGACCGCCACGCAGGTGCCGCACCCCATGCAGAGCCCCGGATTGACGCGCGAGGTGTTCTTGATATGGTTCCCCTTTCGGTCGACGACCTCCTCGATCGAGATCGCCTCGTAAGGACACGCCTGCACGCACGCGCAGCAGGCCGCGCAGAGCGACTCGTCGACGTGGGCGATCTCCGGCTCTCGCGTCAGGTGGTCCTGGCTGAACATCACCAGGACTTTGGCGGCCGCGGCCGAGGCCTGAGCCACCGATTCGGGAATATCCTTCGGCCCCTGACAGGCGCCGCAGAGGAAAACCCCCGCCGAGTTCGTTTCGACCGGCCGGAGCTTCGGGTGCGACTCGCTCAGGAACCCGTATTCGTCGTAGCCGACCGAAAGCTTCTGCGCCAGGGCGGTGGCGCCGTCGGTCGGGGTCATGGCGCACGCCAGAACGACCATGTCGGCCTCGACCGTGACCGGTTTGCCCGTCAGGGTGTCGGCGCCGCGGACGATCAGCTTCTTTACGCCGTCGATCTCCTCTTCGGTGATCTTCGAGACGCGGCCGCGGTGATAGAGCGCGCCGTCCTGCTCGATGGCGCGGCGGACGAACTCGTCGTACTTCTTTCCGCCGGAACGAATGTCCATATAGAAGACGTGCGCCTCGCCGTCGTGGACCTTATGCTTGTAAAGCATCGTGTGCTTGGCGGTGTACATGCAGCAGATCTTCGAGCAGTACGAGACGCCCTTGGCGTTGTCGCGCGAACCGACGCACTGGATGAAGACGATCTTCTGCGGCACGCGTCCGTCGCTGGGGCGCTTCGGTTCGCCGCCGGTCGGGCCGGAAGCGGAGATGAGCCGCTCGAACTGGAGCGAGTCGATCACGTCTTTGTATTTCCCGTAGCCGTATTCGCCGTAGCCGGAAATGTTCGGGTTCGACTGCTCTTTCCCGATGGAGTAGAGCTGGTAGCCCGTGGCGACGACGACCGCGCCGACCTCTTCGGTGATCAGTTTGTCCTCGTCGTTGAAGTTGATCGCGCCGGCGGCGCAGTTCTTCTCGCAGATGCCGCATTTGCCGGTCTTGAAATGAATGCAGCGGCTTGAATCGATCACCGGACGCGCCGGAACCGCCTGCGGGAAGGGAATGTAAATCGCGGTGCGGTTCCCCAGGTTGAAGTCGAACGAATTCGGGATTTTCTTGTTCGGGCAGCCGTTCCAGCAGGTGCCGCATCCGGTGCACTTGTTGACGTCGACGTAGCGCGCTTTCTGGCGGATCGTCACGCTGAAGTTTCCGATGTACCCCTCGACCTTCTCGACCTCGGAATAGGTCATCAGGCGGATCTTCGGATGCTGGTTCACCTCGACCATCCGGGGGGTCAGAATGCACTGCGAGCAGTCGAGGGTCGGGAACGTTTCGGAAAGGCCGGCCATCTTTCCGCCGACCGACGGTTCCTTTTCGACCAGGATGACCTCGTGCCCGGCGGCGGCGATGTCCAGCGCCGCCTGGATTCCCGCGACCCCGCCCCCGATCACGAGCGCCTTTTTGGTGATCGGAACGGTGATCGGCTGCAGCGGACGGTTGTAGCGGAGCTTCTCGACCGAGATGCGGATCAGTTCGATCGCCTTGGCGGTCGCCTCTTCTTTGTTCGCGTGGACCCACGAGCACTGCTCGCGGATATTCGCCATTTCGACCATGTAGGGGTTCACGCCGGCGAGCATCGCCGCCGCGCGGAACGTCTTAAGGTGCATGTGCGGCGAGCAGCTGGCGACCACCACACCGGTCAGCCCGAGCGACTTGATCTGGTCGATGATCAGCGACTGACCCGGCTCACTGCACATGTATTTGTAATTCATGCTGCAATGGACGCCGGGAAGGGACTCGATCGCTTTCGAGACCCGTTCGACGTCAATATGACGCGCGATATTTTCGCCGCACCAGCAGGTAAAAACACCGATTTTAGCCATAATCGTTTATTCCCGTTTTTAGAAAGGTCAAAGATCCCGTCCGCGGCGGAGGCGCGTTCAGATCTGAAGCTTCACGTAATGCCGATCGATCCCGAGTTCCTCTTCGCTGATTCCCAGCGCCAGGCCCACGAGGTCGGAAAGGTAAAGAATCGGCATATCGAAGGTTTCGTCGAACTTCTTTTCGACGTCGGCCTGCCGCATGTCGAGGTTCATCTGGCACATCGGGCATGCGGTTACGATCACGTTGGCGCCGTGCTTCTGCGCGTTGCCGATAATCTTGTGCGCCAGGTCGGTGACGGTGTCGGGGTCGCAGAGGGTCATCCCCGCGCCGCAGCATTCGGTTTTGCAGTTCCAGTCGACCGGCTCGGCCCCCAGCTCGGTGAGGAAGTTTTCCATGCTGGAGGGGTGTTCGCAGTCGTCGAAGCGGAGCGTCTTGGGGGGGCGGGTCAGAAGGCAGCCGTAGTAACACGCCGGCTTGAACCGGTCGAGCGAGTCGGTCACCTTCGATTTGATCGCATCGAGCCCGATCGCCAGAAAGACCTGGATCAGGTTGACCACGTCGGTCGAACCGACGACCGGAAGTTCGACGATCTCGGACATTTCGTCCCGAACCGCCGGGTCGGACGCGATGGCCTGCTTCGCCTTGAGAAGTTCCATCGAACACATCGGACAGGGGGCCAGAAGACTGCCGCATCCGGCCTTTTCGGCGATCGCCAGATTCCGCGCCGGCAGCGCCGTCGCCAGCTTCTGGTTGATCGAGTGCGCCGCCGTCGCGCCGCAGCAGATCCAGTCTTCGAGTTCCGTCAGTCTGACGTCCAGTTTATCCAGACACGCGCGGACCGACTGTTCGTAATCGTTCGACGAGCCGTGAAGCGCGCAGCCGGGATAATATCCGAATTCTGTTGTACCCATCGTTGTCTATTCCTCTGTCCGTATCACTCTTCGGTTTCGGGTTTTCGTTCGGCCATGCATCTGTCGAAGATGCGGCGGACCACGGCTTTGTCCCTGACGGGGGAGCCGGGCATGAAGTGAAGCTTATGCCGGAGGAACATTTTCGGACCCAGATGCGCGTCGCGCAGAGCCGCCAGCGGATTGAAGTCCGAGGCGAATCCGAGAAGTTTCCAGAAGACGACCAGCTCCAGCTCGTTGGTGCGCCCGTTTCGGCGAATGTTGCGGAGAAATTCTTTCTGAAAGAGAACCGTCCGGCGGAACCGTTTGGCCGTCATTCCGCGTTCGACCGAAATCTGCCTCAAAGCGTCGACCACGCCCGAAATGTTGACCGATTTCGGGCATCGGGTCGAACAGGTGAGGCATGAAACACACTGCCAGATCGACTCGGCCCGCGCCGCCTCGAGGACCGCGCCGGTCTGAACCAGACGGATCAGCCGGGTCGGGCCGACGTCCATTACGTCCCCCCGGGGACAGCCGGCGGTACATTTCCCGCACTGGTAGCAGTCATTGACCTGTGTGTGCGCTAACTTTTCAACGTCGGCAACCAACCGCGATTGGGTTTCACTCATTACCGTTCCTTTCGGCCGCAAGATAGTAACACCGCCCGACTCCTCTTTCGACGGTTTCAAAAGAGGAAACGGCGCGAGACATAACAAATGCGATGCGGATCGACTCGCTCTTTATGGTATCCCTAAGTTAATAGACGGAGACAGAATTGGTTAAACCGCTGAATTTCGCCGATCGCCCTCCGCACCGCGGAGAAAAACGCCCCTAAATCTTTGTGAAGAACCCCCCGCTTGCGAATTTATCCCATTCTAAAATCGTTCCGCGGCAAGGTCAACCCGAATTTTACGTCTCCGCCGGGAACCGGGTTTTCCGCGCTTCTCCTCATATATCGCCTAATAAATCCAAAAGGAAAAGGATTTCTAAAACAGACCCTTTCAGTGTTGCCCAAACTACCCGTTTTGACACCCATCCGGTTGACAACACTCCCTTTTGATGTATAGTCTTGCAAGGAATTTTGTTCCCGGGCTAAGAGCGTCGAAACCGTAAGCAAGGGGGAATCCATCGTGAGCATGTCGCCGAACAGTCTGCTCCTGCCGGAGCTTCGAGAAATGCTTGCCAAAAACGATGTGGAAGAAATGCGGCAGTTCTGTTCGGCGCTCCACCCCGCGAGTACCGCCGACTTTATGGTCGGTCTGACTCCCAACGAAATCTGGTCTATTCTCCGCAATATCGATCCGGCGACCCGTTCGGATATCTTCAGCTACTTCGACGAAGATCTTCAGGTTCAGATCTTCGAATCGGCCCCGCGCGACGAAATCGCCGACTTCATTCCCTACCTTCCTTCGGACGACCGCGTCGACATCCTCGACGAAGTCGAGCCGGAGATCGTCGACGAAATTCTGCCGATGGTTCCCGCCGAGGACCAGATCGATATTCAGAATCTGAGCTCGTATCCCGAAGACAGCTGCGGCGCGGAAATGTCGACCGACTACGTCCGCCTCCGCGAAGACATGACGTTCCGCCAGGCGCTGGACGAAATCAGCCGCCAGTCGCAGACCTTGGAGACGCTGAACTACCTCTACGTGGTCGACGCCGACGGAAAACTGGTCGGGCTCGTCTCGGCCAAAGAGCTGCTGCGGCATATCAGCAAGCCCGACACCCCGCTGAGCGACTATATGAAGCGCGACGTGATCACCGTCAACGCCGCGCAGGACCGCGAGGTCGCCGCCTCGCTCGTGCGGAAATACGACTTTTCCGCGATTCCCGTCGTCGACGACGACAGCAAAATGCTCGGGATCATCACCCACGACGACGTTCTCGACGCGGTGGTCGAAGAGATGGCCGAAGACGCCCATCTGGCCGCCGGCGTGGCGCCGCTCGAAGATCCGTACCTTTCGACCGGCCTCTGGCAGTTGGCGCGCAGCCGATTTATGTGGCTGGCGATCCTCCTGTTCGGCGCGATTTCGACCGCGTTCATTCTGAACTGGTTCGAGGACGTCAACCATAAGGTCTTCTGGCTGGCGACCTTCCTGCCGATGATCGTCTCAACCGGGGGGAACAGCGGCGGTCAGTCGGCGACGCTGGTGGTCACCGCGCTGGCGACCGGGCAGGTCACCCTGGGGGATTGGTTCCGGATCCTCCGGCGCGAGGTCCTGATGGGACTGATTCTCGGCGCGGCCATGGGGCTGTGCGGCCTGCTGAACGTCCTCATCATTATGTGGCCGAAACTCCTCAGCGGCGAAATTTCGTTTATCCGCCTTCTCGTCGTTCCCGCCACCGTCCTTTTGGTCGTTTTCAGCAGCAACATGACCGGCGCTCTTCTGCCGCTCCTTTTCAAAAAACTCGGGTGGGATCCCGCGCTGATGAGCAACCCCTTCGTCGCGGGGATTTCCGATACGCTCGGCACCCTCATCTACATGGCGCTGGCGATGATCTTTCTGATCGGTTTTTGATCTTCGTCGCCGGTCTCGGCGCGGCGCGCCGGGGCGCGCTTTTCCTCTTTCCGCCCGGTGTCGGTTTTCTTCCGCGCCGCGGGGCGGCTTCGCGCGCCCAGAGATTTTAGCGTTGACGCGATTTAAGTAAACTGGTAAAAATAGACCGCGATATTATTCAAAGGACAGGCAATTCTCCCACAGTTTTCGCGCTTTCCGCTCGGTATCGGCCGACCGGAGAGGGGCGAAAGCACAGCCGAATAACCAGGGATTGGAGTTTTTTCAGTATGGGCTATCACTGCATCGTTTTAGTCAAACAGGTTCCCGATACCGCCAACATCACCGGCGAGGCGATGAAGGAAGACGGGA